>LFSY01000121.1:1217-46769 GCA_001512865.1 Rikenellaceae bacterium DTU002 | reverse complement strand
CGCCCATGATATGTCTGGATGGAAAACCGTTTACGTTCGATACCGGCGCCGACAACACAATGCTCTATGCTGCTTATTACATGGAGCACAGGGACAGGATAGAACGTGATCACACCCCGGAAAAAATTAAATTTGGAGGGGCCGGGGGACTAATTGAGCTGGATGGATACGTGATAGATACGTCGTTTGAAATTTCTGGGAAAAAAGTGGAACTGACAAAAGTTCACCTAGTCAGGGATAAGATCAAAGAGTCTGAAACCGTTTACGGGAACATTGGTCAGGACCTGATAGGACAATTTGACAAAATGGTCCTGAATTTTGAGCGGATGTTTATTCTTCTTGAATAACAACGGGCAAAGCCGTAAATCGAAGAAGCCGTTCAGTATGGGTACTCGAACGGCTTCAATATTCATTATGAGCTGCAAAGATACGTTTGTTTTTTTAATGAGGCAAATTTCACTCAAAAGATTATCAACAAATAATGCACATTTAGTTGAGGAACATTTTTTTGTCTGTTCCATATAAAGTTTTAATTTTGCCATCCTGTTGTTAAACTGTTCATTGTTAATTACTTGTTATATCATGAGTGCCAGAAGCTCTTTTATGGTCGCCGTTATGGTGGTATGGATGTGCGTAACTTCTTGTGATAAAAACGGTTATGTCCAGATCCCCGACCCCGCTTTCAATCAGTATTGTCTGGAACATTTTGATACAGACAATGACAGGAAAATAAATTATGCTGAAGCAGACAGTGTTCAGATCATGGTCTGCAATCACCGGGGTATTGAATCCCTGGAGGGGATAGCGTATTTCACATCGCTTCGTATTCTGGAGTGCAACCAGAACCAACTGACATCGCTCGATCTGAGCGCCAACAGGAAGCTGGAACGCCTGTCCTGCAGGTCCAACCGGTTGACGTCCCTTGACCTGAGCGGGAACAGGGAGCTGGTACACCTGATATGCGGCAAGAACCATTTGGAAACCCTCGATCTGCGATCCAACGAAAAACTGGAATATTTGCTCTGTGCCATGAACAGGCTGGTTGAACTGGATATCAGCCGGTGTAGCAAACTGGAATTTCTCTGGTGCTGGAGAAACAATCTGGAGACCCCTTATCTTGGGGGTAACCCCGAGCTGACAACGCTGAGTTGTACCCAGAACAAATTAAAAAGTCTGGACATAAGCGGCAATCCAAAGCTGAAGGCATTGAATTGCAGCTTCAATCCCTATATGGAAATACTCAACACAGCCTCCGGCCAAAAGCTCGTGGAATTAAAAAAAGACGACCATACAAAACTGGAAGCTGCCGGTTAACATTCCAGTGTTTTCTGCATCCAGACAATGTCAAACGGAGTCCCTTTCTTGGTAATAATCTTCTGGAACCTGCCACATTCCACAAATCCGTTTTTTTTGTGAAAATCTATACTGCGGGTGTTCACAGAGGATATGTTGGCCAGAATGGTCTTAATGCCTACTCTCAGAGCATCCTCCTCAAGTCTTTTAAGAGCCATGCTGCCAATGCCCTTTCCCGTATGTTCCGGGGAAATGAAATAGGAAATTTCGGCACATTCCTTGAATGTGGGAAAAGGGTTGTAGGCATGGAGCAGGCAAAATCCGACGATCTGATCTTTTTCCTTGATCACGTATGCAGGATAGCATTTGGTCATATCCAGGAATTTTTCGTAATAATCATACGGGAGAACGTCATCCGGATAAGCTGCAAGGCTGTTGTCCACGTAATAATTAAAAATGTCCATTACGGCATTTTTATGCTCAAAGGACATGGTCTCGAAGGTTACTTTCATAGATCAATGTGTTTTGTAACTGCAAGATAAAAAAAACATGGCTAAGGAGGGTACGTTTGAGGTTTTTTCTCATTTACCGGCCGGCCCTTTGTATTCAGATTTGCCGAATCCCAGTATGGGGAAAAATATCCACGGAAGCAAGATCAACCCAATAGTAAAATCGACCCCTTTGCCAAAACTTTTGGCCAGCAGATTGAGTCCCCATATAAGGAAAATGAAGTTTACAAAGGGGATAAACAGAAGGATGATCCACCACCAGGGTTTTCCAATGATCTTTAAACCTACCAGGTAGTCATAAACGGGTATGAGACACGCCCACCCCGGTTTTCCGGCTTTGGTGAATACATGCCAGATGGCAACGATCTGTATTACAGACATATAAATACAGAAGGTGATCCACATGATAAGAAAAGGCAAAAAGAACAGGAAATTGCCGGCCGTGAAATCACAAGATTCCAGATTTTCAATAAAACATTCCATAGCTTTACTTTTTAAAAATGTTATGATTAATATTTAAGCGTGGCACGGAAAGGTCCCGTTTTCAATGCATCGCGCACCGCCTCTTCGGTGGTGAGAAATGACATGTTGAACCGGGACAGGACTTTCTGATTGGTATAATAATTCCGAACACAAAGGATCTTCATGTTGTTCAGTGTAAGTTCCGTGGAAATGCCCAGCAACCTTATCAGTTCACCGGCCAGTCCCAGGGCAATGAGCAACAGGCGCGGCAGCGGGATCATAACCGGATGATTTCCTGTCAGGCGGGATACGATCCGGAAAAATTCCCGGTAGGTAAGGTTTTCATTAGCCATCAGGTATTTTTCACCGGCCGTTCCGCTTTCAAGAGCGTTTGCCACACCCCGGGCCACATCACCGGCGTGAACGAAATTTTTACCACCGGGCGGGTAGAAGACAATGCCTCTATTCAGAGCCATGCAAATAATCCGGCCCGATCCGGGTTTCTGATCGTAAGGGCCTATGATGAAAGTGGGACTTACCGTTACCACATCCAGGCCGTCAGCAGCTTCTTTATCGACCATTTCCTGCACTTTCATCTTGCTGAGTGCGTAAAGGCATCGTGTAAAAGGGGCTTTGGCCGGAGCGTTTTCATTCCCCGGATTATCCCGGGTCCCGTACCCAAAGGTGTTGGCTGTTCCAATATATACCAGCCGTTTTATCTTATGTTCCCGGCAAACGTCCAGAATGTTTTTTGTGCCCAGGGTGTTCACCGGATCGTAATCTGAAAGCTTCAGATGTTTTTGTGAAGTATCGGCAGCCGTATGTACCAGATAATGGCAATCCATTGCTGCCCGCTGAATGGAATTCCGGTCTCTCAGATCACCGGTTACCAGTTCCAGATTGGGGTGGGTATATTCAATAAATTTTTTTTTGTCCCGTACAAGGGCTTTCACATGGTATTCACGGCCGAGCAATTCCAGTACCACGCTGGTTCCCAGCAATCCGTTAGCTCCTGTAACCAATGCCGTTTTCATGCCGGTTTCTTATTTGTGTGCTCAGAAAAGGAGGGAGGCAGGTTCTCAAGTTCTCTTTTCACGGCGAGACTTAGCAACGGCAACCTGATGTATATGGGAACAAGTTTGAGGATCAGCCAGTTGATCCCATTGGCAAGACTCAGCATGATCAGCGAGTCATGCCTGAACAGTTGTCTGATAGAGATCTCTGCAACCTTTTCCGGGACCATGCTGCCCCAACGACCGAAAAATCCCTGTTTTTCAATCCGGCGGGTTACGTCCGGATTTGTTTTCATAGGACCCGGATTGACCACACTCACAAACAGATTGGTGTTTTTATATTCCTGGTACAGGCTCCTTGAAAAATAGTGCACGAATACTTTGGAGGCAGGATAAACCGTTTTGTATCCAATGGGACTGAAGGCTGCCATGCTGGATACGTTCAGGATATATGCCCTTTCCTGTTTCAGCAGATTTGGTATCAGCTGGTGTGTCAGCACCGTTGTTGCCATAACGTTCAACTGGATGATCTTGTCCAGGTAATCCACAGGGGCCTCTTCAAATTTAACGCTCCCTCCCGTACCCGCGTTATTGATAAGCATAAACACACTGTACTGTTCATTGATAAGCCCGGCCAGTGCAATGACCTCTTCTTTCCTGGTCAGATCGCATTCAAAACAACGTGAGGAGATACCATACTCACCGCTTAATTGAGCACAGAGATCCTTTAGCCCGTTTTCCGGCAGATCCACCAGCAGTGTATTCAGGTGTCTTTTTGCCAGCTCCAGTGCAAATGCCCTCCCAAGGCCGTGTGCAGCACCGGTCACAACGCAAAAGCTATTTGAGGGCACTGGGTTCATAAGCCGAAATATACAAATTTTTATCTTTGTAAAAAAACACTGAATTAAAATGGGACATTTAGAAACAGTTACAGCAGGATGGCTGGGAAACATGTTGTTTGAGGCCGGGATCAGCGGCCATAAGGTTCTCATGGATACCGACTCTTCCTTTGGGGGTGAAGATAAAGGTCCGCGACCCAAACCTTTTATGCTGGCGGCACTGGCCGGCTGTACGGCAATGGACGTGATCTCCATACTAAAGAAAATGCGTGTTCAGCCGGAAGGTTTCCAGGTACGGGTGGAAGGATCCCTTACAGACGAGCATCCCCGTCATTATAACAAGATCCGTGTAGTATACGAGTTCACGGGCAAAGATTTGCCTGAAGATAAGCTCAGACGTGCCGTAGAGCTTTCAGAAACAAGTTATTGCGGGGTCATGCACGTGTATCGCCAGGTCATGGAAATGACCACCGAGATAGTAATACACAACGGAATGCTCAGAAACGAATCGCTCCCAGGATGAGCAGTGCGCAAATACGTGCCAGGACAACCACTGTAAGCGAGCGGTATTTAAGGTAGAAAAACCCGAACACAATACTGCCCAGGAACGGGATCAGGATGTTGAGCCATGTCCCGTATGTATAATAAAGGGCAGCATACAATACGGACACGATTATGATGGCCGCCCATTGGTTATTCAGCAGGGTGTCGAGACGTGGAAGCATATATCCGCGAAAGATCAGTTCTTCCACTATTCCGGCGGTAATGGCTGTGAGAATCAGCAGGAAAGGACGTTCGTGCTGGTAGGCCATCATCTCGGCCTGAATGTGCATATCGGCCAGAGGCATCTTCATCCGCGTAAAAATCTCGGGGAAAAGATTGAGCCCCAGTATGACAGCGGTCAAGATCACAGCCGACAGCAGGTAAAAAAAGACCGTGTGTTTTTTTTCTTTCAGGCAGAGGAACGGCTGTTTTTCCATATAACGGACATAGAGCCATAAAAGAAACATCCATATCCAGAGCAGAATCCTGGAGAGGTATCCCCAGGGAAGGTAATCGGGAATGGTTAAAGAGGCGACTGAGTACAGGATGAGTTTAAGCGTAACGGTCAGGATGACACCCACTATCAGGTGTGTCTTGAACTGGTTGTCTGTCATACGTCTCTGAAGAATCATAAACGGTTAAAGATTGAAAAAGTTTAAATATACGCACATCCCCCCTTTTTTTGTATCTTTAAAAAGTAGAAATTTTATCCATATGAAAACATACAGACGGGAATTTTATGTAGAAACACCCACCCGCCGCGCTTTTGTCAATATCACTCCCCAGGTGCTTAAGTGTTTGGAAGAGAGCGGTATCCAGGAGGGAATACTGTTGTGCAATTCGATGCACATTACCTCGAGCGTTTTCATTAACGATGATGAATCGGGTCTTCATCATGACTTTGAAAAATGGCTGGAGCGACTTGCTCCCGAACAACCTTATTCCCAATACCGGCATAACGGGGTGGAGAATAATGCCGATGCCCACCTCAAACGCCAGGTGATGGGAAGGGAAGTGGTAATAGCCGTAACCCAGGGACGCCTTGATTTCGGTACCTGGGAACAGATCTTTTACGGCGAGTTTGACGGCAAACGGAAAAAGCGGATACTGGTCAAGATCATCGGAGAGTGATATTTGCCGATTATTATGACAGTCTTCAGCCCGGACTGGGGGTTTTGGCCTATTTGGTGTTTAAACGGCTGGAAGAGGGACATATGTGCCTGGACCCGTGTAGCCTCGATCCGGAGGATCCGGAAGAAAAACTTCCGGAAGGAATCCTGGACCCGGGGCCTTTTCTGACACATGATCCCACGGAACTGAAGCCTTTTATTTTTTTCCACGGGAACGTCTATTTTCAGAGATATTTTCATTACGAAACGATCATAGCCCGGAAGATCCGCCTGCTGATCCGGTCCGGATCTGCGCTCCGGGAGACAAGACTTGGTGAACTGCAGCCTTACAGGTCTTTTGCCGATGCACTGTTTGGAGGGAATGCCACGCCGTTTCTGCCTGCCCTGACGGAAAACTTCTGCATCATTACCGGGGGTCCGGGAACGGGTAAAACTACCCTGGTAAGTAAAGTCCTAAGGGTTTTATATGCCATGCAGCCCGGACTGAAAGTTGCCCTGGCTGCTCCTACGGGCAAAGCCGCTGCCAGGATCAGCGAATCCATGGCCGGGCTACGGCAGGAGATACCTCATCTGCCCGAGGCCATGACCATTCACCGCTTGCTGGGGCCGGTCAGAGGCAGTGTTTTCTTCCGTCACAATGCGGACAATCCGTTAGAAAACGATGTGATCGTGATCGATGAATCTTCTATGATAGACGGAGCCCTGATGGCAAAATTGCTGGATGCAGTGAACCCGGACAAACGCATCATTTTGCTGGGAGACAGGGATCAGCTCGCTTCGGTAGAAGCCGGAAGTGTCTTCGGGGATCTCTGTAAAGCAGAAGATGCCGGCACCCTGCTTGACCCGTATGTGATCCGTCTGACAAAAAGCTGGCGGTTTGACCCCCATAAAGGTATTGGACTTTTCAGCCGTTCGGTAATGGAGGGTGATGCGGACTGCATAGCCCGTACCATACGTGATTCCGACGAGGCCCTATCCATCGATACGCAATACGATCCGGCCCTGTTCAGGCAATATGCCGAAATGTACCGGGAATATATTCAGGAGCCCGATATTGTCATGGCGCTGGATAAGCTCAATAAGATCCGCATTCTGTGTGCCGTACGTGAAGGTGAACAAGGAGTCTGTCACACCAACCGGCGTGTTGCGGCATACCTCAGGTCCCTGGGGATAGGCTTTGAACCTTCCGCCGGTTTTTATCACAACCAGCCGGTGATGGTGACCGCTAATATGTACGCGTTGAAGGTCTTCAACGGAGATGTGGGGATCATACGGCGCGATCCGTCAGATCCCGAAAACAGACTCTATGCCTGGTTTCCCGGACCGGCAGGACTCCCCCTGCGTATCCTGCCGGGATACCTGACGCATTACGAGACAGTGTTTGCGATGACAGTCAACAAGAGCCAGGGTTCTGAATTTGATCACGTACTTGTCCTGCTCCCAGACAGCAGCCAGGTGAAGAACCTTACCCGGGAATTGCTTTATACGGCCGTGACCAGGGCCAGAAGCCATGTGCTGATCCAGGCTCCCCGGGATGTACTGGAAGCAACGGTGAGCAAAAGAATCACCAGGGTATCGGGCCTGAACAGCCGGTTAAAAGTGTAGCGTATGGCAGCCGTGGTCTATCTATCCGATCAACTGGAGATCCTTTGTCAAAAACTGGCAGAAAACATAGGACAACCGCAGGCTTCCGGCAGACAGGGAGCAGCTCTGTTTCAAACCGAACAACTGATCACGCAAACGGCAGGGATGGAAAGCTGGCTTTCGGCCGGACTGACCCGTCTCAACGGGATATTTGCCAATTACCGTTTTCTGAAGCAGGATGATTTCCTGGAAGAACTCTACACGGCGCTTACCGGAAAAAGACCCGGCGCCATCTATCTGCGCCCGGCCATTTATGAATTGCTGGGAACAGAAGAGTTCAAAACAGGGTTTCCCCACATTGCCGGTTATTACGCTCCGGAGGAGCCTGCTTCCCGTCTGAAACGCATTCAACTGGCCGGGAAAATTGCTGACCTCTTTGATCAGTATCAGGTCTACCGAACCTCGATGGTCCTGGCCTGGGAGCAGGACGGGAACTTTCCCCCGGCCGGAGAACACGCCGCATGGCAACAGTGGCTCTGGTGTTCGTTACGTAAAAAATATCCCTGGTTCTGCCCCAAGCACATCATGCAGGCAACGTTGCTCGAGATGCTCGACGATCCAAACAGGCGGGAATGTATCAGGGAATGTGTCCCACACCTCTCGCTTTTTGCGATATCCATATTTACCAGCTTCCACAACGCAGTTTTTGAGCGTTTGTCACGCGTGGTCGATGTCTGTTATTACCTGGTCTTCCCCTCTCCCGGTTTTCATCGTACAGGTCATTTCACCAATCCTTTGAGCGCTGCCCTGGGAATGAAATTTGCCGAGATGGCGGCCATGCTTCCCGCAGGAGCAAAGGTGGAGGAATTGTGGGGGCCGCTTTGCGGGGAATCCCTGCTGGGGACGATACGGAACACCATCCGTCAGGACGCTTTTCCGGTTCCGGGCACCCTCACCGCTAAAGACCTGGAGGACGGGACCCTGGTAATCAATGCATGCTATACGCCTGTGCGTGAAGTGGAGGTTTTTTACAACTACCTTGCGGGATTGATGGATGCCGGCGCCGGCCTGGCCCCGGGAGATGTGTTGGTCCTGGTCCCCGACATTGACACCTACGGCCCGTATATCAGGGCTGTGTTCGGCAATGCCCCCTATCACATCCCTTTTTATATTGGAGGGGAAACCGTGCCGGCAGAAGACACCATTGCTAGTGCCCTGCAGGCCCTGTTGTCTTTCGATGCACTTGACGGATTCCCGTCTGAAGAAGTGATGAGCCTGCTGGAAAAAAAGCGTATCTGTAAAAAATACGGAATAGTAGATATCCAATATCTTAGGGAGGCAGTTCAGGCACTCAATATCCGTTACGGTCTGGAAAACGATCTCCGGGACCAGACACGTTTTGTAAGCTGGCAATATGGTTTTGAGAAGGTCATGATGGGATTCGCGCTCCTGACGCAGGAGCCCATCCCTTCTTCCCGGGGAGATTACACACTCTATCCCTGGTCCCAGGCCGAAACTTCGGTGGCTTACGATCTGTTGCGCCTGAAAGCTTTTTTGGATGATCTTGGCTCCTATGCCCGGATCAAGACACAGGAGCGCACCATATCACAGTGGAAGACCTTTCTTTTGGAAGAAGTGACTGAGCGCTCGGTGGCTTATTCGGACAGGGATGAACCGGAACTGGACAGGATCTACAAGGGTATGCGTTCATTGGAAAGGGGGTATGGAGATGAAATGCTGCCTTTCCGTGTGTTCCTGCAACTGGCGACGGAACTGCTGTGCTTCCGGGAGTCCCCGGGAACGTATATTTCCGGGTGTGTTACGTTTCTTCCCGTCATACCCGGCCGGGGGATACCCAGGCGTGTGATCGCCATGCTGGGTATGACCGGAGGTGTTTTTCCGCGAAAAGACAAAGCCTTGAGTTTTGATCTCATGAAAAAGGAACCTCTCACTGGAGACAGAAGCAAGAAGGAAAATGACAAGCTGGCATTTTTAGAAAGCCTGGTTGCTTCAAGAGAGTATCTGTATATCAGCTATATAGGAAAAGATGTAAAAAGCAACGCCTCGCTGCCTCCCTCCATAGTACTGGATGAGCTGATGGATTATATGGAGTCTCTCACACCAGCTGACCTGCGCAAATCTATCCGTCAGGGGGTACAGAGGGGGCATCCCCTGCATGGTTTCAGTGCCCGTTATAACGGGGCAGACCGGCGTTTGTTCACCTACCTGTTGTCAGACGGCATGAACCCGGCAACAGAGGACCGACAGGTGTGCAGAAAAGACCAGCCGCAGGTCGTGCAGGATGTGGTGCAGGTAGAGGAGCTGTGCCGGTTTTTCTTACACCCGGTAGCCTGGTATTACCAGAGAGTACTCGGGATCCGGTATGAAGATCCGGGACCCCCTTTACCCGAAAGCGAGATTTTTACGATGGATCACTTACAGCGTTGGGAGTTGAAAAATTTCCTTGTACAGACAGATCCCCTGAAGGAGAAGGAATTGACAGAACAATGGAAGGACCGATCTCTGAAGGAAGGCAACCTCCCCCTTGCCGGAATCAAGGAATTGGAAATTAAAGAAGCGCAGACAGAGACCGAAGATATCAAAAAGGCATGGAGGAAAAGGGTCTCCGGGAAGATCCCCGAAGTGCAGCCGGTAGAGGTCTCTATCGCAGGGATGACACTTAGGGGGCGCATTGAGCTTATTTATGAGGGCACGCTTTGTGATTTTTCAGTTTCACGGAACAGCCTCAAAGCCAAAGTGAGAACATGCATCAAACACCTTGTTTTGTGTGCATGCGGTTTTCGTGGGCCAGCTGTATTTCTGGACCTTTCAGGAAAAGAGCACAGCCTGCCGGCCGTGGACAAAGACCAGGCCATGCAACGGCTGGAGCGGTTACTGGGTTTGTACCGTAGGGGCAGCAGCGAAAGATTGCCTGTTACCCTTGGGGCCCTGGATACGTTTATGGACCGGGAGGACAGTCCTGAAAGAATGTCCCATGTGTTACACAAGATATCTGAAGAGGCCGGAGGCGGTTACGAACATTCCCCGGACAGGTATATTGCCCGGGCTCTGGAAGAAGGGGTTTTTGACCGGGGACGGCTTGAAGATACCGAGAATATCCTGGAAGAAATAGCAGAATTGATTGTCAGACCATGGCAGTAATGAAACCATTCAATGTATTGACGGTGCCCCTGAAGGGAAGCAACCTGATCGAGGCCAGCGCCGGGACAGGGAAAACCTACTCGGTCGCCATACTGGTTCTCAGGCTGATACTGGAGCAGGAACTGCCCGTACAGCAGATCCTGATGGTAACCTTTACCAATGCGGCCGTTGCCGAGCTGGAAGTGCGTATACGGTTGTTTTTACGTAAGGCTTATAGTTTTGCCTGTGGGGAGGAGGCTCACGGGGATGAAAACATTCAAGAGGTGGTGCTCAGGGCTGTTGAAAAGGCCGGAGGCCGGGAACCGGTCAAAGATCTGTTATGCCGGGCGGTCAGGAACCTCGATGAAACGCAGATCATGACCATCCATGGGTTTTGCCGGGAAGTTTTGCAGGAGTTTGCCTTTGAATCAGGGCAGGCGTTCGATCCGGAGGTAATCACAGACCAGACATTGCTTATCGAGCGTACATGCAACCAATTCTGGAGGGAGGAAATCTCGGTCCTCGACCAAAATACGCTTGAATTGTTGTTCAACGACAAGAACGGCATACAATTTTCCAAAGATATTTTGTCCGTATTCATGGCCAAAGTGCTGGAGGGAAAAACACTCATTTCCGGATCCCCCGAGGAAGACCGCATTGGCCCGGAGAAGGACTCCCCGTTGCCGGAACCCGGTGTTTTGCTGCTCGGGGTCAGCCGGGCCCGGGAATCGTTTTGCCGTATGGCCGAGGCCCAGTTTCCCCGACTGTCTGATCTGGCCGGCACCAACAAACATGCCAGACGGATGGTGGAGGAAAGCGCCTCTTCCGCCGAGTTTATTAAGGCGTTTGAAAAAAAGATCAACACACAATATGTTGCGTCCTGTTTTCCGGAATTGTACGGTCAGTACCGGGTATACGCACAACGGCAGGAGGAGCTGTCCCGATACAGGAACGTTCTGTTGGAAAAACTGTTATTCAAGCTGCAACAGATTGCCGTGGACCGTATGCAAGAGGTCAAGGGAAGAAAGAATGTTGTGGGGTTTGACGATATGATCCACAGTGTATGGAACGCGGTGCAACAAGGAGCGGTCAACGAGTTGCTCAGGGAAAAATACAAGGCCATATTCATAGATGAATTTCAGGACACCGACAGGGAACAGTACCAGATATTCAGAACGGTTTTTTCTGGCGGGAAAACCGCCTCAACAACAGGTCATGCCGTTTTTTATATCGGGGATCCCAAGCAATCCATTTACCGCTGGCGCAAAGCAGATCTGAATACATACAAAACGGCAAGGGATCAGGTGGATGCCGTTTATACCATGAACCGTAATTTCCGTTCCACACCCGGCCTGGTAGGTGCGCTTAACACGTTTTTTGCCCTGGACAACGCTTTCCTGGACGAGGGGATCACCTACTTTGCAGTCGCTCCCGGCACTGATCGCAGGGCTTTGAAACAGGGCGATGGGCCGGCAGTTCCCCTGAGTGTATCTTTATGCAGGAACCAGGAAGAGATCAAGGATTTTGTTTGCAGGCGGATAGTAAAGATCCTTTCTGACAAACAGTACCGGGTGCCGGAAGGACAATCGGGTTACCGGCGGGTGAGGCCTTCCGACATAGGTGTGATCGTCAGGACCAACAAACAGGGAAAAGAAATGAAAGCGATGCTGGCCCGGATAAATGTCCCGGCTGTGACCATTGACGATGCCAAAGTGCTTTCTTCCGAAGAAGCCCGTCAGATCCATTATGTCCTGCTGGCGATCCTGTCTCCTGACAGAACGACTTTGGGAAGGGCTTTGCTGAACAGATATTTTGGGTTTGATACCCCGGATGTGTTGCACATGGATGAGGAAAAGGAGCTGGAAAGGTTCAGGCATTTATACGAAAAATGGAATTCATCGGGCATTTATAATGCGCTGTCTGCTTTCTTGAAAATATACCGGGTACGATATTTTTGTACTGCTGAGGACAATATGATGGGCCAGCGGGCCATTACCAATTACCTGCACACTATGGAATTGTTGCATCGGGCCGAGGTGCAGTCCGCTTTGTCGGCCCGGGAGCTGATCTCCTGGTTCGCACGAAAAATATCGGGGAGCGATTCCACGGCCGATGAATACCAGCAGCGCGTTGAAAGCGATGAAAATGCAGTGCAGATCACGACCATTCACAAATGTAAGGGCTTGTCGTACGGGATCGTGTTTGCGCCTTTCTTGAGTATGACAAGGCGAAAAAAAGACGGGTTTCTTGAATTTCGCACTTCAGGGCCAGATGGCCGGTATGTGATGGCCGTTGACAGAACGGCTGCATTTGAGCAAATCGCTAATGAGCAGGTTGAGCAGGAAAACCGACGCATGATCTATGTGGCCCTGACACGGGCCGTGTACAAGTGTTATGTGTGCGGCACAAACGGATCGTCATCACTCAAACCCTTCCTGGATGCGGTCAGCGAAGACACATCGGGCACAATACACACATCTGAATACGAAGAGGATACGATAAACACCATACTTCGGAATGAGGAGGTGTCTGCTCCCGTTGACCGGTTTTTCAACCGTTCCCCGGACCATATTCCGGCTATGCAGGGAGCCTGGAGTGTTCAAAGTTACAGTTCCCTGACGCGGGATATGCCTTATGTTCCGGTGCAGGAAAATCTCTCACATCCGGGAAATTCGGTTGCGGCATCAAGCCCGGATCCCGCACCGGCGGAAACCTCGGCTTATGATTCATTTATTTTTGAAAGGCTTCCAAAAGGGGCAAAAACCGGTCTTATGATCCACTCCCTTTTCGAGGAAATCGCTTTTGACGATCCTTCGCTCTGGGCAGAATCAGTGGAAAGAGTCAGGAAGACCTACCCCTCGTTATTCGGGGAAGCGGACGCTGAGCATCTGTTGGCCATGATCGCCCATGTGCTCAATGTCCGGATACATGGCGACCTGGTACTGTCAAAGATCGCGAGGCGGGATCGTGTCTCAGAGATGGCTTTCTTCTATGAACAGCAGCACGGAGGTCTGATGACGGGAGTGGTGGACTTGTTTTTCCGCTATGGGGGGAAGTTTTACATCCTGGACTGGAAAAGTAATTTTCTGGGAGACCGCCTGGAGGATTATGCTCCAAAGGCACTGGACCATGCGATCACAGAGAGCCGTTACGACCTGCAGTACAGTATATACTTCAGGGCCGCTCTGCGTTACCTGGAAAAGAAGGTACCGGGATTTGAGGCCGGACGTGATTTTGGCGGTGTGATCTATTTGTTTGTACGGGGAATACGACAGGAATCCCCGACCGGGATACATTTCCGGAGTGCTGCCCGGGTGCTGGACCTGCCTTATTTCAAGTCCCGCAATTTCACTATCTTGTAAATTTACAGCATTATGTTGCACAATATACAGGGAAAATTCTGGGTTGCGGCAGCAGACGGTTCCGTCACATGTCTTCTGTGTCCGCACCACTGTCTGGTCAGGAAGGGAATGAGCGGATTGTGCCGTACAAGGACCAACCGGGAGGGGGTGTTGTACACCGTGGCTTACGGCAATCCCTGTTCCGTTGCGGTGGATCCTGTGGAAAAGAAGCCCGTATATCATTTTTTACCGGGGACGGATATACTCTCCATTGCCACGGCCGGATGTAATTTTCATTGCCTCAATTGTCAGAACCGGACCATTTCACAGGTATCTCCCTCTTCAGCGGAACATTATGAAATGTCTCCCGGGCAGGTAGTCGGTACGGCCCTCCGGAACGGTATACCTTCCATCGCTTTTACATATACCGAACCCACGGTTTTCTACGAGTATATGTATGATATTGCAGTGCTTGCACATGCAAATGGACTGAAGACCGTTATGGTGTCCAACGGGTATATCGACCCTGAACCCCTGGCGGCCCTGTTGCCGTATCTGGATGCAGCCAATATTGATCTAAAGACTTTTGACGAAAGCCTTTACAGGCGTGTGGCCGGGGGAAAGCTGCAACCGGTACTCGACACGTTGCTTGCCTTACGGCAGGCAGGGGTCTGGACCGAGATTACCCACCTGGTCATTCCGGACATGACAGATGACGCCTCTTATTTTGTGTCTATGTGCCGTTGGCTGATTAACAACGGCTTTGAGACGGCTCCGCTGCACATAAGCCGTTTCTTTCCCTGTTTTAAATTGCAGGACCTGCCTCCCACACCAGTTGAACATCTTACGCGGGCCAGACAGACAGCCATGAAGATCGGATTGCATTTCGTTTACACGGGCAATGTCCCGGGAGATCCCGACGGCAACACCCATTGTCCCGCATGCGGAAGGGTGGTGGTGGAACGATCGCATTATGCCGTTACGGCAAAGAATCTGCTCAACGGAACCTGCGCCAGTTGCGGCGCAGAGATCCCGGGTGTGTGGGGTCTTTAAAAAACCTGTCCGGTAAAAGTATAGATGCGTGCTGATTTCCAGCCTTCCCATCCCAGGCCTGCTTTGTCCCGGGAGCAATGGCCAAGGAATTCTTCCAGGCTCCATCCGGTTTCGGTGGCCACCTGGGGAAGAAACACCCCCGAACGTCCGCCGCTTTTTACCAGGATGCCATGTTTTCCAAGTTCAATCTGATGGATGTCCCGTATCAGGGTTAGAGGAGACAGGACGGTAATTTCCATATCCAGGTCCTTCAGATCATTTTTGTCCACAGGGGGGAATCTGTCATCGTAAAGAGCAGCCGCAGCGGCCATATCGCTGACCAGTTCAAAAAGGGGAACATCAGCTTCCATCCGGCCAATGCAACCCCTCAGTTTTTGATTTTGACGCAGGGTAACAAAAGCCCCGCAGTGTTGGTGAAGTGCCGGGGGGAATTCCCCGGGATGCAGGAGCAGGCGCTTTTTTGTAAGTACAACAGATTCCACCGATCGTCGTGCCAATTCCCTCAGGAGGGATCTTTCCCTGCCGGAAAACTGGAATTCCGTATCGCACACGGCAATGGCCCAATAGCCGACAACCTGCTCTTTGTCATTGAATTCCACGGCATCACCAGAGTTCTTATAATCAATGGCAATGTACTTCAGGGCCTCTTTTCCTGAGGTCATGTACAGCAGCGTAAGTACCGAGGTCCACCCGCAAAGACTCGTGGAAAGACCCGGAATGTGCCCGCCGGCATTGCCTTGCAGGGTCTTAAGCAATATTTCCGGATCGTTTGACAGGATGGCGTTCTTGGTCACCGTGTCCACTTGGACGGCATCTGCATACTGGGGATAATGCGAAAAGTCCGTACTTATGACAAAAAGGTTTTCCGGTGTAAAGTACGGGGCAAGCGCTTTAGCGATCTTTTTGCAGGTAAGGGCCTCTGAAGTGCCGATAACTATAGGAACGATCGTGAGATCCGTTCCCAGAACGTGTTGTAAAAAAGGCAATTGTACTTCCAGGCTGTGTTCAACGTTGTGGGCGTCGCTGTCCGGGACAAAAAGATCGGGACAGGCACATACCAGCTGTTCGGCAAATCGCGTATCGACGTTTATATCTCCCAAAGGGGTCCGGTAATCCCCGACGGTATACACTGCGGCCCCTTTGAGCCTGACCTGGTGTGAAGACCCAATAACAAAGATCCTTTCGTACTTTTTACCGGCATCTACCTGGTTGAAGGCAGAAGCCGCCACGCTTCCGGAAAAAATATATCCGGCATGCGGACTGATAATGGCCCTTACGTTATCACATTGCGGAGGCTTTGCCTGTTGGAACAATTGTTCCAGTTCCTTTTGCAATTTTCCCGGGGTGGCAGCGTAAAACCTGCCGGCCACAGCCGGGGATCTGGCTGATGGTTTCATAGTCTTATTGCAATTGTTTCACCACTTCCAGTGCGGCTTCGTACAGGGGTTCCTGCGTGATTTCGGGTACGTATTCCACGTAACGGACAAAGCCTTCCTTGTCAACGACTACGGTACCTCTGGCCAAAAGACGCAGTTCTTCCATTAAAAAGCCGTATTTGGTCCCGAAGTCCACGTGGCGGTGGTCCGACAGGGTGATCACCTTGTCCAGCCCTTCGGCGGCGCAAAAACGTCTTTGGGCAAAGGGCAGGTCACATGAAACAGATAATACCACAATATCTTCCATTTTTGTCGCTTCAGCATTGAAACGACGGTTTTGTGCCTGGCAGACGCCGGTATCAATGGATGGGTAGACGGCAATAATGACAATCTTTCCCGCGTAATCTGAAAGTCTCACATCTTTCAATCCGGAGTTCACTGCCGTGAAATCGGGAGCCTTGTCACCGGTCCGGATCTCCTTTCCGGCCAGTGTGACGGGCTTGCCGCCAAATAAAACGGTTCTGTTTTCCATAATACAAATATTTGAAAAGATTGAACGTTAATAAAGACCGGGAATGATCCGGTACCTGACTTCTTTTTTGTAATCATCCCACAAATTCCCGTATTTTGCCCGGCAGCGTTTGTCGTCGTCCATTTGCCGTGTTCCAAGAAGCAGGATGTAATAGAGCGGGTACAGCCACACCCAGAATATGCCCGGGTAGCCCACACTCAGGGCAATACCTATGCCCATAAGAACTTCTCCCAGGTAGTTGATGTGGCGGCTCAGACCCCAGAATCCGTTTACCAGTAAGGTATGGTTGCCGTCGCTGATGGTTTTTGGACTGATCCCCAGAAAGACCCTTTCCGGCTCGGTTTTGAAAAAATATTTCTGCATGTTGGCACCCCGGGCCAGGCTCCATCCGGCGAAAAATACGATGGCGAACAGCACCAGCAGCCAAAGCGACGTCCCGGGATCGGGAAGCTCCACGGCGGTCCACAGGGCAATGGGATAGAAATAAGGGTAAAAGGTAAGGCATCCGAAACCCAGCTTGAAACCCAGCCTTTCGGCAAAGAGGTCGTAGGTGTACAGGTGTACCTTTTCGAAGGTCATATAGTCCCAAACAAAATAGGAGAGCATGACGGCACAGAGCCATATGCCCCGGGGGACATCGCCAAAAACCATCACACGGTGTGCCACAAAAGCCAGGACGTTCAATTGAAGCATGATGGCCCCGATCATATAGAGCCACATTTTGGCATCTATCCGGCTTTTGATGTATTGCGGATTCTCCAGGCGTCCCAGGAACAGGTCCGCCGGCAGTCCCCTGCCCGTAGGCTCAAAAGGCAATACCGACAGCAATGAATAAATCAGACCGAAGGTACAGGCCCCGGCCACGCTGTACCAGCGTACCGTATACAGCCAGTTGTAGGGAACCCATCCCAGGTAGCCCAGGACAAACCACAAGACAATGCAGACGATAAGTACAAGGCGGCCGTTCAACCGGTAACGTAGCAGTTTCCCGGTACGGGCATCCCTTACATATCCTTCCATCCGGCGTGCGGGAAGAAAATAATGCAGCAATGTAATGATGGCATAAAGAAACCAGGGGGTGAAAAAACCGATAATTTTGATCATCTCTATAAATTTTTGGTTTGTTGATGCATAAGGGCTATGGCCAGGCGCCGGGGGAGCAGGCGACCCATCAAGAGCCTTGCCAGTTTGTTGGTCGTTCCGGGAACTACTACAGGTCCACGTCCCAGGCGGTCCAGGGTGAAGGAGGCGACCTGTTGCGGAGTCATGGAGCCCGGAGCCGGTTTCTGATGTTTGGTGTTCCCGTAACCCGGAGTCAGGATAGCCCCGGCACACGATGCCAGCACATCTATGCCGAGAGGTTTGAGTTCTTTCCAAAGACCTTCCGCCAGAATCATGTTAAATGCCTTGGTGGCGGCGTAGGTGGCAATTTTGGGACTTCCCTGTGTCCCGGCCAGCGAAGACATCAGCACGATCCCTCCCTTTTTGAGTTCTTTCATCCGGTCCGAGGCGAGTTTTGCCACAAGCAACGGCCCTTGTGCGTTCACGGCAACGATCTTTTCCAGGTTTTCCGGTGCCAGGTCGGTAAACCAGCCGATGGGTGCGTATGCCGCATTGTAGATCACAAGACCGAAGGTGAGCTCCTGATGCAGAAAAAGAGCCCTGATCTGGGCAGGATCGGCTAGATCGGCCTGGCGGTATTTTACTTCCACGCCAAACCGGCCTTCCAGGGAAGCAGCCAGATCCTGCAATTTATCCAGCCGCCTGGCTGCTATCAGGACGTTTAGCCCCCTGCGTGCGGCTTCAACGGCAAAAGCTTCTCCAAGTCCCTCCGATGCCCCTGCCACCAATGCCCAGGGACCGTATTTTTTTGTAAAATCCTTCATTGGATGGTAAAAATAAAAAAAATCTTTCAGCATCAGTTATGCCAGGCAGACAAAGGCACCTTGTCCGGAGAGGGATCCTGTGTACACGCAGTCCAAATACGATTGATGAAATCCAGGGCAAAATGATTCTGTAGCAGGTGGATCCGGTGTATCCCCTTTTTGGTAAGCAACAGGTGAGGATCCTTTACGACCATATATTTCATCATCTCTGCACCGTACAGCAGGGATTTGAAATCCTCCGTGAAATCACGATCGAACCGCTGCCTGTATACCTCCCGGGGGATTACTGTTTCATAGAGGCGCCAGTAAACCCAGAAAAGACGTTCCATATGGGGGGTAACATCCATGATATACTCATAGGGTAACTGATCCTGGACAGGTCCCGAGATGTATTTTTCCATATTGAATGTGTTGAAGAGGAACTGCTTTCCAGTATAGGTGCCTGCAGAGGGGCCCAGTCCCAGGTACTGTTCCCGTGTTACGGAAGAATATTTTCCTTTTCCCCCTTTCAGGAATCCCCAGACCGATACCTGCTCGTATCCGTTAGCCAGTAACGTATCGTATATATGATAATACATACGTCTCCGGATCTCGCTGTCCGGCATTTTGACCTGCTTCAGGTTTATGAAACGGCCGACGGTGCTGTAGGGAAAAGTAAAGAGGGGATAAAAAGTCAATTGGTGCGCAGGCGTGTCCATTGCCATCCGCAGGGTAAGATCAAGCTCTTTGAGGGTTTGTCCGGGATAGGCAAAGATCAGGTCAAGGTTAAAGGTGTCGTAATACGAAAGACCGATTTTATCAATGACATCAAGCGTCTTTTCTGTTGTATAATCCCGGCCCAGGAAAGTAAGATACTTCTGCTGAAAATCCTGTACTCCCAGGCTGATCATATTACAACCCATATTATGCAGCGAAACCAGGACTTCGTTGCTGATATCTGAAGGAGAGGTTTCAATAGCAATCTTTTCAACGGAACACAGTTCGCGAAGCCTCCCAATGGCCCTGGTCAGCAGATCTGTCATTAATGTGGGCGTTCCTCCCCCTATGTACAGAGACTGCATGGCCCGGCCCTGTAGCCAGGGGGCATGCAGGTCAATTTCATGCAACAGGGATTCTCCAAAGAACCAGGCTTTCTGATCCTGGAATATTTCTTTGTAATAGGGACAATAAGGACACTTGTTTCTGCAAAAGGGGATATGGATGTACAGGTTGTCAACACCCTCCCAATCGATCTTTTGCCCTTCGTATTTTCTGAAAGTCAGCTTGTCATCAGGATCGAGCAGCCAGTCCAGCAGCCATTTTTTCAATAGTCCGGGGAAGCTCATTGCTGCGCGGGATCAACATGGATTTCCTGTACTATGGTTTGTGTATAACCGTTAAATGTCAGTACTGCCTTTGCAGTATGGTCTCCGGCAGTTAGTGTGATAACATCACCTGCAGCATGTGGGAGGTCATTGAAAAACCATTGCACGCCCAAAGGTTTTTCAACACCCTGGACACTGGCGGAATCGTTCAGCTGCAATGTAAAGGTGTCTCCGGGTAAGTACTCTTTTTGCTCATATCGGATCATATAATAGCCCAATGAAAAGAGCATGTTGTCCTGTGCCGTTACGGTTGCCGAAATTTGAATGTTCATGTCTATCCCGTGTTTTTCCTTCCAGTCGGTGGTGAGCTCTTCCAGGGAACTGCCTGCATAACCTCCCATAGGTGCCATGGGTCCCGGATCGGTAGCCAGGGGCCAGCCGTAATCACTGCCGTTCACGTAATAACCGAATTTGACATCCCTGCCGGCAGGAAGAACGATCAGGAACGGAGAGAGGTCGACCTGCATCATGACCCCAAAAGAAGGATTACTCAGTACTCCTGAAAAGGCGCATTCGTTGTCATAACAGATGAAGACGCCCACTTCATCGGCACTTGATCCATCGACCAGGAAAGAAAGGGTGCTTACCACACTGCCTGCGAACGGGGCCATTTCCTGGGCCGAAAATCCCACCGCCCCGAAAATGGTGCCTCCCGGGGATCCGTATCCGACCCCGTGTCCTTCCCAGGGACCGTGTTTTTTCAGGATTCCGTTACCGGGTTCCTCAACGGGTGTCAGGGTGATGTCTTCTGTGACTGTTCCGGTCCGGGAAGCATCCACCTCCCTGAAGGCAGGATGGTAGCCTTCTTTGGAGGCCATGACCGTATACAGACCCTGGCGGCTTTCTGTGCTGAAGCTATATTTGCCATCCTGACCTGTAGTTGCGGTGGCGGCAGGATTGTCTGTCCCCGTCTTACGGAAGCGTGCGACCAGTGGCCCGGACCCTGTAATGGATGATTTTTCGAAGGTGTTTTGCGGGGTTTCTTCATATGTGAGCGACACCGTTACCCCTTCCAGCGGATTACCTTCAACATCTGCAACCGTCCCCGTGATCACCAGGGCATTGCTCATGGTGACGGTAAAAGCGGCATAGGCAGTTTCGTTGGAAATACCTGTGAGGTTTACACCAATGGGTTTTCCCGCATGATCTTTCGCAGCCGGGGAAGAAGTTTCCGTAAAAGAGGTGTTCTTGGCTGATCCGGGGAATGGGATCTGGTTGTCAAACTGAATGGCCGATTCGGGATATACCGCTTCCACCAGGTCATAGCACTGGTGGGATGCGTATGTGTTGATGCCGTCCCAGAAACGCCATCTGTCAGCCGCAGATGTCCCGCCCACCAGGTTTTCGGACATGTCTATATGATAAATGAGTAACCCGGAATTGGGCAGCGAATTGTCCCATCCCTCTTTTTTTCTGTATTCAAAAAGAAAAAATTCTCCGGGATTGGCCGTGGCCACACCATAGGCACTGTTCCCCGATACAGGGTCCAGGCGATAATCTCCCGATGTCGTGATTTCCTCAATTTCATCGGCCCTCCACTCCAGAAGGATCCTTTCAACGGTCGTAAGGTAAGGCGGGGTTCTTCCCGCGTTGTTGTAATTGCCTCCCGACATAAGTGAAAATCTGCCCAAACCCCTGGCTTCGCCGTTTTCTTTACCATCGGTGTCGTAAAAATCGGGTAACCCCAGAACATGCCCGAATTCATGGCAATAGGTCCCGATGCCGGCCATCGCCGTGCCCGAGGCACCCCGCAATTCAGAGGTACACGCGTAGGATCCCGTTGTGACACCGTCTACGGTTGTACTCTGATCATAGGTAGACCAGGCATGCGGCCATATGGTATGATCTCCGCCTCCTTCAGCCTCGTTATGTCCGGCAAAATACACAAAAACATTGTCAATATAACCGTCCCCGTCATTGTCGTAGGGCGAGAAATCGGTTCCCAGATAATAATCTGCAGATCTTACGGCTTCTGCCACCATTTCTCTGGATCGCTCGTACATATTCTTTCCCTCATCGTTATTCGCCCCGTAATATGAAACCGGGCGGGAGAGCGTCACCGGTCCGACAACATCAAACACGGGGTCAAAAGCTCCCGAAGCATTTTGGCGGAAATATTCCCTGACAGAGCCTGTCCCGCCGTTGGCAGCGTATCCTTCCTGGTTCAGCAGGTTGAAAAAATCTTCCTGTGCAGTTGCCGAGACAAACTCCAGATCGCTGAACTGTGCCAGGATGACCAGGAATTTTTTCTGTCCCAGGGCAATGGACGCAGATGCGCCTTTTACGGCGGGAAAAATGTCGGGTCGCAGCCGGGCAACGTCTGAGCGGGCGGCAAATATACGGGAAAACTCTTCCCGTAAGATCCGCGCCCTGTGGATGGCTGCGGCCGGGGGAAAGACCTGCGTGGTGCTTTGCCGGATCAATCCGGGATCTACACGTATATCGGTAGCCTGAACGTTTCCGTCGGAAAGGAATTCCGCCAGGTAATAAAAACCGTCAGGTTTTTGTTTGACCAGCCGGTCGCCACAGGTGGTCCAGTTGAGGAATTCATCCCCGTGTTTGCGGATGGTAAGGGTCGTTCCGTCGGGCTGTATAACCTGTATGGGATCGGGGTATGCCTTTACTGCGTAAGCACTATGAAAACAGCAGGCAAACAGGAACAGGAACAGGAATTTTGCAGGTAGTATTCTTTTCATAGCACATTAATTGTAAACAACATAACTAATTTCGTTTTCGTAGTCGTACAATACCAGCAGATGGTCCTGAAGCCTGACTGCACAAACATTTCTGGTGCCCGCAGCGATCCTGTCCGTTCCATACACCGAGACACTGATGTTATAGAAAACACCTGTTTGCGGATTCTGGGGAATGCCTTCCACGGATACTACAAATTTCTGTTCGTTATTCTGTATACGGAATGTATAATGATCGGGGTAATCCAGTCTGCTCCACTGATCGTTGAAAGCCCTGTATGAGAGGAGCGTGTCTCCTTTCTGGTAGATCCCGAATGTTTGGTAGTCGTATTTGAGGGCAATGTCCGTGACTGTCGTTTTATCGGAGATCTCCTCCAGGATAAGCGGGATGTGATAACGGTGTCCGGCTTTCATTGGTTTTGCAGCAGTTACCCTGGTTGTAGACACAGACCGGTTGGTCTCCAATACGATCTCCAGGGGCGTTCCCCCGGGCACGTCGGCATTGACGAACATGTGACAGACAAGAGGTTTCCCGCCTGCAAGCACCGGGCGGTGTTCCATTTTCAACACCACCCCGGAAGATGCCTGGGCATCGAAAAGGGGAGTGGCATCGGCTTTTGAGAGATCAATCGTAAAGTTTCCCGCCAGTTTCCGTCCTTCAGCGGATAAGGACACCGATCTGAGGGTTTCTCCTTCCAGCCCGGTCCCGGTTGCATCTATGGTAAAGGAAAGCAATGCCATGATTTCCCGGAAATGGATCCGGTACCCGTCCGTTGCGTTTCCCAGGATCAGGGAACTGACTTTCCAGTCAGAAGCCCCAATGGGTGTCTCTTCCCCGTTCTGTACTGTTTCGGGGGCCAGTGTTCCCTTAATGGCATTATAGGAATCTCCGGCTTTCTCCGTAAAAGGATAGTAGGCATAGACGGGAGATCCGGAATCCGCGCCCCTGAACAACCCAAAGGGTGTTCCTGCCCCTGAGGAGAGGGTATAACGCACATTGGACGCATTGTTACCGAAAACGCCTATGGCATCCCCGGATTCCCACGTGGTGAGCAACCCGTCTTCATGTAAGGTGGTACGCGTGGCAGGATCCCCGGATGGCAGGATACCGGCCAGCGCTGCAGTCTCCTTTTCCAATGGTGCCTGTTGCTTTTCTTCTTCCTGCCGGCATCCTCCTGCCAGGAGGAGCGCAAGTATGCATATTAGGGTCTTTTTCATGGCATGCTTCATTAAAAGAGATCTCCGTCGTCCATATAGCCTCCTGCACGAAGCTGGTTCACGGTGATATCGGCAGACATGTCCTGGCATGTGATCCTGATGATCCCCGTGCGGTCAGCCCTCGTGTCGTTTTCAGCCATCGCGAAAAAGAATGTGGAAGATCCCGCCTCTCCCGTTATTGAGATAAGGGTGATCCAGGGAGTGTTCCCTGTTACCTGGGCCGTCCAGGGACCGTAAGAGTTGATCACAATGTCATTGTTCTGGCTTTCAGCAGCCAGGACAGTCAGGGTGGTTGCCGATAGCGAAACGCTGGCCGGCGTCTCCACCATGATCTGTTGTCCGTATGCGGTCCCGGCAGCGTTGGTGGCATAAGCCCTTACATAATAAGTGGTCCTGGAAGACAGGCCTGTCAGGGTACTGACAAAGGCTCCTTTTCCCGTGCCGTCCTGTGTCCGGGAGGGCAGATCTGCAGTGGGTCCGGTAGCTGTGCTCCAGCAGACGCCGCGCAGCGTGACGGCAGAGCCTCCGTCATCGGCAATGTTTCCTCCGCTAATGGCTCCAAAGGAAGTGATCTGGCTTGCCTGTGAGGTGGTGAGCGATGCATTGGCGGGCAGGGTGGTGGCAGTGATCTGGTTTCCGTAAGCAGTGCCTGCCTCGTTGGAGGCATAGGCCCTGATATAGTAGGTGGTGTTGGGGGCAAGACCCGTAACTGAACTGGTAAAGGATCCTGTCCCGGAACCGTTGTTTGTTTTGGTGGGCAGGTCAACGGAAGGACCGGTAGCGGTACTCCAGCAGACTCCACGGGCCAACACAGGCGCACCCCCGTCGGTGAGAACCGTGCCGCCACAGGTAAGTGACGTGGTGCCCGTTTGGGATACCGCAGCTGTTTCGAGCTCAGGAAGCACAGGGATGCTGCACCCTGAAATGAGAAGAATAAATGGCAGTAACACGGGGACTGCCGTCAGGGAATACTTTTTCATAAAATAAAAATATCCATTTCTTTTTACTCTGCAAAATGAAAACGCGATTTGCATGCGCCCGGAGCTGCAGCAATCGGTATAAATAAAGAGCGTGGGTGTATACCGGGCTCAGGTTACGTTGATCAGACAGGCAACAAAAAACATCCAGGCGCCGCAGGCGATCAGGCTGTCAAAACGGTCCAGGATCCCTCCGTGCCCGGGAATCAGGCGGGAAAAATCTTTTACGTTGTATCGCCTTTTATAAAAGGATGCGGCCAGATCACCCAGAAAGGCCCATACGATCACTCCGGCAGTGAGCAACAGGACAGTTCTTATGCCGAAGCCTACAAGATCCCTGATAAGAAAAGAAGTGACCAGAGACATCACGATCCCTCCCACAAGTCCTTCCAGGGTTTTATTGGGACTGGTTTTGGAAGCGATCTTGTGTCTTCCGAAAAGCTGTCCGGCAATCTGACTGAAACTGTCAAATACAGAAAGAATGATGAACGTAAAAAGTATCCAGTTCCTTTCCAGATTGCTGAAACAGATAAATCCCGCCGACAACAGGCAGTAGGAACAAAGGGATAAAAGGAAAAATCTTTTTTTCAGGTAACCGGAGTTGCGAAAAAGTGTCACCAATTCATAAAACCCCGTGACCACGATGATACCCGCAAGGATCCTGAAAACAACAGGCTGAATGACGATACTCAGAAAGACACCGTTGATGATAACAAAATATGCGAAGAATTTAATGCGGTTGTGCCTGGCCTCTTCCCGGGTTTTTTTCTTCCCAATGACATAAAAAGCAATGCCTCCTGTCAGGAAGTATGCCAGAATGATCATATATAGTGTACGGATCATAACCGTAAAATTTAAATAACGATCATCAGGACACCAGAGACGACCATGCCCAGGGCATACCAGAAACGCACCTGTCCCTCGGCCCTGTCAACCTTAATGTTGGCCAGAAGCCTGGGGCCGAGCAAGGCTCCTATGACAGATCCGGAGGCAAGGAAATATACCAGGGTCAGGTCAATTTTACCCACCAGGAAATGAGCTCCGAGGGCCGAACAGGTATTAACGAAGACAACCAGTAATGAAGTTCCCAGGACAAGTTTCAACGGCATGCGAATGCTCATCAGGCCGGCCAGGATGGGTGCGGATCCGCTGGTGCCGAATGTGGCTGTTATTATACCCGAGAGAAAGCCGTACACAGTACTTCTGGAATATTTACCGGCTTTTGAAAATTCCCGCGGACTGTCTCCGTTTGCAATCGCTTTGTTGTCCTTGCGCTGGCCCAAATACATACTGATAGCGATCAGGATGGAATAGATCCCAAAACTGACTCGCAGCTGACGGGCTGTCATCACATTGGCGATATTGGCCCCAAGCAGTGCCCCGAAAATCCCGGCCCCGGCAAAGATCAGTCCTATGCGAAAGTCCAGGTTCTTCTTTCTGTAGTGACCGTATGCCCCGGCAAGGCAGATAGGCAGTGTGGCCGCCAGGGAACTGGCTATGGCGATCTGGGGAGGCACCTTGAAAAGGATGGTCAGCAAGGGGATGAAAATGAATCCGCCGCCACCGCCTGTCAGGGATCCCAGGAATCCCACAATGAACCCGATAAGGGGCAGCCACAGATAGACATATTCAAATGCGGAATGGAAGATCATGATTTCTTTTTTTCTTTAAGTACCCAGTACAGCCCCCTGACATTGGAACGCATTTCGGGAATGATCAGCTGGATGATCATGTGTTCAACGGCAGACAGAATCCCCCACAAGATCATTATGTAGTATACTGCAGGAATAAATCCGATGGTAAACAGGCATATGAAAAAAGCGGCCTGGATGTATCCGCCTATCTTTGTGGAATACAGATGAAAACTGGGAGTAGTCCTGAATTTTATGAGCGCCAGGACCACAGAGCCGACAAGAAATCCTATAAAGATCACAAAACTGATCAGATGGGGCCTTAAAACGTCTCCCCTGAAAACAAAAAGGCCGGTAAAGGCAAGAACGTAAGTGAGATCATCGGCAAAAGAATCGAGTTTGGCTCCCAGTGCTGTTTCCTGATTGAAAACCCTGGCTATCAAGCCATCCAGGAAGTCTGTCACCAGGTTAATGATCAGGAAGATTGCAAAAAGACGCTCTTTTCCCGAGATAATAAACCACAGGATGAGCGGAAAGGCCAGCAACCTGTAAAAACTCAAAAGGTTGGGAACCGTATAGATCTGCTTCCTGTCCATGGGATGCCTATTGGGGGTTCAGGAAGTCTTTCAACCCGGTCCCCTCGTAAATCCCCTCCAGGACTGCAGGTGCCCTGTGGTAGATTTCCTTTAAAACGTCAATCGATACATGGATCCCGGCTTTCATGGTCATTCCGATGTATTTTCCCAAAGCTTTGTTAACGCGGCTCTTTCTTTCCTGACTCAGGGAAGGGTAATAGTCCGAATATTCTTTGATCAGTTTGCCTAAATATTTATGAGACTCTATCCAGTCAGCCGCGGAATACTTTTCACCAACCTCTTTTGTTCCTTCCACGAAATTTTCGACACGGTTTACAAAAAATAACTTTGACCCTGTCCTGTAAGGAATTACCGGATCATCGGCTCCGGGAATTGTGACGATCCCCGAAAGCACAAAAAACGCAACAAGTAGAATTTTCATGATATTTATAGTCGTTGAGCTTACCCAAAAATAGAAAAAATTATTAACTTTAACAGATTGGATACTAACCCTTAACTTTTTCAATATGAAAACTGTCGTAACATTTGCATCGACGGCCCTGCTGCTGTTGATGATTTCCTGTAACTGTCCTGTTAAACAAAATGTTGTCCCGGTTGCCGAAGAGGCCCCTGTAGTCGTGTTCCGCGATTATGGTCCGGACCCGTTTGTATTTGACATAGAAGCCCACACCCTGCAGAATGAGCTGTACCGTCAGGCTTTGTGGACCGGGACACACATGCAGATGACGCTGATGAGCCTGGCCCCGGGGGAAGAAATCGGACTGGAAAAGCATCCGGGAACAGATCAGTTTTTACGGATAGAATCGGGCAGGGGCATTGTTGTCATGGGAGATGAAGAAGAAAATCTGAACTTTCGGGAAGATGTGGAAGACGATTTTGCCATTTTTATTCCTGCCGGCAAATGGCACAATGTGATCAATACAGGGGATGAACCTTTGAAAATATATTCGATCTATACCCCGCCGGAACATCCTTTCGGAACCATTCACAAAACATATGAAGAAGGGATGGAGGCCGAACACGACCACCATCATTAGGATTATTTCCCGATTTCTTCCCGGACCGGGGCACTTACGTCCTGGCTTCCACATTTGGGACAGACTGCAAACGTAAGATAATTGTGCAATGCACCACCGCATTCGCACAGGAAATAGCCTATGGTCTTGGGGTCGGTGTGTCGGCGGAAATAATTTCTTCCGCAGACAGAACAATAATAATTAATTCCCAGTGCCGAAGTCCCTTCCCGAATCCTGAAAACATCGCCGCAAGTGTTGCAGCGGAACTCCTTTGTGGTTTCCAGGGTATTGTTCTTATACAGGCCGCGTGTATCCGAAGTCATATGGTCCAGAATGATTGGATGCAAAAATACACATTTACTTAGACAGAGATCTATCCGCAGGAAAAGAAATCTGTCGGTATTTTCGTAACCTTGCCATAAAAGACAAACAGGCAGGTTATTTCTTGTTAACTTCGGACCCTCCTGAAGTATCAATGGACGTGATGATGCAATCTCCTTTGTAATTTACCTTGCTGGCACCCGAGGCTTCTACTTTCATGGATCCGGTGCAGGTTATGTCCAGGCGGCTGGCTCCTGACAGTTCGCAATCCAGGACGACTGCCGTAAAATCAAATCCTTCAAAACGGGAAGCCCCGCTCAGGATGATCTCACAATCAACGGCACTGCCCGTGAAACTGAATAACGAAGCCCCGCTGGCTTCAAACGATGCAGTGTTCAGGGCCAGATCGCATGTAGCGTCAATCCTGGATGCCCCGGAAGCTTCGAATGTTGTCAGAAGGGGGTGGCAGGGAACGGTTACCTCGGTAGTGACGGAAGAATATCCGATCATGTTTTTGGAATACTTAATGACAAGGATATCCTGTTCGTTGATATAGATATCCAGAAAAGGCATAAACAGTTCATCTGCCCTGACATGGATGTCGGACACATTGTCTGACAGATGCACCCGGATGGCCCTTTCGACGCTGATACCCTTATATATACCCGAAACAGTCCGCGTTTCCTCAACGGCTTTCCCGCTTCCCAGTATCCCGGAACAGGAATGTGTGATTAATGTCCCAATCACAAAGGCAAAAAGTATTCTGTTTTTCATGTTTACAAGACCATCGCCACGCATCCCTGCGGACCCTCTCTGGGACGCGGTACCAGACACTACATTGGCCCCACGAAGGCAGGGTTCACGCTGGTATTCTTTATCAAATGATCATGAATACAACATCAATCAGAAACAATAGACAAACAACAAACAACAAACAACAAACAACAAACAAACCCATCAATCATGAAGAAAATTGTATTTGCAGGCCTTGCCGCGATCCTGATGATCGCCTCCTGCCAGAAGAACGAACTGCCTCCCGAAAACCAGGAGGATTACTCACAGAGCCTTTACATAAGGCTGGATGAAAGCAATTTTGCCCCAACAACCAAAGCCATCGCAGATACGGCTATTACCGACGGATCCAAATTTGCCACCCCTCTGAAAGTGTATATTTTCATTTCTGCACCCGACGGGTCCATGAAGCATATTATTCCCGTGGCAACCACGCCTGATGCAGCCAATCCCCTGCTGGACATTGCCGCCCTGAAAGCAGGTTACAGGCTCAATAATATATACAAGCTGGCTTCGAAGGTGCAGATCGTAGGTAATCCCAAATCAGCCAATTTCACCGGGGATATGGATGACGTTCTTAAAGCTGTGGAAACGTATAATGATGTAATATCCCTTGTCAACGACATCCAATACGACAACGATCCCACCGAACTGGTCTTGTACGGAGAAGCTGCCATCAGTTCAGCCCAGGATGGAAATGTGACCAGATTATCCGCCGCTGTTACGCTAAACCCGCTGGTGTCCCGTTTTCAGATTACCCTGGCTTATGACAACACAGCCATCAAAGAAGTGACATTTGAAGGGGTATATATCAGGAATTTTTACGAAACCAGTACTTTCGGCAATGTGGGTGGCGGGCTCAATGCCCAGGGATCGCTGGAAGATTCTTATACTATTGATCAGCCGAAGTTCGCCGCTGAGTATTATCCAAACATGTACGATTACAGTGCTTCGGGACTGGTTACCAGCAAAGTGTTCGCCTATCAGTTCTTTCCCTTGACCCCTCCCGAGATCGTGGTCAGGTATAAAGCCAAGAATGCGAATGACAATCTGATGAAATTACGTTTTGTCCGCGTGATAGGGTTTAAGGATGGTGCGGGAAGCACATTCTCCAACTGGCAGTCGGGGAAACTCTACAATGTAAACATTGTCGTGGGCCGCGGCTCGGAAGATCCCGTTGGGGAGAATGTCACCTTTGACGTAAGCATTACCGTAGGTAACTGGTCGGAAGTGAACCTGGATCCTGTTTACCAGTAGCAGATATGTTCCGAAGGAGCATACAGCTCGTATTTTTATTGGCACCTTTTCTGGCCGGATGTATTTTTGAACCACCGGAAGAGTGTGACAATGTGCGCATTATATTCCACTACTGTCCTGAAGGCACTGTGTGCCAAACCTCTGAACATATTGAACAGGTACACTTGTTGGTGTTTGGTCAGGACAACAGGCTTGTTCAGCAAAAGGTCGTGAGCCTGGATGCATGTGGAACATGCGGCACAGGACTTAACCTTGCACCGGGCAGGTATGGACTTGTGGCCGTAGGCAATGCATTTGAAAATACGGTGCTGGATGCTCCCGGGACCCTGGAGGGCCTCCGCCTGGCACATCCCGCATACCTTGCGGGAAACCCCATAACAACAAACGACAGCCTGTACCTGGGAAGAAAAGACATTGTGGTCCCACCCTTTGAAATATTGCAGGATACAGTAAATTTTTCCTCAATTCACCTTGCTTTTAAGATCCTGGTACGTGGGCTGCATCTTTTGACAACGAAAGCCTCTGAGCCTCCTGTCTCGATCGTACTGGAAGGGTTGTTTCCGTTGTATACCCTGCAGCAGAAAGCGTCGGGACCCCCGCAGTCCTATTATCCGGCGGGTACATATTACGACAGTTCCGGGATTTTTATCAGCAGATTCAATATTTTTCGCGGGAATGATCCGGATGGGATATTCCTGGGGTTGCATGATAACGAAGGCAATACACTGGAACGGGTAAACATGGGACAGCTCATGCGACAGGCAGGTATAGACCCGGATACGGTTGGAGATGTGACACTTCCCCTGGAGATCGTGATCACAGGAATGGATATTACCATTCAGGTCAGTAATTGGGAAACCGAAGAACTGGAGGCTTTATTGCATTAATACTATGAAAAAGATCCGTAACAGAACGTTCATACGCATCGGGTGGCTGCTGCCTGCGATACTGGCACTGGCATTACTTTCCTGCAGGAAGGAAGAACCCGTGCCGGAACCCCCTGTTACGAAGCCAGATTCAGAAGTCTTTTTCAAGGTACATCTTCCGGCCAACAAAGTGGTGGATTACGGTACAAAATCTGCACAAACGGCCTACAATAACAAAACGCAGGTCAATTTCCTGTTTTATGATGTATACGGGAATCTGGACGAAACATCCTCAGGGTATTTCCCGAACCCGCCGGCAAACGGAATATATGTGATGAATCCCCAGGAAGGAATGCGATATGTATACGTGGTGGCCAATGTACCCTATGACATGCGTGAAGAAGCCCCTACCATAACAGATCTGAAGAACATCACGTTCCAGGCCTCTCCGGAAGGTTTGCCCCAAAACCACATGTTCGGATGGTTGTCACCGGATGAGGCAGGCAGTGAAAATCCCGTTTATATTGCCAGTGACAAACAATTTGACGTGTATCTGAAAAGACTGACGGCTATGGTTACCGTTGCCTTTGACAGGAACGATGCCGTTTCCCCTCTGAACCAATATGTCACCGTTACACCTTCGCGCATAGTCCTGAAAAACGTTCCGGCCACGATGCGCCTGGGAGACAATATGATCCGGGGAGCGGCGGGTTCCATGGATACAGGAGATCTGGTGGCAGATCCTACCGGAGCGTCCATTGATCTTCCCGGGCACACGACGGCCAATCCGGCCTTGTTCCTTTATGAAAACCGACAACCTCCCGGGGTATATACTGCTGATCAGACATTGAAAACCCCGGCCGGTCACACACCGGAAGATGTCTATACCAATGTTACCTGCTCTTATCTGGAAGTGTCGGCCGATTACCGGGATACCAACCCGGATGATCCCAAAGAAGGAACCATAACCTACCGCTTCTTCCTTGGAAAAAACNNTGGAAAAAACATTATTGGGCAATGTAACGGCAGAAGATGCCTTTCTGGGGTACAAAAGCGGTCTGAGCGGCAACGCCCATGTAAGGATCGGGGATGAAACAACAGAGACCCTCACGTATAACTGGACAGTTACCGATATCGTGGACGGAGGATTTCTTGAGGTGCCATCAACGAGCGGGACCGTCACATCCACGCTGTTCAACATACCGTTGCTCACATACAGTGAACATACAGCTGTAACGGGACGCAGAACGGCCACTTTTGTTGTTAACGTAAGCGGTCCTTACGGAGCTTATGATCCCGTGACTGTAACCGTTCGCCAGACACCGCGCGTAATCAACCCTGTAGCCGTTTACGGAAGTTACGACAATACAACTTCCAGGGAGATCGTGCTACAAAGAACAGCTTCAGAGACTTTTCCGCTGTCCTTTGAACCGCTTGTATCCCTGGGGACATGGCAGGCTGTGGTCGAAGACGGGGCGGATTTCATCCGCCTGGGAAGCGCAGCCGGTAATACCGTACTTAACGGAACGGTAACAGGGACTCCCGGTTCCCCGGTCAGGTTCTATTACCAGGCAAACTCCCCGACCGGATCTTCCACAACCAATCGTTTTGGCCGTATTCGGGTAATTTATGAAGACGGCATGCTGGAACATATTGTGTACGTAAGGCAGGGGTACGGGGACGTACAAATGTCGGCCGGCGGTGCCTGGTGGTCCACTTTCAATGCCCTGGGAAATGTCGGAGACGATAACAGTTTTAAACAAAATCCCTTTTTCCCCTCAAAACAATTCGGGACGTTTCTAACAACATCTCCCACGCATACCGGGTGGTTCTTCAAATGGGGCAATAACGGCGGTATGCATCCCTACATTCCCGGACCGGGGGATGCCAACACATCCAACCTGGAAATTACCCTTACGCAAAACGGCAATCCCAATTCTTCCATAGAAGTCGGCTGGACAAAGGTGGTGAAGAACGTATTTAACTGGAACGTTACTACTAACAACAGGGGACCCTGCCCTGAAGGGTATGTTGTAGCCACCTCTGCTCAATATACCAATCTTGCCTCTTCCGCAATGTTTCCCGGCTACGTATATGACGACGCCGGATCAGCCATTGGGGCGTTGATGGTCACTTCGGGAAGTACTAACCTGTTCTTCCCCATGGGATGGGACGGATATGGCATCCGGGACGGATCGAACAGCGGTGCCCTGGATTATGCAGTTGCCGGGACACCTTCGGCCTGGTACTGGGCACGGGGGGCAACCGGGTCCACGGCAGCAGCACATGCCGAGTTTGCCATAGGAGGCGGATCTTTAAGTGTTTTGGCCGTTCCCAATGTAACAACAGCCGGAATAATACAGGATTCCGGAAAATTTGTCCGGTGCGTGAGACAATAATTCTACCCGAATAACACCGTAAAAATGGTGATAAAAACGGTCCAGAAACTGATGCCGTTTATGAAGAATATCTCACTGATGCCATTGAGTCCCTGACGGATGATATAGATGGCTGTCAGGACCAATGTACCACCTATAAGAATCAGTCCTGCAATCCCCATGAAAGGCATGGAGTGAATTACTGCTGTCTGGAACAGGATGATTAGAGTGGGGAGCGAAAGAAAAACAAAGATCGCCAAGAGGTTGTGTACCAGACGTTGCACGGTGGTACTCAGACGTTTGAAACTGTAAGGTCTGATGTTGTGGGGAACGAAAGCCAGGAGGGTAAAGAAAGCAAAGCTATAATTTATGTATCGCATGTAGGTTTCGTGTTCGCCCAAATTGTAATACTTGGAGAGCAGCCAGAAAAAAACATAATGCAAGACGGCTGTGACAAACAGCAGCCTGGTGTAACCCCTTCTGAATTTCTTGTCGTACAGGGTTTTGTTGCTCAGAAAACTCAATGTCTGTTCGTGCAGGTCAAAATCAATCTGGCGAACGACCCGCCGCACGGTAAACGGGATCAGTCCCGCGTAGATGAATCCTATGATCAGGATGCCCAGTTTAATCCATACCATATGAACCGGTTAAATGCAATTCAAATTTGGCAAAAACTTCCCGGTTTGTCAATTTTTATACCTTTACAGCATGAAAACCATGGTGATGATATTATGCATGGCCACCCTTCTTTCCTGCGTGCAAAGGACTGAAGACAGGCTCTTTGAGGAAAAGGTAACGACAGCCCTGAAGCAACAGGTGGAACGTTACCCCCAAAGCACGATCCGTGATATTTACAAGAATTTTTTTCAGGACAAGTTTGGTCCGGGACACCTGTTATCCGACACGGCGGCTGCCGGCAGGTACCTGCGCCGGGAGCTGGATTCCTATGATTGCGATTCTTTGCCGGCACTGTCTTCTTATGTCGACAGTACCGGCTGGGAGCATCGTTTTGTTAGGGTTGACCTGCGGGTGATCAAAGAGGGAAGGGTCAGCTACGGGGATTTTTTCAACGCATTCGTACGCAGTGTGCAGGCAGCTCCCGTCGTTTCGGTGGAAGACTGGAGCGGTGAATGGAACCGGATCGTGGAGGTTTTGGAAAAATTGCAATGTCCCGTGACGCATCACCCGCATTATACGGCCGATAAAGACTCCCTGTCGGCCATGTTGCAACGCGGAGAATATGTTGGTCACCATAGCCGGGATTACGTGGTGTCCTACGCCCCGCATTACCGTCTGATCGCAGTTGAAGAACTTCAGTCGCTGGGTCTCTGAACCAGGGCGAATGACAAGATTCCCTGGGCACAAAGCTCCCCGTCCACACGGGCCTCGGCCTGGACAAAAAACACCATTGCTTTTTGTTTTGTGATAAACCCTTTGACTTCAACGGTGTCGCCGGGGCGGACCTGTCTTTTGAAACGAACCTTGTCCAGTCCGGCATAAAACGGGGTCCTTCCCACCAGGTATTCCTTTACCAGCAGGCTGCAGCATTGTCCCATGATCTCGCACAGGATCACTCCGGGGACCACGGGATACCCGGGAAAGTGTCCTTTCAGGAAAAATTCTTCGCCGGTAACTTTATACCGGGCGTGTGCCACCTTGTTTTCATCCACATCCATTTGGTCCACAAGAAGCATGGGCTCCCTGTGGGGCAGAAATTCCATAATTTCTTTTCTGACCATAACGTTAAGCTTTAAATTTACGCAAAGCTACCGTGGCATTGTGACCCCCGAAACCCAGAGAGTTGGACAGGGCTATGGAAATCTCTGCCTTACGGGCTTTTCCGGGCACATAATCCAGATCGCATTGCGGATCGGGATGCTCCAACCCGATGGTCGGAGGGACGATGCCCTCTTTTAGGGCCAGGGCCGCAGCAATGATCTCTGCCGCCCCTGCGGCGCCCAGCATATGTCCTGTCATGGATTTGGTGGAGCTGATCAGGGCTTTGCGTGCCTGTTCTTCCCCCAGGGCCAGTTTGATGGCCATCGTCTCGGTGGGATCGTTCAGGGGCGTGCTGGTGCCGTGTGCATTGATATAGATCATCTCGCCGGGAATGTATCCCGAGTCGGACAAGGCGCGCTGCATGGCCCGGGCCGCGGTGGAACCGTCAGGTCGGGGAGCCGTGTAATGAAAAGCATCGCAGGTGTTACCGTACCCGGTTACCTCGGCATAGATCACTGCGCCTCGGTTGACCGCGCGGTGGTATTCTTCCAGGACCACAATGCCGGCTCCTTCCCCCATGACAAAACCCTGACGCTGCGCGTCGAACGGAATCGAAGCCTTTGCCGGATCTTCGGCGCGTGAGAGGGCGCGGCTGTTGTTGAATCCGCCAACGGCCAGGGGAACGATTGCCGCCTCGGATCCTCCGGCAATGATGGCATCGGCATACCCGTGCCGGATGGCCAGGAAAGCTTCTCCAATGGCATGGGTGGATGTGGCACAGGCGGTCACCACCGGCAGACAGGGTCCCTGGGCATTGTAGGCAATGGCAATATTGCCGGCGGCTATGTTGGATATCATGGTAGGGATAAATAGCGGGGATACCCGGTTGGGACCGCTTTCAAAATATTTTTTACATTCAGAGATGAAGGTGTGGATCCCTCCTATGCCTGAACCCACATATACACCCAGTCGTTCAGGGTCCATTTCCGGGTTGCTTTCCTTCATGGCCTGACGGGCTGCCGCAAGGGCATAGAGGGTGTACAGGTCTGCCTTTCGGGCTGTAGCAGCATCTATGCCATGATCTGCGGGATTGAAATCTTTCACCTGGGCGGCTACTTTTACCGACAGGTCCGAGGTGTCGAAAGAACGGATGGGTTCCACCCCGCATACTCCGGCTTTCAGGTTGTTCCAAAAAACCGGGACACTGTTTCCGACAGGGGAAATGATTCCCATGCCTGTAATTACGATTCGTCTCATAGGTCGTTGGCTGTTAAATTTTTAACAAAGCAGCGGCCTGCTGCATCATTTCTTCGATAATGTCACGCGCCGGCTGGATCTTTTTAACCAGTCCGGCACTTTGTCCTGCCATATAGCACCCTGTTTGCTCATCACCGTCCAGGGCGGCCCTTCGCAAAGCACCGGCGCCGTATTTGTCGGCTTCTTCCTGGGTGATGTCATGATCGTTCTCCATTTGTGCGAACTTCCTTGTAAACGGGGTTTTCAGGGCCCTTACCGGGTGGCCCAGCTTTTTTCCTGTCACGATGGTGTCCGTATCTCCTGCCGAGACGATCTTTTGCTTGTAGGTCAGGTGTATCTGGCATTCTTCCGCTGCCAGGAAACGGGTCCCGCACTGTACGCCTTCGGCTCCCAGCATGAACGCGGCGGCAATCCCCCGTCCGTCGGCAATGCCGCCGGCCGCTACCACAGGGATCGAGACGGCGTCACAGATCTGAGGGACAAGGGCCATGGTGTTCAGTTCCCCCACGTGCCCGCCGGCTTCGGCCCCTTCGGCTATCAGGGCTGGGGCTCCCATCCGTTCCAGTCTTTTGGCAAAGGCCACCGAGGCGACCACGGGGATCACGCAGATCCCTGCCTGGAGCCATCCGGGCATGTATTTTCCCGGTGTTCCGGCGCCGGTTGTCACTACGGGCACTTTCTCCTCCAAAACCACCTGTGCCACCTGGTCAACAAAGGGGCTCATCAGCATGATGTTCACGCCAAAGGGTTTTTGGGTCAGCTCCCTGCAAAGTTTTATCTGCGTTCTCAGGTAACCGGCATCGGCATTCATGGCTGATATGATCCCCAATCCTCCCGCATTGGACACGGCGGCAGCCAGCCGGGCTTCCGATACCCAGGCCATTCCTCCCTGGAAAACCGGGTAGGCAATGCCTGTAAGGTCACATATTCTGTTTTTGATCGTTTTCATATGTATTTCAATTCATGGTCCATGTAAAAAGACACGTTCCGGCGGTAAAGCCGGCCCCGAAACCGCTGAGTACGATGGTGTCGCCGTTTTTCAGTTTCCCGGTTTTGTTCAGTTCATCCAAAAGTATGGGAATGGTGGCCGACGAGGTGTTCCCCAGGCGTTCAATGTTGTGGGGAAATTTTCCCACAGGCTGATGCAGCTGGGTACGTATGGTCTCAATGATACGCATGTTGGCCTGGTGCAAGATGTAATGATCCACCTGGTCTGCAGTAAGCCCCGTTTCCTTCAGGATACGTTCTATCCCTTCCACGGAAGCATTGACGGCCATTTTAAAAACTTCTTTCCCGTTCATGTACATAGGCACGCCCCGTTGCTGGTATTTCACAAAAGGACAATCCTCCAGGGGCCGCTGGTAATACAGGATCTCGGGCCTGTGCCTGGCGGTGATGTAAGAAGCTTTGAAATCGTCCCCTTCCGTCACAACGGCGGCTGCGGCACCGTCCCCGAACAGTACCGCGGTGTTGCGGTCTTTCCAGCTGCACATGCGGGTGGGTTCTTCGGCGCAGATGACCAGGATGTTTTTCGCTTTTCCTGACATCTGGTATGCCTGTGCCATGTCCAGTCCGTAAACAAACCCGCTGCAGGCCGCGTTCAGGTCCACACAGGGACAGGATGCGTTGATCTCGCCGGCTATCAGACAGCTCAGCGATGGGGTAACATAATAATTCACCACGTTGGAGCATATGATATAGTCGAGCTCGGACCCGTCCATTTTTGCTTCCTCGAGGGCTCTTTTGGCTGCTTCCACAGCCAGGTCTTTCAGGTTTTCGTCAGATATGATCCTGCGCTCCAGGATACCGGTGCGTGTGCGGATCCATTCGTCACTGGTGTCCATAAAGACGGACAGCATTTCATTAGTGACCGATAATGAAGGCAGTGCACTGCCAGTTCCAATGATTTTCATGGTAAAAATCCTTTGTTTTTAATGACGAAGGCAATTATTACTCAAAAACCCTGCCAGAGCAAAAAAGGAAATATTCCCAAAAGGCCATCACGAAGGCCTAACGATCAGTGAAACAGTGTTGTGAAAATAACAAAAGAAGGGTTTTAAAAAAGGAATACATCCGCTTCGGTACATTTGCGGCGTGTGGAGTGGGGCCATACTGAGGATTGCACTTCCCCAATATGGCATTTTCTCAACAGCAACATGCATAAACGGGATTGACCTATGCCGCCCCCCATTGTTTGAGGCAACTTGTTGTCAAGCAGTAGTTTGTGGAACTCCAATGAGGCCCGTTCAATGGCATTTGCCTGTTCAAGCTGGTGTTGCAGGGACTGTGGATTTACACGAATCCCCATTGAGGAAAGTTCCATGGCAGCATCCAGTACCGGGTTGTAAACAAGAATGTCTCCGTTCAGACCCATAAGGCCCGGTCCTGTTTCCGTACTCCAGTCATCGTAATCGGGTGAACGGCCGTCATGTATGGATCCGTCTCCCAAAGGTCCGCCTATTCCCTGGACAAATACGGCCCCGTACTGTTTAACAATTTTATTTTCCCTTTCTTTGGGATTCAGGTCGGGGTATTGTTGACGAAGCTCCTCGGCGTGAATAAAAAAGATATCGTGCGGCAGAAAAGGGGGCAATTCAGGAAATCTTTCACTTAGAAGAAACTGGGTTCGCTTAATGGCATAATAGATGGATTTCACACACCTGCGCAGTGTTTTCTCACTTCGTTCTTCAGGCAGTATGACCTTTTCCCAGTCCCACTGGTCAACATATACCGAATGCAGGTTGTCGGTGATCTCGTCCGGCCTGATGGCATTCATATCTGTATAAATACCCATCCCGGGTTCAATATGATGACGCCAGAGGGCATAACGTTTCCATTTGGCCAGTGATTGTACGACTTCCACCTGTTTGCCATCCAAGGTCTTGAGCGGAAACCTTACAGGTTCTTCCGTCCCGTTCAGATTGTCATTCAGTCCGGTTCCTTCAGAGACCAGCAGCGGAGCGGTGATCCTTCTGAGTTTCAACTCTCCGGACAATTCTGTCTGGAAAGTTTCCTTTATGAATTTGATGGCCTGCTCGGTTTGCCATATGTCGAGCAGGGATTTGTAAAACGGGGGGATATGGGTCCTGTCCATAGAATAGATGTTGTTTTATTCTGCTAAAATACAACAACGCAACGATATGACACAATCCCCCAAAAATGCTTAATATTTCTTACATTTGCGGAGGGTAGGGCGGCGATCCGGAACAAAACAGCCGCGGTTTGCTTTTGAATAGCTGTCCAATGGTTTTCAGAATTACTTTTTTGGGTACAGGAACGTCCACGGGAGTCCCCCTGATCGGTTGTAACTGCATTACGTGTTGTTCTACGGATACGAAAGACAAACGGCTGCGTTCTTCTGTTTTGGTCGAGGTCGTTTCGGGCCGGGAACGTCTTTTCAGGATCCTGATAGACGCCGGTCCAGATTTTCGCCAGCAGATGCTCGGCCATGCCGTTACATCTCTTGATGCCATTTTACTGACACATGAGCACCGGGATCACATTGCCGGACTGGATGATGTGCGTGCGCTCAATTTTCTTTCAAAAAAACCGGTCCCCGTTTATGCAGAACAAAGGGTGCTGGATGCCGTGCAGAAAGAGTTTGATTATGCCTTTGCCGAGTATCCGTATCCGGGATTGCCAAAAATGACGCTGCATCCCATTCAGGGAGATCCTTTCAGGATCAACGGGGTGGAGATCATGCCGGTGCGCGCCTTGCATGGCCGTTTACCCGTTTTTGGCTTCAGGATAGGCCCTTTCGGGTACCTGACCGATGTGAAAAGCATTCAGGAAGAAGATCTGGACAAATTCAAAGGCACGGAAGTGTTTGTAGTAAGCACGGTACAAAGAAAACCGCATATTACCCATTTTTCTCTTTCAGAAGCAGTTGACGCTGCCCGTAAGGTCGGAGCCGGCCGTTCCTATCTCACGCACCTGTCCCATTGTCTGGAGCCGCATGAAGATTTGAGCCGGGACCTTCCGGCGGGTATTCTGCCGGCTTTCGACGGCCTGGTCCTTGAGATTCCCGTTAAAGATGAATGACAATATAATACATCATGATCCCGCTGGCAACCAGTTTTAATCCCACACCAAAAAGAAAACCCAGGAAAGAACCGAATGCCGGTTTTAAGGATCCGGCAAGACCTCCTTCCTTCCGGTTGTAAAGGATTTCTCCCAGTAAAGCTCCCAGAAAAGCCCCTATGATCATCCCCAGCGGGGGGAAAAACACAATTCCAAGCAGCATGCCTGCCAGGGCAAAACGAGTTGCAGCACGGCTTCCTCCGGCAATCTTTGTAAAATAGGCCGGGACCAGGTAATCCAGGACGGTGACTACAGCGGCGATAATGCCCCACAATAGCAGAAAGGGCCAGGCCATGGTGCTTTCGCTTTTAAAAAAAAGCAGGACAAGGCCAATAAAACTAAGGGGAGGACCAGGCAGAACCGGCAGGATGCATCCCAGCAGGCCCGCGATGCCCAGAATTACGGCCAGTATCTGGATTACAAGATCCATTTTATAAAACGTTCTTTTGCTTCACGCAGGTCCCGTGACAGGATCCACCTGAAGTCAGATCGGGCAATCCGGAACCATTTGTGGTACTGATAAAAAAACAAGGGGGCAGGAAGGAGTAATACAGATGCAGCCAGTGCCTGTTCCCATACTGCGAACCCGAAGAGAAAAGAGACAAGAACAACATAGGTCAGTGTCCAAATCAGAAGCATTACCACAAACCGTACGGAATTGTGAAAGGCTTTGTCTTCCATTTTTGAACAGATTGCGTAGGATAGAAGGAGGGTCGGGGCAGAAAGCAGGGTGCAGGCAATAAAATAAGGCAATAGGATAACCAGCAGAAACAAACGGGACGCCAGGGAAAGGCGGGGACGGGGATTGCCAACCGAGGCCATGCTGATACGTTTTCTCTTGCGTTTTTCCGCAAAGCCGGCTATTTCCTCAAGTATGCCGGTGGCAGTATCCGGATCCTCCTTTCTCTTTTCCATGATCAGACCGACCGTTTGCTTGTTTGCCACAAGCCTGTCTTTCAATCGGTTGTGGTTTAGGTCCAATTGCCTGATCCTGTTATGGCAGGACATGTTGCACAATTCCAGGGTAGCATCGTAATGAACGTCATCGGGGATGTGGAGGATCAAATCTTTCATGGTTTCCTGAAGTTTCTCCTTCAGATCGTTCATGATCACGGGCTGTTCCCTGTCCGGATGATCGGCCACGTGCCGTGTGACGTTGATGGGATCCCCTATCTGCAGGAGCAGGGAAGAGCGGTAGCGAAAGAAATTGCCGTATTCGATCCCCATAGGTACGATATAAACCGGTTTTTCCCCTGCAATTTCTTCGTTGGCCAGCAATGCTATACGAAAGATCCCTTTTCCCAGGGGAAGCAGATTGTGCATGGGACGGTGCGTGCCTTCCGGCAGTATCACAAAAGGAACATCATTCTTCAGAACCTCCGCCGAACGTTTAATGGTCTCATCGTTGTATTTTAAAGTGCTTCTTCCGTCACGGATGCGGTTTATGGGCATGATCCTGAGAAAGAAAAAGATCTTTGCCATAAGGGGCTTTTTGAAAATATCCGCCCTGGCAACAAAAACCTTTGGCCGGTTGTCCACTTCCAGTACCGCCAGGGCGTCCATCAGGGCATTGGTGTGGTTGGGGGCAAAGATCAACGCCCCGTCCCCGGGAAGCTTCTCAATGCCGTAATATTCCCTTTTACCGTAAGATAAGCGGAAAAAGAGCCCAACGTAATACTTCAGGACTGTGTAATACAGATTCCTTTCATAAATGCGTTTTTTGCGTTTTCTGCCCATAATAAGCTTTTAGGCAATGCCTTTGCGGGCACGTCGGGCATCCCTCCAATTAAAGAGAAAAGACACGCCCAGACCTGATATGATATGCCATACACCCCACCAGGCCGTGATAAACAACATGCCTCCCAGGGCCAGTTCGGGAGGAAAAATTTTGGGATTGAACAACAGCACAAGGCCCAGTCCGGAGTTTTGGATGCCTGTTTCTATGGTTAGGGTGCGCCGGTCTTTTCTGGGAATGTGGAATGCAGTACCGATGCCGTATCCTATGCTGAGGGCCAGCGCGTTATGCAGAAAGACGATTATGAAAATATAGAAAATATATTTTAAAAAAAGATCAAAATTGTTGCTGAAAGACAGCACGACCATGGCTATAAAGAAAAGCAGGGAAAAATACTGCATCGGTTTCTTCATTTTGTCCGCAGTTCTGGGAAAATAATGTACAAACAAGATGCCCAGTACCAGGGGAATTCCCAGTAGAATGAATACGGTTTCAAGGGTCTGCCAAAGGTCTATGTGCAGCGGTTGCAATGCGGCATCTGCATAGCGGTTCAGGTATTTGGTATATAAACCGCCCCAGAAAGCAAAATTCAGGGGAGTTATGAAAGTGGCAGCCGAGGTGCTGATGGCTGTCAGTGATACCGACAATTCTGTATTGGCCTTGGACAGGGATGACATGAAGTTGGAGATGTTTCCGCCCGGACACGAAGCCACCAGGATCATGCCCATGGCCACCATGGGTGTCACATAGTCCCTGAACGCCATGATCAGCAGGAAGGTCATGGCCGGAAGCAGGATCCATTGACAGACCAGCCCCAGTATAGCCGATTTGGGACGGACAAATACGTTTTTGAATTCAGCCGGCTTGATCCCAAGGGCAACCCCGAACATAACCAGTGCCAGTACAAAATTGATGATTCTCATTCCCCCGGCAGAGAAGTTCAGCCGAATGGGGTCCAGGTTAAGCAGTTGTTCATACATGCATACAAATATATGAAAAAATGCTTGCCCTAAAACAGGCGGAATCAATAAACTTCAAACAGAACCGGGTCCCCCGATGCGCTGTCACCAGCCACCCACAATTCGAATTTGCCCGGTTCCACGACATGTTCCATGTTTAAATTCCAGAAAGCCAGCTCACTGACAGGCATTTCCCATCGGAGGGTACGTGTCTCTCCCGGAACCAGTGAAACCCGTTCAAACCGTTTCAGTTCCCGGACAGGGCGTGTTACCGAACCGGATTTGTCGCATATATACAACTGGGCTGTTTCGGAAGCGGCATATTTTCCCGTATTTGTAAGGTCAAAAGAGACGGCAATGGTATCGTTCTTATGGCAGGATACTTTGTCAATTTTGATGTTGGTATATACAAAGGTGGTGTAGGAAAGACCGAACCCGAACGGAAAAAGGGGTTGCGCGCCAATATCCAGATAGAAGCTTGTGTTTCCCAGTGAGGTTTGTCCTGCTTTCAGGGGAATGTCATCCAGTGCCGTTTCGTTTCCCTGGTAAGGACGCCCCGTTCTGTGGTGGTTGTAATAAACGGGAATTTGTCCCGACGATACCGGAAAAGTAACAGGAAGTTTGCCGCTGGGGACCTCTTTGCCAAAGACCAGGTCAGCCAGGGCTGTTCCACCCATGGTCCCGGGATGGAAAGCGTAAAGCAGCGCGTTGCTCCTTTCTGTCTCCCTGCCAATGCTCAAAGGCCTTCCGGCCATAACAACCGTAATGAGAGGCTTGCCTGCCGAGGCAAGGGCTGCGATCAATTCGCCCTGTGCTCCCTGCAGATTCAGGTCGGCCAGGCAATGGGCTTCACCGGAAAGGATCGATTCTTCCCCCACAACTACCAAAACGGCATCAGCCCTGTGTGCAGCGGCCACTGCCCTCCGGATCCCGGCAGGATCCGTATCCCTCGAATGGACCAGCCCCGGTTCGTACAGGATGTGAACCTCGTTTCCGTACCGTTCCCGAAACGCTTCGAGAGGTGTCACCGTGGATTGTTCTTCACCGTCAAACACCCAGGTTCCCAGCTGATCGTAGGGGGCATCAGCCAGAGGGCCTGTTACCAGGAGGGTCCTGATCTTTTTGGCGTCCAGCGGGAGTGTCCCGTCGTTGGCAAGCAACACCATACTTTCCAGGGCGCTTTTTCTGGCAAGTTCCAGGTGTTCAGGCGCATAAAAAACGTGATCGTGTAATTGTTCGTCAACATACGGGTTGTCGAACAATCCCAGCAGGAATTTCACCCTCAGGATATTGCCAACAGCCTGGTCTATGAGTTTTTCGGAGACCATTCCCTGTTTCACCAGTTCTTCCAGGTGAGCGCTGTAGGCAAAAGACATCATATCCATGTCTACACCTGCTTTGAGTGCAAGCTGTGCCGCGTGGGAGGCATCTTCGGCAAAACCGTGAGATATCATCTCATTAATTGAGGTCCAGTCACTGACCACGAACCCGTGGAAGCCCCATTCATCCCGTAACACATCCCGTAACAGGAAACGATTCCCGGTTGAAGGGACCCCGTCATTGTCGTTGAAAGAAGTCATGGCCGTAAGTGCCCCTGCCTGCAATGCCGCGCTGAAGGGGGGCAGGTACACATTGCGCAGGAGGCGTTCCGGAATAAAGGTACTGTTGTAGTCACGACCTCCTTCGGCAGCTCCGTACCCTGCAAAATGTTTGACACATGAAGCCAGGCTTGTGGGATCTGCCGGACCGTCCCCCAGGTACCCCTTTACCATCGCCACACCCATGACCGAAGTAAGGTAGGTGTCTTCTCCGAAACTTTCGGCAATTCTTCCCCAGCGCGGATCCCGCGAAATATCAAGCATGGGGGAAAATGTCCACCGCACCCCTGTGGAAGAGGCTTCAACAGCCGCGGCACGCGCTCCCTGTTCCACCAGGGAAGGGTTGAACGTGGCGGCCAGTCCCAGGGGTATGGGAAAAATGGTCTTGAATCC
>LFSY01000121.1:0-1058 GCA_001512865.1 Rikenellaceae bacterium DTU002 | reverse complement strand
GACCGCTTTTGTCCTGTGCACAGGACAAGATCAAAGCGGAGCACGCCAGGATCAGGGATATCTTTTTGAACGGCATCATAGGAACTGTTTATTTTTTTTGAAAAACCCGAACGTAGTCAATTTCATAAACTGCAGGAAGGGCCGAAGGATCCACTCCTTCAGCTCCTCCCCAGTTGCCGCCCCAGGCCAGGTTCAGTTTCAGATAGAACGGCTTGTAGAACGGCCAGGTGTCATAGATCCCCTTTTGGTCATTGGTAAAGGTGAAGTAGCGTTCTCCGTCAATGTAACCGAAAATGGCATTTTCTGTCCATTCCACAGCATACGTGTGGAATTCTGTCTGGGCCGTGGGAATGTGTTTTTCAGCGGTTCGCTGGGTCCCGATCATATGGTTGTAGCTGTTGCAGTGGATGGAACTGCTCACCCAGTTGGGCCGGTAACCCACATGTTCCATGATGTCTATTTCTCCGTCACCGGGCCAGGCCTGGAAATTTTTAGGCATCATCCAGAAGGCGGGCCAGGTGCCTTTGCCAACCGGGAGTCTGAGCCTTGCTTCAAAATACCCGTAGGTCCAGCTACGTTGTGTATTCATTCGAACTGAAAGCACTTCATTACCCGATTGTTTTGCAATGATCTTCAGGATCCCCTCCGAAACGACCGCACACGTATCTTGCTCCTCATATCCCGGAATGTACCTCTGTATTTCATTGTTACCCCAACCCCCGGCACCTGTTTCAAACCACCATTCTGATGGATCTAACCTTTCGAATTCATCCCGCCATACCAGTTTGTATCCGTTGGGAACTGCGACGCCGGGGTCAACGATCGTGACTGTGTCCGCCGGATTCAAATGTTGTAACAGAGAAAGCTCTTTTTTATAACTGCCGGATTGGAATATCAGCACGCACGTTCTGTCTTCTCCGCTCCTGTTCTCAGCTGCATTGACGGTAAGGGTTGTTGTTCCTTCCAGACCTCCTGTCGGGAAGGTGGTACACCAGGATTGTCCGGATGTAACGCCCCATTCACAGTTGGATGTGACGGTCAGGGAACGCGATTCCGAG
>LFSY01000052.1 GCA_001512865.1 Rikenellaceae bacterium DTU002 | reverse complement strand
CGTACCCGCAGGCCATTTGCCCTGAACGAAACCAACGGTTTCCGGAGCTGCACCCTGGTCAACATGGGCGCTGTTGCCGTTCGGCTGAACCGCACGTTGCGTTTTGATAACGATACAATGGAATTTATTGACGATCCGGCAGCCAACCGGTTGCTGGAACAACCCATGCGCGGACCCTGGAAAATCTGAACATTATGAAAAAGACAATCTCAATAATACTGCTAATCCTCCTGGGCACACTGTCCTCATTGCACGCCCAGGATGCCCATAGAACGGCCGCCACCAAGGTGGGCGATGCGCTGAACCAATTGCCGGCTGCCAATGAAGCCCTTTTCAGCCGTTTGATGGAAGACCTGTTGTCTACAGGCGAGGAAGGCGTCCTGATGCTTGCCCAAAGACTCCGAAGCGACGGAACGTCCCTGCCCCAGGCCGAATATGCCCTGGACGGCATGGTACAATACGTAACCCGCCCCGGAGTGGAAGATGGTATCCGCACGGAAGTGGCGCATCATTACGCCAAAGCCCTTGAACAAACGGAAGACCCCCTGATCAAAGCCTTTTTCATCAGGCAATTGCAATTGCTGGGCTCACCCGAAAGCCTGAATGATCTGGCCCCTTATATGTTCTCCGAAGATCTGGGAGGCACTGCCATTCGGGCAATCACTGCCATTGGAGGCCCGGCAGCGGTTGATCTGTTGCTGAGCGCGCCTTTACGGGCCGAGACCATTACCGGTCTGGGCCGGCTGGGATCCCCGCTGGCGGAAAAACTGCTGATGAGCCTGGCCCAAACCGGCAACAAAGAGCAGCTTCCCCTGGTCTGGCAGGCCCTTTCCCGATGCGGAACCATGGCTGCCTTTGACGTGATGGCCAATGCTCCGGCATACGATTTTCTGCATTACCTGGAACGGGTAGCCACGGCCGATCCCAAAAAAGCCACAAGGGCACTCCGTTCCCTGGTCAAACCCGGCAACGATTCCCAGGTAAGGTGCTTTGCCCTGTCCCTGCTGCTCGACCTGCAACAAGAGAAAGAAATGCGGAGCGTCCTGCGTGCCCTGAACGATGCGGACCGTTCCTACCGCAGAACCGCCCTGGAAGGCACCCGCACGTTCCTCTCGCCGGTGGTCAACTCGGCCGTAATGAAAAAAATGAAACGCCTTTCCGCACCGGCACTTGCCGATGTGATCGACTGGCTGGGAACGCAGCGCAATCCCGCCCTCATTCCTTACATTGCCGATCCCTGGCTGGCTCACGAAGATTTGGAAGTGGCCTCTGCCTCGGCCCGGGCCATTTTGAATACGCCGGGAGAACAAAGTCCGCAGATCCTGGCCGGGATGCTCATAAGCCCCGATTCCCTGAGGACCGACCTGGCTCTGGAGTGTTTGCTGGCTTCGGGAGGTGATGTGGTGCAGTCCGTTTTGAATGTGTACCCCCACACCTCAACGGCCGGGAAAACGGCGGCATTGGCCTTGCTGGGAGCACGCAAATCCCGGGAAAACGAGCCGTTGGTGCTGGAAGCCCTCAAGGATCCCGACCCGGAAGTTCGCCTGGCCGCCGCCCGTGGTTTAAGCGGTGTGGTCCGTCCGGAAAACCGGGAAACGTATTTCCGCCTGCTTGAAAATTCCCCGGA
>LFSY01000098.1 GCA_001512865.1 Rikenellaceae bacterium DTU002 | reverse complement strand
CCCCCTTTCTCACTCAAAATCTCTTCCGCTTCACCTCTTGACATTTAATAGCTGGTCTTTCTATGCTATTTCATGATCTAGTCGGCAATCTTCAGCACATACGACCCATATCTGGCAATGAGCAGCGCATGAGCGATTTGCCGGGTGGAAAAGAGATCCGCATGGTTGGGGGACAGCAGTGCACGAAGCGTAGGCGGCTCCGGCTGACTCAGCAGGTTGAAGGCCGCTACCAGCATGGTCAGTTCAGCATCCGACAAGTTGTCTGTACTGGCACTTGGTTTCTGGCCATGGATGCCGGAAACGCAGCAGGACTTGGAGAAGCGAATGAGTTCAGTCGTGGAGGACAGCAGGTAGGCTGAAGCCAGCCGCCTGTTGGTGTCCGCTCTGCCCAGGGGGATGTTGCTTTCCAGCCAGTTGTAGTTCGCTTGGTGGCTCTCACTGTGCCACAGGGTACCTGGCCAGGAATCCAGCAGTTCCGTCATGCGTCTGCAGGAGAGTGGACAGCCAGGGTCATCCAGTAGGGACAACATCACTTCCGAGTAGCTGACGACCCCAGCTTCCAGGCGTTCCGCAAGCCAGGGGCAGGGGCCGCCTGCCCGGTGTCTGCAGGCACCGACCTCTGTGCAGTATTGGCAATCCACATGCTCCGGTCGGTATTTGAAGGTCAACAAAAACATATCCTCTCCTCCTTGTGAGATGATTCTTAGAAAGCTATTTGGTGTTGGGGACAAAGAAAAACAGCACATCCGTCAGAGGGATTGCTGTATCAGATCTTGGGGCTATGGTTCGCCTGATTTTCACCACTTAATGGAGCATCACTCCATTGTCTGGCGAAAATATGAGGTGTGAGATGGGCGAAGAGCAGCTACCGGGAATGCTCCTGCTGCCGCTTCCTGTACCAGGTCTCGATGAGGCGCATGATGGTGTCTTCTATCTGCTTGGGGGAATAGGAACGGGGGAAGTACTTTCTGAGTACCTCCCCCGTTAAGGTGACGCGTTCCACGTCTTTCTTGGTTTCTGACATGATGCCCAGCATGTTGTCCTCATTGAGCTTTCCCTCCTGACTGAGTTTTTTGAGCCGCTGTGCCTGGGATAGGGATGGAATGGCTTGCTCCGATTCGATGGTGGTCATGAGCAACTCCTGTTCCTTGGGCTTCAGGAATGAGATTTCAGAAGCTGGCGTCAAACCGATTCTCTTGTCGTCCACCAGTTCTTGAAGAGGTGGGATGAGTTCAGTCAACCGGATGTAGCGCTGGACGGTTCTGGCGCTTTCGGAAGTATCCTCAGCCAACTTCTCATCCGAGCGCAACTTTGTGCCAACTTGGCACGAAGTCAAATCGTTTCGCTCACCCTGGCGTTTGATGGCCTCCATCTTCATCTTGTAAGCCTGCGCCCGCTCACTGGGGAGGATGTTTTCCCGCTGCAGGTTGCTGTCCACCATGATGATGGTGGCCTCATCATCGTTCAAGTCCCGCACAATGACCGGCATGGTATCAAGCCCTGCCTGCTCACAGGCATACTTCCGCCGATGCCCTGCGATGATCTCATAGCCTCCTTCCTTTCGTGGGCGAACAATGGCAGGAACCAATACGCCATATGCTTTGATGCTGTCGATGGTTGCTTGCATGGATTCGTCGGAACGGACTTTGAAGGGATGGTTGGGAAAGGGGTGGAGGTCAAAAACTGATATTGCACGAACAGAAGCTGAATATCCAGGCGTACGAATTTTTCTTTTATGGCTCGTCAACACTTTTTCGGACAGTTTGTTAAGCAGAGATTTTGAGGGTCGAATTGTGGTAACGGTTGAGCCATTCAATTGGCGAGAGATAATCAAGGTTCTTTTGGATGCGGGTGGTATTGTAAAAGCCGTTGATGAAGGTGAAAACGCCTTGCGCCGCTTCCTCCCTGGTGCGGAACCGGCCGATGGGGTGTACCAGCTCCTTCTTGAGGATTGAGTAGAAGCTCTCGCTCCAGGTGTTGTCCCCGGGTTTGCCCGTTCTGGAAAAACTCTGTCTGAAGCCAAGTTTCCTGAGGCATTCACGGACCGCTTCGCTGGCGTATTGGCTGCCACGGTCTGAATGGAAGATGGCACCCTTGTCCAGCTTCCAGCTCCTGGCGGCTGAGCGGATGGTGTCCAGCACCAGCTCCTTTTTCATCCGGGATGCTGTTTTCTCTGCCAGAACCACACCTGAGCGCAGGTCACGTATCGTACAGGTGTAGGCGAACCCTTCCTGCGTGGGAATGTAGGTGATATCGCTGGACAAAACCCGCAAGGGGCGGATCTCCGGCTTATCTCGCAGCAGGTTGGGACAGTCCTCGTCCCGGGCACCGCGGCTGTCCGTCAGGATGCGCTGATACCGCAGATGAACGGAAAACAACCCGTGTTCGTTCATGACGCGCTTCACCTTCTTGAAGCTGGCGCGCAAGCCTTCCTTGCGTAACTGTCCCGCCACGCGGTCCGCCCCATAGGTGCCGCCGCTCTGGTCAAAGATTCGCTGTACCTGGGCGGCATAGGCATCATCCCTGACCTGCCTGCCCTCCCGTTCCTGCTGCCATGCATAATAGCCACTGGTCGATACCTCAACAAAGGCCGCCCACCTTGCCACTGCGTGCTCCGGATGGTTCTCTATGAACGCGTAAATCACTTGTGGAGGCTTGCAAAGTAGGCGCTTGCTTTTTTTAGCATGTCAATCTCAATGGCCTGCTCAGCAGTTTTCAGCCTCAGCGCTTTGTTTTCCTCCTCCAGCGTGGCAAACCGGGTCTTGTCACCATCCGCTGTATACTTTTGCCGCCAGCGATACAGCATCCCGTTGCTGATCCCCAGATCCCGGGCCACCTCAACCACAGACTTGTTGCTCGCATAGCTCAGCTTCACAGCATTTTTCTTGAAATCCTCGTCATACTTCCTGCGTATATCAGACATGGCCTACCTCCTGTTGTGTGTTGGTGCTTGCAGGAAATTGCTGCGGGGATTGACTGGGAGTGGCCGCCATGCCAGCCTGCCTGGCGGGTCAGCCCTCCCCGCAGGGGCTGACCCTTAACCCTGACCTTGCATGGCGGCAGAGGCTCCCTGTCAATCCGGTAAGCAAGCAATTTCCGACCGGGGGGTCTCCTTAGCTTTCTGTCCGAAATTGTAGCATGGAGCCATCTCTATGTTATCATTCATGCAGTTGCAAAGACATATGCGATAACTTGAAAATCCGCAACCCTCGGTTGCAGCCCCCGTAAAAATCTAATGCTGTGGCCAAAACTCGTCTTTATACTACTCTCAATCATTACTGCTTTGATGCATCGATTCTTTTCCGCCTCCGCGTTGTCT
>LFSY01000137.1 GCA_001512865.1 Rikenellaceae bacterium DTU002 | reverse complement strand
GGGTCCCGGCTCCTTCCATGTCCTACGGGAACACCTATTACATCATGGACGAGACAGCGCCAAATAAACTGTCGGTCCCTTTGTTTCTCTGTATGGGCTCCACCGCCGACGTCCAAAGCATCCGGGAGTTGTTCTCCAATGTGATCGCGGCCAACAGGGTGCTTATGAACACCTCTGACTTCCCCTTGATTTACAAACTGGAAGAAGCCCTGGACCGGCTTCCGCCTTATTCCGTGAACGCCACGGGATGTCTTCAGAGATGGCTTTACGACTATCCCGAGGAAGACCTTCGTCTGCGAAATGTGTCGCATTTGTATGGCCTGTATCCGGGCAACAGTATTACCGAAGACCATCCCCTGCTGATGGATGCCTGCCGCAAAACGCTGGAAAGAAGAGGCTTTGGCGGCTCGGGGTGGCAGATGGCATGGAACCTGAACCTGCGTGCAAGGCTGGGTGACGGAAACGGGGCGTACCGGGTACTGGGGGAAATGATGTCACCCGCCCTGCAGGAAAGCATATCACCTTACCTGACAAGGGATATATCCTCCATCACCCTGCTGGGCTCGGG
>LFSY01000044.1:911-5309 GCA_001512865.1 Rikenellaceae bacterium DTU002 | reverse complement strand
GTGTTGATCCCGTGGGGACGTGCAATCCGTGCGTCATATCCGGTTTTGAACTTGATAAACTGAGGCAGATTGGTCATCAGAGATCCGCCTCCGGTAAGGACGAGTCCGGCCGGCAGTTTGTCCGCATATCCGCTTTGATGGATTTCGTACAACACCGCATCCAGAATTTCGTCCATTCTTGCCTCAATGATATTGGCCAGGTATCTGAAAGGAATTTCCCGGGGTTCCCTGCCGCCGATCCCTGATATGATGATGGCCTTGTTTTCGGGTGCCAGGTCTGCATAACAGGATCCGTACTGGATCTTCATCTGTTCTGCCTGTCTTGAAGTAACTTCGCATCCCTGACGGATGTCTTCGGTGATCACATTTCCTCCAAAGGGAATGACGGCCGTGTGACGTACGATATTGTCGTGGTATACCAACACGTCTGTGGTGCCTCCTCCGATATCCACCATCACAACACCCAATTCCTTTTCGTCTTCCTGCAGGACCGCTTCAGCCGTGGCCAGGGGCTCGAGGACCAGCCTGGACAGTTTCAGCCCGGCACTTTCAATGCTTCTTTTTGTGTGTTCGGCAGAAACGCTCTTGCCAATAAACAACTTGTAATTGGCTTCAATGCAGCTTCCATACATGCCTACGGGATTTGGGATGCTTCTGTATTCATCTACATGATAGGACTGGGGGACAACATGAAGAATCTCTTCCCCGGGTTCCACCCGTGAATTATACATATTACGCCACATGCGGTCAATTTCCTCCTGGGAGATCTCCTGGGTGCGATCAGAGCGGTTTATATTACTGCTGACCGATTTACAACGGATGTATTGTCCTGCAATCCCGACGATCACTTCTTTTATCGGCTTGCCTGTTTTGATCTCAAGTTCTTCCAGAAGCGGTTTGAGTGTATTGAGCACACTCTGGTTGTTGACCACTTCCCCCCTCATAATCCCCTGTGAGGGGGCTTCACACGATGCGATTACCTTGTAGCCTTCCTGTGTCTTTGTGCCTGTCAGGCATACCACTTTGGTGGTGCCAAGATCAATTACAGAAATAGTTTTTTCCATGGGTATAACGGTTTTATTTATTTTTTTCATCATTTCTTTCGTTTGCACACCAGCTGTTCCCCGAACCGTGCATCCACCTGGCTGTATTTCCCCTTCCCTCCAAGTGGTTCCAGAACGCGGTAAAATTCAAGAAGTTTGTTCATCTTGTATGAAAAATTATCCAGGCTCCCTATCATCAGCAAAGGCTCCTCTTCGTGGGGAATGATATGAATTTCTTCCGGATCTTTTGCCTGTATCTTCCGGATCCTGTTTTTCCAGAACGGGTGTGCCGAGATATAAGCCATCATACGGCTCATCTCTGTAAGCCAGGTGTCTGAAGAGTCAATAAGGCCCCTGTACGATGCGGGATAGGATAAAGGCACATGCGCACTGACGGTAAGTACAGGCATCCTGTAAGGACTGACAAGGGGGAACATGTACCGTTCCCCCGTAATGAAGAACGATCCCGAATGTGTATCGAGCCTGAAAAGAGGCATATGCTGTTCAATTTCCAGTCTAAGTGTGCCGTCTATGGTGCGTACGGCATTGCATTGTCTTACCGAGGCAAAGGATTCCACGTCCTTTTCCAGCCTGTACATATCGATTTCAGAAAACACACGTCCCAGCATTTTCATCCCCCTGTTCTCCAGGAACAGGGCCACATCGCCTGCCCCTGTAAGGGGATTGTGCACACTGTCTCTTATTGTTATGACAATGTCCTGGCATCTGTCCTGGGTGTTTTCCCGTACCAGGAGGGAGGCGAAATAGAAATAAGCTCCCAGCATACCTGTAAGGGCCAGGTATCCGGTGATATGCAGTATTTTTTTCAATTTGCTCATTGGTCCATTTCTTTCAGGCATTCGGTAACGGGTCCCGCCAGACGATCAATATTGCCGGCTCCCAGCGTCAGCAGTACATCCGGACGGGCGGTCCTGATGAACCCGATTATTTGTTCCGCATCGAGGATGCGCCTGTTACCGAGCTGCATTTTGTCGCATATGGTTTCAGCCCCAACTCCCGGAACCGGTTTTTCCCTTGCCGGATATACGGGCATCAGTACCACCTGGTCCAGAAGATCCAGACTTTCTGCAAATTCTTTTGCAAAATCCTTTGTCCTTGAATACAGGTGAGGCTGGAATATCCCCGTGATCTTCCGATCCGGGAACCATTCCCTGACAGACTGGACAGCAGCCCGTATCTCGTTGGGATGATGTGCATAATCGTCTATATAACAATATCTTTCTGACTTGTAGCGTACGTCCATTCTCCTGGATACACCCCGGAACGAAGCAAGCGCCTTTTTTATGGCCGGTGCAGGGATCCCGCACAGGGATGCCAGTGCGGCGGCTCCCACGGCATTTTCCACGTTGATCTTTCCGGGGATTCCCAGACGGCATTCCGGAATCGTTTTTCCCCTCAGTATCAGGTCGAAAGAATAGATGCCTCCTGCTCCGATGGAGTGGTTGCGGGCAAAAAAATCACAGGGCTCCTCATAGTCATAGGTAAACAGATCCGTTTTTTCAAGCCGTTGCAAGGGGATCTGAACACCTTTTTTAATGACCGCGGCACCGCCGGGCACAACCTGGGAAACGAAACTTGCAAAAGCCTCCTTCACGGCCAGATGGGTGCCGTAAATGTCCAGATGGTCGGCATCGGCAGAAGTGACCAGAGCCCATTGCGGATAAAGCTGCAGGAAAGACCGGTCGTATTCATCTGCTTCGGCCACCAAAAACCGGTTGTTGCTGAGCAGCAGATTGGAATTGTAATTTTTGGATATCCCTCCCAGGAAAGCCGTACAGCCCGTCCCTGAATCTTGTAATATATGTGCCAGGAGGGTAGAGGTGGTTGTCTTGCCGTGTGTTCCGGCAACTGCCAGTGTGTGGTGGTCCCGGGCAATCCGGCCCAGGGCCACGGACCTTTTAATGATGTCAAAGCCCTTGTCCCTTAACAGTTGCCATTCTTTATGGTCTGAGGGCAGTGCAGGGGTATATATGACAAGGCAGTTTTCCCGGTTCTCCATTATTTGAGGGGGTATGTTACGGGGATCATCCGTGTAATGGATATCCATCCCTTCTTCTTCCAGAGCGAGCGTAAGTGCTGAAGGCGTAAGGTCATATCCGGCAACAAAAGCCCCGGTATGCCTGTAATACCTTGCCAGGGCGCTCATCCCGATTCCTCCTATTCCCAGAAAATATACATATCCGATCATAATTCAAGTACCATTTCAGCAATTTGTTCCGCGGCAGCGGGACGACTCAGTTTCAATATGTTTTCTGACAGGCGCTTCAACTCCCTGTCGTTGCTTATCAATTCAAGGGCTTTGTCCATCAGTACGGCCGGGGCTTCCCTGTCAGGAACCATATGGCCAGCCCCTTCCCTGACCAAAGCCAGGGCGTTGTGTGTCTGATGGTCCTCGGCGACATTGGGAGAGGGTACGAAAATACAGGCCTTGCCTGCAGTACACAATTCCGAGATACTGCCCGCACCGGCTCTGGAAATGACCAGATCTGCAGCAGCGTATGCCAGGTCCATCCTGTGTATGAATTCCATCGGATAGACAGGAATTCCGGGGAATTGCCCGGTTGCGTCCTTCGCGCCGGCAATGCCGTTTTTTCCACATTGCCACAGGATCTGAATGTTTTGAGCTTCCATACGCGGCAGGAATTCCCTTACGCAACGGTTCAGCGTCCCGGCCCCAAGACTTCCGCCAATAACAAGTATGGTTTTCTTTTCAGGGTCCAGTTGAAAATGACCGAGGCCTTCCTTTTGCATTTTCAGGTCTGCAGGACGGATGTCTTTTCGTATGGGGTTTCCGGTGAGTACAATTTTCGGGGCGGGAAAAAATTGTTCCATTCCGGAATAAGCCACACAAATCCGAACGGCTCTCTTTGCAAGGATTTTGTTGGTTTTTCCCGCAAAACTGTTCTGTTCCTGCAGTATATATGGTATACGCTTTTGTCCGGCGGCCCATAAAAGGGGGCCGCTGGCATATCCTCCCACACCTACGGCAGCAGAAGGTCTGTACTCCCTAATGATCCTGATAGCAGCTAAAATGCTTTGTATCAGCCTTACGGGCAGCAGCAGGTTGGCGGCTACGGCCCTGGGCGTAAATTCCCTGTGAAGGCCTGCAATGGGCAGTCCTTTGATCGGGTAACCTGCCGCAGGGACCTTTTCCATTTCCATTCTCCCCAAAGCTCCCACAAAAAGGATCTCGGCCCCGGGATCTTTCATCCTGATGGCGTTGGCTATGGATACGGCCGGAAAAATATGACCGCCGGTACCCCCTCCGCTGATAATGATCCTATGATTTTTGCGGGTTTTCATTTTCTTTAACAATTGGTTTCTTTTCATTTCC
>LFSY01000044.1:0-844 GCA_001512865.1 Rikenellaceae bacterium DTU002 | reverse complement strand
CCAAAAGCAAAACTTACGGCAAGTACCGAAGAGCCTCCGGAACTGATCAGCGGCAATGTCTGTCCTGTAACAGGCATGATCCCGACATTAACCATGATGTGTGCCAGGGCCTGGAGAACAATCATGATCCCCAGGCCGCATACAAGCATGGCCGAAAAAACCTTTTCACATTTTTTGGCTATAACGATCACGCTGTAAAGCAGCCAGAAATACAGGCCAATTACAAAGACGCCTCCTATAAGACCTGTTTCTTCCACAATGATCGAATAAATGTAATCGCTGTTGGAAAGAGGCAGTACATGACGCAATGTCCCGTTTCCGGGAATCTTTCCGCCTATGCCTCCTGTGGCTATGGCCACTTTTGAATACAATACCTGATCGTTTTCCTTTTTCTCTTTTGCCTCACCGATACCCAGGAAGCTGGAAATACGTGTTTCAACGGTTTCCAGCCGTGAAGAGGAAGCTATGGTTGTTCCCTGATCCTTCTTTAGTGTTTTGTGCAGTAACAGCCCTCCGTAGAACAGTCCGGCTACCAGGATGACTATTCCGGCGGCTTTTGCGATGTGCCTGAATGGGACCTGCGATACAAGCAGCATGATGAATACAGTGGCAGATAAAAGGGCACCGGTCGAAAAACCTTCCCAGATTATGGGAATAATGAAAGCAAATACCGGCAGGATCAACCTGCACATGAATTCCCGGAAGGTTTTCAGCTTGTTGTCTTCCAGTACTTTTGCCACAAACAGTACCAGGGCGGGTTTGGCAAATTCTGAAGGTTGGAGGCTGAACCCGAAGATCGAGATCCAGCGTGTGCTCTCATTCCGGCTTTCGCCCATGAACAATG
>LFSY01000033.1:16926-18168 GCA_001512865.1 Rikenellaceae bacterium DTU002 | reverse complement strand
GTGTGGATCATCTCGGCAACAGCGGCCACCGCATGGCTGAGCGGTCCGGGCGTTCCGCAGATACGGGCAGCGCACAGGGCAAGCGCCGGCCTGAGTTGTTTGCCGGGCTTCCGGAGAATGTAGGCATCAATAGAAGAAAGAAGCGCGTACGGAGAATCAAGGGCAGTCTTCAGTATCCCTTGGAAAGCGTTCCAGTCGGCATCCAAAGACTGCCTGATCCACCCCGTGTCATACATTGCCTGCTAAAAGAGAAATGCAACCGAAAGTTCGAATCCTCTCATATTGGCATCGTCCAGCTTCCAGTCATCGGAATCGATATGGAGCGATCCGCCAGGGGCCAGCTGCCCAAAACTCCAGCTGTATTTGCCCGAGACCTGCAATTTCCATATCTCCAGACCGGCTCCCAGGCTCAGACCGTAATCCAGGCGGTTCAGGTCCTGCCATTCCACATGTTCCAGGAGATCTCCCTTGGATACGGCATACCTTATGTAGGGAGCAGCAAAAACGTATGGCCTCAGGAACAGGATATTGATCCCCCACTGCACGTTCAGGGGAATGTCAATGTAGTCCATTCGGAATCCGTAGGAATCTTGTCCCACCTCGCCTATGATATCGGTACGAATCCTGCTGTAAAGGATTTCGGGCTGGAAGGAAAGGCCTACAAGAGGTATTCTGTACTGACCTCCTATACCCACATGAAATCCTGTCTGGGAGTTCCATGACTGTTCCAGGTTGTCGATCTTGATGTCCTGCATCTTGTTGAAATTGAGGCCCGCCTTTACTACAAAACTTCCCTGAGCCAGGGCCGCAGTTCCCATACAAAGCATTAGTGTCAGTGCGATCAGGTGTTTTTTCATTGTCTTATTCGTTAATTAGTGAAAGAAGTTTCTCTTCAATAGTCTGCTTGTTGGTAGCTCCCACGATCTTATGGACCAGCTCCCCGTTTTTAAAGAACAGCAATGTAGGGATGCTCCGGATCATATATTTGGCAGGAATTTCAGTTGCCCCGTCAACGTCGCATTTGCATACCAGTATTTTGCCTTCCATTTCACGGGAGATCTCGTCTACGATGGGGGCTATCTGACGGCAGGGGCCACACCATGCAGCCCAGAAATCAACCAATACGGGAACGGTTGATGTTAAAACGACCGGGTTGAAATTGTCGTCTGTTACTACTTGACTCATAATTATTTGATTATTTTATGTTGTTTTTGTCTTATGTAAATGTACAAAATATCATTG
>LFSY01000033.1:16182-16879 GCA_001512865.1 Rikenellaceae bacterium DTU002 | reverse complement strand
ATGACCGTATCAAAGCTTATCCTGTGGGTCCCGTCTGATAATAAAGCATACATGTTGGCATCTATGGCACGGGTGGCTCCAAAGGCATTTCTCTCTATGCACGGGATCTGTACCAGCCCGCACACAGGGTCGCAGGTCAGTCCCAGGAAGTGTTCCATCCCAATGCTGGCAGCATATTCGGCCTGGGCAATACTGCCTCCGAAAAGCTGGACCCCCGCTGCGGCCGACATGGAACAGGCCGAACCTATCTCGCCCTGGCACCCTACCTCGGCTCCTGAAATGGAGGCGTTGCTTTTGATAAGCGATCCGATAAGACCGGCCGTGGCCAGGGCCCGCAAAATCCTCACTTCGGGAAAATTGTAGGACGTCTGGTTCAGGTATAGCACCGAGGGGATCACACCGCAACTCCCGCAGGTGGGAGCCGTAACGATCACAGAGCCCGAGGCGTTTTCTTCGGCTACGGCCAGCGCGTAGGAAAAGGCCATGGCCCTGCGTTGCATGGATCCCTTGTATCCCTGGGCCTTTATATGATAGGAAGCCGCCCTGCGGGCAAGGTGCAGCGGGCCGGGCAAGACACCTTCATTTTCCAGGCCCCTGTGTATGGCATCCTTCATGGTTTGCCATACTTTTTCAAGGTAATCCCAGATGTCTTCCTCCTCGAACATCGCCACATATTCCCAAAAGTGGATCCCTTTCT
>LFSY01000033.1:11237-16115 GCA_001512865.1 Rikenellaceae bacterium DTU002 | reverse complement strand
ATATCTACGGGCTTGGGGCTGAAAGCATTTTCAAGTGCTTTATCGGTGAAGTGACCTTTTCCTGTAGCGGCAAGACTTCCGTACAGGGTCACCGAAAACCTTTCGGCAGAGGGGTTTCGTTCCGCAAAACTTAGCGCGGCCCTTCGCGGGGCCATGGTGTGAGAACTTGAGGGACCGTTGCCAATTTTAAAGATTTCCTTAATGCTTTCCATGCATACAAAGATAATTATATATGTGCATGTTTATATTTTTTTAATTATTTTAGTACCTTGCGATACAAGGTATCAAAATTATTATATATCTTTGTGGCGTAAAATTCTGATAAACCAATTATACTGTATAAAACTATGAAAAAAGTAATGAATGTTGGAATTGGCGGAAGTAGTTTTGTTATTGAAGAAGATGCTTATCAAAGACTGGACCTGTACCTGGAGCGCTTCAGAAACGAAATGGACAGCCATGATGCGGGTGAAGTGATGGAAGACGTGGAACAGCGAATTGCCGAACTCTTCTATGAATATACCCGCGGGAAAAGCGAAGTAGTCACCCTGGATGTTGTGGAACGTGTGATCCGGCAGCTGGGATATCCCAACGACTCCGAAGAAGAGGCGGAACCCGAGGACACTACCCGCAGGTCACGTCGCCGCAACGGGTATTCCGGTTACGAACGCTACGACGGTCTGGGAGAAAAACCCCGCCGCCGGCTTTACCGCGACCCCGATGACACCATGATCGGTGGTGTCTGCAGCGGTCTTGCGGCTTACATCAATTGCGATCCGGTCCTGATACGGGTGCTGGCCGTAGTCACATTCTTCATGGGAACCGCCAGTTTCTGGGTTTACATCATTCTCTGGATTGCCGTTCCCATGGCGAAAACGGCTTCCGAAAAACTCGAAATGAGGGGACTGCCCGTTACGGCAGAAAACCTGCGCCGGTTCAGCGGACGTCGCTGAATTGTAAATTATGAATTTAAAGTTTGCCGTTATGAACGAGAATAATATTGAAAACATTAAGTCGCAGATGCGAAAAGGTGTGCTGGAATATTGCATTCTGAGCGTACTGGACAAAAACGATGCATATGCCTCCGAGCTGATCAACAAGCTTAAGGAAGCGCGTATCATTGTGGTGGAAGGGACACTGTACCCCCTGCTGACAAGACAGAAAAACCAGGGGCTTCTCACATACCGCTGGGAAGAGTCCACACAGGGCCCTCCCAGGAAATATTACTCCCTCACAGATAAGGGACGTACCGTCCTGCAGGAGATGGACAAGGCCTGGACAGAGATCGTGGAAACACTTGATATTCTAAGAAAATGAAAAAAGTCATCAAAGTTAGCATTAACAAAATGCCTTTCACGCTGGCCGAAGATGCCTACAGCGTTCTGAAGGTGTATCTGGACCACCTGCGCAGGTACTATTCCGGCAAGGTAGGCGGGTCCGAGATCGTAGACGGCATAGAGGAACGTATTGCCGAATTGCTTGCCGAACGCACGGAAAGGGGTGCGAAAGTGGTCTCAAAAGCCGATATCGATGCCGTACTTGAGATCATGGGGCCTCCCGAGGTGATCGAAGAAGAAGGAGGTGAGCCGTATGCAGACCCCGGTCTGTACAGAAACGGGGCACGGCCGGCCAAAAAACTTTACCGTGATATGGACCACAAGGTCGTGGGAGGTGTCTGTTCCGGTCTGGCCGCCTATTTCAATATTGACGTGATCATTATCAGGGTCCTCTACCTGGCCCTGTTTTTCCTTCCCTCCATCATCCACATTGCAGCCAACTTCAGGCACTGGAGTGCTTTTTTCAATTTCCCCTGGTTCTTTGTACTGGTGTACGTGTTGCTGTGGATAGTGATTCCTGCCGCACATACGGTGGAAGAAAAATATGCCATGCGGGGAGAACCTGTCTCGGCAAAGGGTATACAGCGCAACCCCAGACCGTCAGCGGCACCACGCTACCAGTATGAACCCAGGCCTTCCCGGGGGGAAAGCAACAGGACCCTGAACGCCCTGGGACGGGTGGTGGCCGTTGTGGTGGGGCTGTTCTTCCTGGTTACCAGCTCTGCCGTACTGATTGGCTTTGTCGTGGCATTTTCGGCTGCGGGATTTGCCCTGAATTTCTTTCCCACAGCCTTACTGGACGTTTTGGCCTTTCCGGGCAATATGCTCTGGGTAAAAATATTCGGGATGGGGGTGCTGGTCATTCCTGTACTGGGATTCCTGCACCTGGGCTCTGTCCTTGTCTTTAACATCAGGGGACACCGCTGGATCGGCGGTACGTTGTTCTTCCTGTGGCTGGCTTCACTGATAGGACTTGTGATAACCTCGGCACAGGGGTGTTCTCATTTTCAGAGGGATGCCCGTTTTGAAGAAAGTGTTCCCATGGAACTGACCTCCGACACCTTGTATATTGAACTGAATGCCGGATCGGATTTTCTGTTTGAAAGGTATTGGCTGGAAGCGGACAATTCACACTACAGACTGGGTTGGATTGAAGGAGAACGGCACGAGGTAAGCGTGGTGGCCTTTCCCCCGGTAACCATTGTCAGGCAGTCCGAAAATGAAACGCCGTCAGTATGGGTCAGGTCCAGGTCTTTCGGCAGGTCTGAACACAGTGCAGAACTTGCTGCAGAAGCACTCAAACCTACGTTTAAGATAAATGGCAACGTACTTGCAATCAACGCTTTTCAGGCAGACCGAAACAGCCCGTGGAAAGGCAATACGGGGTCGTTGAGACTATACGTCCCGACAGACCAGGTGGTCATTGTACGCAAACCCGTTTTCCATGAGTTTGGCGTCTCGCATAGAAGAAAAGTGAATATTATCAGATCTGAATAACCCGCATCTTATTACCGACCTTGCAAAAGGCCCGGATGCAGTCATCCAGTTGACGGGGCTCGTGTGCCGCAGATATCTGAACGCGGATACGGGCCTCTCCTTTTGGGACCACAGGGAATGAAAAACCGGTCACATAGATGCCCTCTTCCTGCAAAGCCGCGGCAAATTCCTGGGCAAGACGCGCCTCGTAAAGCATCACGGCACAAATGGCGCTCTGGGTGGGCTTGATGTCAAAACCCGCCTCCTGCATTTTCTTCACAAAATAAGAGGTGTTCTCATGCAGCTTGTCCTGAAGCCTGTTGTCCCGGTCCAGTAAATTGAAAGCAGCTATGCCGGCCGCTGCAACCATCGGGGGAATGGAATTGGAAAACAGATACGGGCGGGATCTTTGCCTGAGCATTTCAATGATTTCGCGCTTGCCGGTGGTGAATCCGCCAATGGCACCGCCGAATGCCTTGCCCAGGGTTCCGGTAAGGATCTCTACCTTTCCTTTCAGGTCATACAGTTCGGTGGTTCCCCGTCCGGTCCTGCCCACAACTCCGGCCGAATGGGATTCATCCACCAGGATCATGGCATTGTACCGCACGGCCAGTGCATAGATCTTGTCCAGGGGCGCCACATTCCCGTCCATGGAAAAAACGCCGTCGGTGACAATAAGGCGAAATCGCTGTTTCCGGGCCTGTTGCAGGCATTTTTCCAAATCCTGCATATCTGCATTGGCATAGCGGTAACGTTGTGCCTTGCACAAACGTACCCCGTCAATGATGGAAGCGTGATTCAACGCGTCGGAAATAATGGCGTCCTCCTCTCCCAGAAGGGGTTCAAAAACACCCCCGTTGGCATCGAAGCAGGATGCGTAAAGGATGGTGTCTTCGGTCCCGAAAAACCTGGAAATGGTTTTTTCAAGCTCCTTGTGAAGGTCCTGCGTTCCACATATGAAACGGACACTGGACATTCCGTATCCGCGATGTTTGAGTGCTTCTCCGGCAGCCTTGACCAGCTCGGGATGGTTGGACAATCCCAGGTAGTTGTTGGCACAAAAATTCAGTACCGGACGGTTTTTTACTATTATGGAAGACCCCTGGGGAGAAGTAATGATCCTTTCTTCCTTGTATAGCCCTGCGTCACGGATCCCCGTCAGTTCTTCCTTCAGGTGATCTTGAAAAGAAGAATACATAATGGTTTATTCTGTGGGAAGCAGAGGAGTGGCATCTTCTGTCCCTGTTGGGAATTGCGGCAGACCTGCAGGTTGCTGCGTTTGCTCAAGTCGTTGTTCCAGGTCGGAATTCCTCTTGTTCCTGCCGGTGGAAATGAATGTGGTTCCTAACAGGCAAAGAACCAAAATGGCTATGGCCAGGACCCAGGTGGCCTTTTCCAGGAAGTCGGATGTCTGACGAACGCCAAAGGTTGTATTACCCGTTGCAAAATTGGCTGCCAACCCGCCTCCTTTTGAATTTTGTATCAATACGACTAAAGTCAGCAGTATACTTGCTATTACTATGAGAATGGCGGTTGCTGTATACATGTTTTAATTGTTTGTTTTTTGCTTGATTTCTTCAACAAGGGTCGCAAAGTAAACGCTTTTTTCCGGATATAGCAAAATAAGTTTACCGTAACAGGCAATGGCCAGTTTGTGGTAACCCTGCTGGGCATAGATCCTTGCAAGCGTTTCCGTTACGAATTCATCGTCGGCCAGGACCGGCGAAACGTCCTGGTCCGATGTGTCAACATTTTCACCTGTCCGTTTCAGTACCTGGGTAAAACGCGGATTTTCACTGATGAACCTGTCTATGGGGGCCGTAACGTCCAGTTGCAGAGTAGCCAGATCTGCTTTTCCGAAATAATCGGACCCCGGGTAAAAAAGACGTTCCTGGGGTGGTCCCAGATCAAATTCACGTTTGATGTGCGGGGTCGGTCCCGGTTCTTCCTGCGCCAGATCCGGATTATCCTTTTCAATTTCCTGCGACAGGTCCAGGGTGAAGAATTCATCCTCGGCCTGTTTTTCCTGTTCTTTCAGGCTTTCCTGCAGTATAAAATATGGTTT
>LFSY01000033.1:7580-11059 GCA_001512865.1 Rikenellaceae bacterium DTU002 | reverse complement strand
ATATCCTCCACGATCTTTTCGACGATCGTATCCACCAGTCCGCTTTCCGCCGCATCGAAAGATATGGCGGAGTTAAAATCTTCGTACGATGAAAAGCTCTTGTCAAAGTTCTCCGAAGGGGTAAGCTTGTTTTCAAAGACAATCCGGACGGTGACGGTAAGACGTGTCATGGATGCCACCTCGTCCGAAGTGACCGCCATGGGGGCAATGGTGTATCCGGTGATTTCGCCGGAAACGGCATAATCCCCGTCCTGTGTTATAACCGAAAGACTTGTGAGTTTTGTGTATTTGTCCATCAGGGCCTCTGTCAGGACGTTGCTTAACGAAGGATTGATCCGTTCGGCCCTGTTTTCGATATAAGATACACTGATGGTTTCCGCATCCCGGTGGATTGATGTCCCGGAAAAGGAGTACCACCAGCACTGGGTAAGCAATAACGGCAAAAAAAGGAGCAGCATCCTTCCGGTGACAAACGGTATCTTTTTCATTTATTCAATCTCGTATTCCTTGATCTTGCGATACAAAGTCCTTTCTGCAATGCCCAGTTCCCTGGCTGTTGATTTTCGATGTCCTTTGTTTTTTTGCAAAACCTTTATTATCAATTCCTTCTCCAATGAGTTCAGGGAGAGATCAGAACCTTCTTCAACCACATCGAGGGGCAATATCTCGCCTTCTGTAATTTCTTCCTCCTCAGACAGGGGTTCGTTCCCGGGCCTGGCCAGGATTTTCCCCTGTCCCGGAACGGGAAGCGGAGCGTGTTCTTCAAAACTTTGCACTTTCTTTTTCATCTCGTCCATCTCGGCACGTAACTGAAAAAGGATCTTGTAAAGGATATCCCTTTCTGAAACAAAATCTTCGTTCCCGCCTTTTTCATGTCCGTAAACCACCGGCAAATGATGGGGGTTGTCAGGCGGAAGGTATCGCTGCAGCGTGTCGGCAGTTACCTGGCGCGTCTGTTCCAGAACGCTCAGCTGCTCTGCCACGTTTTTCAACTGTCGTATATTGCCCGGCCAACGGTAATGTTCCAGGAGGTTCCGGGCGTCATCGGTAAGGCGGATGACCGGCATTTTGTATTTCTCGGCAAAATCGGCGGCAAATTTACGGAACAACAGGTGGATGTCGCCCGGACGTTCCCTGAGTGCAGGCACTGAGATTGGAACGGTATTGAGACGGTAATACAGATCTTCCCTGAATTTTCCGGATTTGATGGCATGCGGGAGGTTCACGTTCGTGGCGGCGATCACGCGCACATCTGTTTTCTGGACCTTGGACGATCCCACCCTTATGAATTCCCCGGTTTCCAGGGCACGGAGCAGGCGCACCTGCGTGGAAAGGGGCAACTCGGCCACCTCGTCAAGAAAAAGCGTGCCTCCGTCTGCCACCTCAAAATATCCCATCCGGTCTTCGTGGGCCCCCGTGAAGGATCCCTTGCGGTGTCCGAACAACTCGGAGTCTATGGTCCCCTCCGGAATGGCCCCGCAGTTAACGGCAAAGTAATTGCCGTGTTTGCGGGCGCTGTTGGCATGTATGATCTTGGGAATAAACTCCTTCCCAACGCCGGTCTCGCCGGTTACCAGTACGGACAGATCGGTCGAGGCCACCTGGGCCGCTATGTCAAGGGCACGGTCCAGTTGCGGACTGTTCCCGATGATCTCAAATCGTTGCTTGATTGCTGTAACATCCATCTTTGCAAAGATATAAATTTTGTACTATATTTGTAAGCTAAACCTTATGTGTTGACCTAAAGACAATACTGGAAATACCAAAATATTAAACTCTTACTTATGAAAAAATCATTATTGCGCTTACTGGGCATTGCCGCTTTTGGCGTTATGCTTATGGCTTGTAACAATCCCAAGGATATGGTGAAATATGCAGATGACATTGAAAAGTCATGCAATCCCGAGATCCTTGAGGTCATAGCTGACAAAATCGATGTCAGCTATACATTGAAGTTCCCCGAAGGATACTTCCACCCCAAAGCAATGCTGGAAGTTACTCCCGTATTGGTATACGAAGGGGGAGAAGCAGCCGCTCCCGCACTCAGGCTCCAGGGAGAAAAAGTACTGGACAATTACAACGTGATCCCCGTTGCGGGAGACGAAATCCAGCACAAGATCCAGTTTGACTATGTTAAGGGAATGGAGAAGTCATACCTGGAACTCAGAGGTGCCGTACTTTATAATGATAATGTCTGGGAATTGCCCGTAGCTTACAAAATTGCCGACGGAGCCAACATTACTTACAAATGGGTAGAACTCCACGGAGAACCTGTTTTAATGCCTGACAGCTATCAGAAGATCATCAAAGAAGCAGAAGAGGCCAACATTATGTATGCCAAGAATTCTGCACAGGTACGTGCCCGCGAATTGACCAAAGGGGAGATCAAGGAATTCCAGGAATTTTTGAAAAATCTGCCTGCCGATGAAAGAAGGACGGTCACCGGAACGGATATTGTGGCCTATGCTTCTCCGGAAGGACCTGTTGATTTCAACGAAAAATTGTCCGAAAACCGTATGAAGAGTGCCGAAAAGGCGTTCCAGACCCTCACCCGCAAGATCCAGACAGAAGGCCCGCTGAACCTGAAAACCAAAGGGGAAGACTGGGAAGGGTTCCAGGAACTGGTAAGCAAAACCGACCTGGGTGACAAGGAACTGATCCTGAGGGTTCTTTCCATGTATTCAGACCCCGTGATACGCGAACGTGAGATCCGGAATATGTCTGCAGTATACAAAACACTGGAAGACAAAGTGTTGCCCGAACTGCGCCGTGCACGTGTGATCGCCAATATCGAATTTACCAATTACACCGATGAGGAACTCGTGGAAATGACAGCCAATAATATGGACGCCATGAACGAGGAAGCCCTGTTGTATGCAGCCACCCTTACCAAAGACAACGACACAAAGATCGCTCTTTACAAGAAAGCCGCAGAGAAATTCAATTCTCCCAGGGGACAGAGCAACCTGGCAGTTGCTTACCTGAACGCCAACAAGGTGAACGAAGCCGCCTCGGCACTGGCCAAATGCGATGCTTCCAATCCTGTTATCGCCAACAATCTGGGTGTTATTGAAATGCGTAAAGGCAACTTTGACAAGGCAGCCGAATTCTTTGCGAAATCCGGATGCCCCACCGCAAAGGTCAACCAGGGTGCCCTGGATATCCTGAACGGAAAATATAAAGAAGCCCTCGCCAAACTCGACGGCAAGAAACATATGAACGCCTCGCTGGCTCAATTGCTCAACGGCAACCTGAATAAAGCCGAAGAAGCTTTGTCGGAGTGCACCTGCATGAAAACCAAATATGTAAAAGCCGTTATTGCCGCACGCAAAGGACAGACCTCAAAAGTGAACGAACTCATGGAAGAAATCAACAAGATCCCCGCTTTCGCAGAAAAAGCTTCCAAAGACATTGAATTCGCAAAATATCGTTAAACCCATTTAACCTCTCACCTTACAGAGAACCTCTCACCCTACAGA
>LFSY01000033.1:7169-7457 GCA_001512865.1 Rikenellaceae bacterium DTU002 | reverse complement strand
CTGCCCTCCCTCGGTCGCAGGTAGACCCCAAACTGATATACCCGGGAATAATGTATTTGACTAAGAAAGAAGCTAACACTGTGGCTCCCATATCATTAACCTTGCTGGATGGGACGGTCGCTGCACCACAAAGACCGGGTATCACTTATTATACCCCGAGGCTTCCCTTATCTTTTGGTGACAGCGACCTAACATAGAGCAATATATCCCTGAATGTTCATTTGTTAAATATGCACAGAGCAAATCAAAATTTCATGGCAAATCAAACTGCGGTTCGTCCTCAAAAAG
>LFSY01000033.1:0-7082 GCA_001512865.1 Rikenellaceae bacterium DTU002 | reverse complement strand
CACCGGTTCGTAGTTTCCTGATTTTGGTTGACTACCCGGATGTCTTATCTCTGAGAAAAGTTGACCCGGTTTATAAATTATACATGAGCTTTGTTGACTTCAGCATGTTATACCTGGGGTTTGTTTACTTACCAAGTCTTATTCCTGTCAAGGATTGACCGGAGGGCAAAAGCAAACAGTTTTCCGGGATTCTAACTGATAATTTACCACATAGTCAGGTTCGTTGTTGCTGCATCACAAGACAAGGGGAATTTCGGCTCACAAAAAAGGCGTGGAAGGTTCAACCCGTAGTGAATTTTACCAGTAACCTTTCCACTGTTGCGCGTTCCAATTGAAAAATTTTTTTGCTTATTAAAATATATCGCCTATCTTTGTATCGGCTTCCGTTATAACGGTGCTCATAGTAAAACAAAAAAATGATGAATACTGAAGAAAACATTGTATTGACAGAAGCGGTGCTTTATACATTGCCGGCGCTGGACAGAGCAATGCATGGGTATGGTGTAATGCGGGAAATTAAAAAATGAAACAACTATGAATACCGAAGAAAACATTGTATTGACAGAAGCGGTGTTTTATACATTGCTGGTTTTACATGCGCCGCTACACGGGTATGGTATCATGCAGGAGACCAAAAGACTGACCGATGGCAGACTTGTCCTGTCGGCAGGCACCCTGTACGGGGCCATTTCTTCCCTGCTGGACAAGGGCTGGATCGAGGCATTGCCCGCAGCAGAAGACAGCCGTCGCAAGGAATATGTAATAACACCTGCGGGCAGGTTGGTGGCCAGAAACGAACTGACAAGACTTCACGAACTGGTGGAGAACGGTGACAAAATCATTAATTAATCAAATATATTACAATGACAAAAACTATAAGGAGAATCTTCTTTTTATGGGAATACGAAAAAGAAGAAGCATGGATCAATCAAATGGCAAAGGAAGGCTGGATGCTCGTCCGTACCGGATTCAGAAAATATGTGTTTGAAAAAGGAAGGCCCGGGGAGTATGCCTACCGGCTGGAATTGCTGGAGAAGGACATGCATTCTCCCGAAAGCAAATCGTATCTTGATTTTTTGCAGGAAACGGGTATTGAAGTTGTGGGAGAATGCATCAACTGGGTATACCTGCGATGCAAAACAGAGGATTGTAAGTTCGATACGACAAACAGGCCCTTGTTCAAATTGACTCACTTGCTCAAGGTTCAGGATTTTTTCAATACCATTCGCCTGATCTTTATGGTTATTATAGCGATTTGTATTGTCTTCATTTTTATCCTGGAACATCCCGAACCGGCTCCTGTTATTGACTTCTTCAAGGGATTTTGTGTTGGGATAAGCCTGGCGTCCTCTGTCATGATGCTTCTGGCAGCACCCTATTTCCGCCGGATTAACAAAAAGGTGAAAGCCGCCATAAAAGAATTGTATACGTTCGGTTAAAGCGGATTCTCCCGGGGCAGCGCTCCGGCTAATCCAGCTTGAGCACCGCCATAAAAGCCGACTGCGGAACCTCCACGTTACCAATCTGGCGCATGCGCCGTTTCCCTTTCTTTTGTTTTTCCAGCAACTTGCGTTTACGGGTGATGTCCCCACCGTAACATTTGGCCGTTACGTCCTTGCGAACGGCCTTTACGGTTTCACGGGCAATGATCTTCGCCCCTATGGCTGCCTGTATGGCTATGTCAAATTGCTGGCGCGGTATGAGTTCCTTCAGTTTTTCGCACATCTTACGGCCAAAGGTATAGGAGTGGCCGCGGTGGATCAGGCTGGACAGGGCGTCCACGGGTTCACCGTTCAGCAGGATGTCCAGTTTTACCAGGTCGGCTTTTTCATAACCAGTGAGATGGTAATCGAACGAGGCATAGCCGCGGGAAACACTTTTGAGCTTATCGTAAAAATCAAAGACGATCTCGGACAAAGGCATCCTGAAGGTAAGTTCCACGCGGTCAGAGGTCAGGTAATGCTGATTGCTCAATACGCCGCGTTTGTCCAGGCAGAGTTTCATGATGACACCAAAATATTCCGACTTGGATATGACCTGTGCCTTTATGTACGGTTCTTCAATATAATCGATCAGTGTAACTGCAGGCAGACCGGAAGGGTTGTGGACATCAATGGAATCGCCCTGTGTCGTGTATACCTTGTACGATACGTTTGGCACGGTAGTGATCACGTCGCAGTCAAATTCACGGAACAGCCTTTCCTGTACTATTTCCATATGAAGCAGTCCCAGGAACCCGCAACGGAACCCGAAACCGAGGGCCAGCGAGGATTCAGGCTCAAAAGTAAGCGAGGCATCGTTGAGCTGTAATTTCTCCAGGGCGGCCCGAAGCTCTTCGTATCCGTCGGTATCCACCGGATACATCCCGGCAAAAACCATAGGCTTAACCTCTTCGAATCCGGCGATCGCCTTCTGGCAGGGATTAACCACATGGGTAATGGTATCACCCACCTTCACTTCGGAAACGGTTTTGATCCCGGAAATGATGTATCCTACATCTCCTGTGCCGATCCTGGGACGGGAGGTCATTTTCATTTTCAGAATACCAACTTCGTCTGCCTCGTAAATTTTCCCGGTGTTGAAAAATTTCACCTTGTCACCCCGGCCGACAGATCCGTTCATAACCCTGAAATAGGCAATAATCCCGCGAAAAGGATTGAAAACCGAATCGAATATGAGCGCCTGCAGCGGAGCGTCCGGATCTCCCCCGGGTGAAGGGATGCGTTGTACGATCGCTTCCAGAACTTCGGGGACGCCCTGGCCGGTACGTGCACTGGTGCACAGTACGTCTTCCGGCTTGCAGCCCAGAAGTTCCACTACCTGATCCCGTACAGTCTCTACCATAGCGGAGTCCATATCTATCTTATTGAGAACAGGTATGATCTCGAGGTTATGGGCGATGGCCAGGTACAGGTTGGAAATAGTCTGTGCCTGGACCCCCTGGGTGGCGTCCACTACCAGAAGCGCGCCCTCACAGGAAGCGATGGCCCGGGATACTTCATAGGAAAAATCCACGTGTCCGGGCGTGTCCAGCAGGTTGAGTGTGTAGGACTCTCCACCGTACTGATAATCCAGTTGTATGGCATGTGATTTTATGGTAATTCCCTTTTCTCTTTCCAGATCCATATTGTCCAGAACCTGTGCTTCCATATCACGTTGCTCAACGGTATGGGTCAGCTCCAGAAGACGGTCTGCCAATGTGCTTTTTCCGTGATCTATATGGGCAATAATGCAGAAATTTCTTATGTTTTTCATAGGTGGCGCAAAGGTAAATATAATTTTTATCTTTGCAGTTCAATCAAATATTAGAGATCATGAACCAAAAGTCCCCCTACTCTGTCCCCGAGCTGACTTCGCAGATCCGCAGGGACATCATCCGCATGGTCACGGCGGCCAAAAGCGGACATCCGGGAGGATCCCTCAGCAGTACCGATTTCTTAACGGTCCTCTATGCGGAATTCCTGAAACAAACCCCCTCGCAGTGGAAACGTGACGGCCGCGGAATGGACATGTTTTTCCTGTCCATCGGCCATATTTCACCTTTATTTTACAGCCTGCTTGCACGTATGGGTTATTTTCCCGTGAAAGAGATGGCTTCTTTCCGCAAGCTCGGGACCCGATTGCAGGGCCATCCCAGTGTGGAATACGGACTGCCGGGTGTTCACGTGGCCAGCGGGTCGCTGGGCCAGGGCCTGTCGGTAGCCTCCGGTGCGGCACTGAGCAAACGTCTGGAAGGAGATCCCCACCGGGTATACGTATTGCTGGGGGACGGGGAAAGTGAAGAAGGGCAGGTATGGGAGGCAGCGATGTTTGCGGCACATCACAAGATCAGCAACCTGACGGCCATTACCGACTGGAACAAACAACAGATAGACGGTCCCGTAGATCAAATAGGGGGTGTGGGAGACCTTGTCGCCAAATGGACGGCTTTCGGATGGCGTGTGATGGAATGTGACGGACACGACCTCGATAAGATCAGGAACGCGTTCCGTGCCTCTGCCGAACCCGGGGAAAAACCGGTTATGATACTGATGCATACGCACATGGGGCAGGGAGTGGATTTTATGACAGGTTCGCATACCTGGCACGGAAAAGCCCCTTCGGCCGAACAGGAAGCCCTGGCGCTGGCACAATTACAGGAAACTTTGGGTGATTATTAATTGAACCGCAATGATGACAAATACAGGAAATAAAGATACCCGTTCCGGCTTTGGTGCCGGGCTGTACGAACTGGGAACCCTCAATCCCCGTGTAGTGGCTCTGTGTGCCGATCTGATAGGCTCGCTGAAAATGGAAAAATTTGCCGCAGATTTTCCCGACCGGTTTTTCCAGTGCGGGATTGCCGAGGCCAACATGATGGGCGTGGCTGCCGGTATGGCCGTAACCGGCCTGATCCCCTTTGTGGGAACTTTTGCCGAGTTTGCCACAGGCCGCGTGTACGACCAGCTACGTCAATCCGTCTGTTATTCACAGGCAAACGTCAAGATAGCCGCTTCCCATGCCGGAGTCACCCTGGGAGAAGACGGGGCTACCCACCAGACAATGGAAGACCTGGCCCTGGCCAGGGCCCTGCCGCATATGACCGTTGTCAATCCGTGCGACTACAACCAGACACGCCTTGCCACACTGGCGGCAGCCGGGTGGGATGGTCCGCTGTACCTGCGGTTCGGAAGGCCTTCCGTCCCCAATTTCACCCCGGTGGACGGGCCCTTCCAGATAGGAAAAGCGTGGATGGTCCAACCGGGAGAAGACGTTACCATCCTGGCTACCGGACACCTGGTCTGGGAAGCCCTTGAAGCTGTAAAAATCCTCGCTCAGAAAGGGATCCGGGCCGAGCTGATCAACATACACACCCTCAAACCCCTGGACGAAAAAGCCATTCTGGATTCTGCCCGTAAAACCGGGGCGGTGGTTACTGCCGAAGAACACCTGATCGCGGGAGGTCTGGGAGAACTGACCGCAGGCCTGCTGGCAAGGCACTTCCCTGTCCCCATGAGGATGGTCGCCATGGAAGAAGGATTCGGCCAAAGCGGCACCCCGCGTGAACTGATGGATCTTTACGGATTGAACGCCGCCGGTATTGTAAACAAGGTATGTGAACTCAGATAAGGAATTGCGGGCCTGGTGTGAAAGCGGAGAATATGAACGCGCTTTCGAAGACATTGTGCATCAGTACAGTCAACGCCTGTATTGGCATATCCGGAAAATGGTACTGGTGCACGACGATGCCGATGACATCCTGCAAAACACCCTGTTGAAAGCTTGGACCGGACTTCCCTCGTTCCGCTGGGAATCCCGGTTGTTCACGTGGCTCTACCGCATTGCCACCAACGAAGTCCTCACATTCCTGAACAAAAACAAATCCCTGAACGAGGCACCCCTGGAAGACCGCGTGGATGCAGATCCGCATCTTTTCAGCGGAGACAGCTTGCAGAAGGCCCTGCAACTGGCCATCCTGAAACTGCCGGCCAAACAGCGCCTTGTTTTCAACATGCGCTACTTTGACGAGATCCGTTATGAAGACATGTCCCGGATCCTGGGCACTTCGGTGGGAGCGCTCAAGGCTTCTTACCACCATGCGACAGCAAAAGTTCAGGAAACGCTTAAGGAGCTGCTTCTTTAAACCTTTTTATCTTTTTATTATCTAACGATTGAATATGAGCGAAGAAACGTTACATAACCCGCATCTGAAAAAGAACCCCTTCACGGTTCCGACCGGCTATTTTGAACAGGTCGAAGCCAGGTGGTCCGGCCAGGATATCCGGGCTGTATACGGGTTCGGGGAGGCGCCCCCGCGTGAAGACACAGAAACTTTGCCCGGTAAAGGAAGAGGACGGTTTATTCGCTTGCTCAAACCACAGTTGCAGCTTGCCGCGGGTTTTGTTTTGCTTTTCGGGATCGGATATCTTTTACTCGTTATGACAGGCCGGAACAAAGAAGAGCAGATGCCGGCCGATGAACTGTCCGTGTTGAACGAATGGTCATACTGGGGCCTGGACCACAGGACTGTTTCGGACCTGGTGCTGGATGATTTTCTGGAAGAAGATCCGTCTCCCGACATGACGGATCTGGATGTTGACGAATTGCTGGATTACATGAATTACCCCGGGTTTGATCTGGCAAATATGGATTTGAATACAAACAACAAATAAAACTTATATCATGAGCCGTTCATTAATTGTTCTTCTGTTGTGCCTCTTGCCGGTCTGGGCTACTGCCCAGGATCAGGGACAGCGTAAAAGCGACCGGGACCGGAGAACTGAACGCGAAGCCATCCAGGCACAGAAAGTCGCCTTTATTACACAGGAAGTAGGCTTAACGTCAGAAGAAGCGGAAAAATTCTGGCCCCTTTACAACGAAATGGACCGGAAACTCAACGAACTGGGACACAAACGTGGCCGGACCAAAGCAGAGATATTCCACGTGCTGAACCCTTCTTTCGGAACTACCGGCCGGGGCACCGCACCTGCCGGGTCATCTGAAGGCCGAACCGCTGCCGGCGACCACCGGGCATCTGCGGAACAAGCCAGGGTAGATGCGAAGCCCAAAGGACCTGCCGCCCCCATTGACGCTTTGCTTGAAACGTTCATCAATACGTTTACAGAAGAAAACGACCTGAGAATGGAATACCACCGAAAATTTCTTAAGGTGTTAACAGCCGCCCAGATTGCCCGTCTGTACCTGGCAGAGGAACATTTCAGCAACAAGCTTTTTCGCGACTACATTAACCGGAAGCTCGACGAACGGTCCAAACCGTCACGCCCATAAATAGAAATCCCGCACCAGTTCCACATATTGCGGGCTGTATCCCATCACACCTTCCCCGTATAAGGATAACATCTCGTCCTTTACGGGGATCTGTTTTCTCCCCATCTCGGCCAATATCCGCACAGGATTTCTGTCCCCGCGCGTATATACCCTTGTGTACCGTCGGAGGTACAAGGAATCGGCATCTTGCAGCGCCAAGGGAAAAAAGGTCCCCGATAAGACAAAAGGCAGGACCAGGGCAAACACCCCGTTTTCTGCCAGCAGGTCAGACACCCCCGTAAGAAGCGCCTCGTGTGTAAGTCCCTCTTTCCCTC
>LFSY01000113.1 GCA_001512865.1 Rikenellaceae bacterium DTU002 | reverse complement strand
TCCCGTGATGTTACCGTCCCTTTTGGTTCGGTAAAAGTTGTCGCCTGCTCCCCGGCAAGTGAGCCGGGGGTTATTTCCTCTCTGGAGCACAGGTTTTACCATTCGGCGTCTGGTGGTGAATTCGGCAGTGTGGGAATTGTCCCCTCGGCAGGGCCCTTACATGTTACGGAAGGCACTTTCAGGGAGGATCCCGGAACCTTCAGGGTAAGGACGGATGATCCCGTTTCAGAAATACAGATCGCCTCGACCTCCAGGGGGGCTGTACACCGTTACGCTTTTTTTGATGGATCCGGCACACCCTCAGGGGAAGGGAAGATACTGCTGGATCTGACCGGCGGGATGGACTATCCAGGGGAAGGAATCTTGTGGTCCGAGATCAGGGTGGAAGACGAACGCACCGTCACCGGTTGTGTGATAAACAAGGGAGACCGGGAAACAGGGCATACTTTTTTTGCCATCCGGTTCTCCCGGCCTGTAAGGACGTATTACGCACCCGCCCGTCCGGATATACCGGCGAATTATCCCCTGATGCGCGGAACGGGTCTTGCTGTCGTCTTTGTATTCGATCTGGTCAAAGGGGACCGTCAATATGTAGATGACGGCGTTCTGGAGATTCAGATTGCATTTTCTTCCGTTGATGCATCGGGGGCACTGAACAACATGAAAGCAGAGCATGACGGAAAAAGTTTTGAAACGCTCCTTTGGGAAGCCGGTCAGCAGTGGCAACAGGAAATGGCCGTCGTTACCATAGATGATCCCCGGGGGAATGCATTGCTGGAAAAACGCCGGGATCTTTTTTACCGGGCGCTTTATCAGACCATGCTTCAACCCGCTGTTTTACACGATATTGACGGAAGGTTCCGCGGGAACGACAACAGTATTCATACATCGTTCCATCATGTCAACTACGCATCTTTCCATCCTTCAGAGGCTGCCGGATATAGCCTCATGACCTTTATAAAACCCGAAAGAAGCCGCCAGTTTGTGGCTTCGTTGCTGGCCTATTACGACAAAAGCGCCCTGTCCCTTTTACCGGGAGGGAACAACCAGTTGCACAGCGTTTCATTGCTGTCGGATGCACACGTTAAAGGGATCCTTCCGGCCTCCCTTACACCCAGGTTGCTGGATGCCGTGAAGCATGCTGTTTCAGGACCTTATCGACCGGAAGTCCTGCAATTACGTGAAGCAGGGTTTATTCCGGCCGCTACTTTGGATCTTTCCATAGGACTTACCCTGGATCTTTCTTATGAGAATTGGTGCCTGATCAGAATGGCCGGCAGTGCCGGGGATTTTGATACGGTCAACGGGATACGCCCTTTTGTCACTTCTTACCAGTGGCTGCTGGATCCCCGTACCGGGTATGCCCGACAGCGCAACCGCGATCTTTCCTGGTTTGACGGACCCGATTCTCTTGCCCGGCGGGACGAGCTGCTTTACGTACCCCACAATATGGCAGATGTGGTTGAGAGAACAGGTGGCCGCAGGGCTTTTGAAAAGCGTCTGGATTCGACCGGTCGTTTTAACGAGTTGCCATATCTATACCTGTGGACGGGTTCGGTATGGAAAGGTCAGCAGCTGATCAAAGAAATGATGGATACTTACGAAGAAAGCAACGAAGCCCCTTCCTGGTTCGTTTTTTCGGCCATGGGACTGTATCCTTTGTGTCCGGGAACGGATCAGTACGTATTGGGGGCTCCCTATTTCAAAAAAATGACGATACAGTTGGAAAACGGGAAGCTTCTCACCATAGAGGCACCCCGGCTGACCGACGGCAACAGGTATGTCAAGGAAGTCAGATGGAACGGCAAAGTGCTTGATACGGCTTTTATTACTTCGGAGCAGCTCATGCAGGGCGGGGTGCTGGAATTCTCCATGACATCCAATCCGGTACGCGGAAGAACTTTCAGGAACGAAAAACTTCCGTATTCCTATCTAAAAAAGTAGTATATTTGACGTTTCAGTAAACATAAAACAATGCCATCCAAAAACACACTGATAGTGAATCTTTTTGGTGGTCCTGCCTCGGGCAAGACCACTTGTGCCTGGGAGATTGCCAGTAAACTGAAAAAACAACGTTTGGTGACCGAATATGTATCGGAATATGCCAAGGAACTGGTGTGGGATGGAAAACTCGACATTCTGGACGGGAGTGAACCGCACCAGCACCATATTTTTGAAGTCCAGACAAACCGTGTGGAGCGCCTGGTAGGGAAAGTGGATGTGGTAGTGACCGATGCCACCCTTATGAACAGTTTGGTTTTTGGGGTAAATGTATCCGATACTTTCCGGAAAGAGATCATTGACAACTTTAACCGTTTCAATAATTTTAACCTGTTCATTCAGAGAACTTCCTATTTTGAACAGGAAGGACGTATCCACAACCTGGAACAGTCTCTGTCCCTGGATGAAAAGATCATTGACATCCTGGTGGGTAATAAAATACCATTTGAGACGTACAGCCATCGCACCCTCGACCTGGTGATCATGAAGATTTGTTTACTTATTAAACGCTAATAAAATGATACTGAAGTACAACGGACCGCTGCAAATGCAGATTAACGACATTGCCCAGGTTGCCGAATTTATGTGGCAAAAGGGATGGGCAGAAAGAAATGCGGGAAATATTACCGTAAATGTTACTGAATTCATTGGGGATGAGAACAGGAACCTGCCTGCCATCACCCGGATCCCGCTATACCACACCGTTCCCGAACTGGCCGGTCAGTATTATTACGTTACCAGTGCCGGTTCGCGTATGCGTGATATTGCCAGGAACCCCATGGATCAGGGGATCATTACCCGCGTGGCGGCCGAAGGAAAAAGTATTGATATTCTGGCAGATAAAGACCTGCCGCCGACCATTGAACTGCCTTCCCACCTGCTCATGCACCAGATGTTTGCGCAGGAGGCCATCCAGCAGGGGAACCCGGTTTCTGCAGGACGGAGGGTGGTATTCCATACACATCCCACTGAATTGATCGCCCTTTCCCACATCAGGGAATTACACAGTACCAAGGCTATCACCGAGGCTTTGTATGAAATGCATTCCGAGGTGAAAATGTGTGTGCCCAGGGGACTGGCCTGGGTGCCTTATGAAATGCCCGGATCCATGGAACTGGCCAAAGCCAGTATAAAAGACCTGAAGAACTTCCGCTTCATGTTATGGGAACGTCACGGGGTCCTGGGCACAGGCACCAATATCCTGGAGGTTTTCGATGCCGTGGACACCCTGAACAAAGCCGCAAAGATTTACCTGTACGTTCATTTGCTACGCAGTTAATTGCTTTGTATGATACTTTTTTTTCGGAACGAATGCTTCCGTGTACTGGTCCTTCAGACGGAAGGAGCTTTCCCGGAGGACCGGCTGGAGGCATTGTCCTGGCTTTTCAACGGGGCGGTTCTGACAGATCCGGGAGATCCGTTACTTAAGGGACGTTTCAGGGG
>LFSY01000081.1:1274-3768 GCA_001512865.1 Rikenellaceae bacterium DTU002 | reverse complement strand
CTCAGACAGGCGGAAGATGCCTATGAAAGGTTGACTCTTTTGTACGAATCGAACAGCATCCCCGAGATACAGTACATAGAGATTCAGACCAAACTGGAACAGGCCCGTGCCTCTGAACGTATTGCGGCCAAAGCGCTCGCAGACACAAAACTCATATCTCCGCAACGGGGTGTTGTGGGTAAACGCATGATGGAAACCGGAATGAATGTTTTACCTGACCAGCCGGTGATAACACTGCTCAATACGCACAGACCCGTTGTCAGGATACCGATACCTGAAAACGAAATATATGACACCCGGAGTGGCCAGAGGGCGCGGATACGCATCGGAGCCCTCAGGAATACCGAAGTATATGGAACCGTTATTGAAAAAGGAGTCCAGGCACATCCCTACACGCACAGTTACGATGTAAGGATCTCCCCGGACAGCGAGATCGCCGGCCTGCTCCCCGGGATGGTGTGCAGGGTTTACCTGAACAACCTGCCCGAAGACAGTGCGCTGGTAATTCCTGCTCACGCGGTTTTGCCGGTAGAATTTGGCAAAGGACATTTTGTATGGGTGCTCGATCCGGACAACATGGCACACAGAAGACCGGTAAGGGTGGGAGAGCTGGTCTACGGAGGGGTTACGGTGATTGAGGGAATTGAACCCGGAGAACGGATCGTTGTGGAAGGTTTTGACAGGATCGGTGATAACATTAAGGTAGAAGTGACCCATGAGTAGAAAGCGGAAAGGCATCGTGGAATGGACGATGCACAATCACAAGATCGTTCTGCTGCTGGTGGCCTTCCTGGTGGGTCTGGGAATTTTCGCCCTGCCCAATATGCCCAAAAAGGAATACCCCGACTTTACCATACGCAATGCCCTGGTCCTGGGTATTTATCCCGGTGCATCATCGGAACAGGTTGAAAGTCAGCTTACCGTACCTTTAGAAAAACACCTTCTGAGTTACAAGGAGGTGGACCGCGAGAGAACCTATTCCCTTACTCGTGACGGGATGGTCTATTTTGTGATGGACCTGAACGAGAGTGAAAAGTCACCCCGGGATTTTTATGCGAATTTACGGCTGAACCTTGATGCCTTGAAAACCCAGTTGCCGCCGGGGGTATTGCCCCTGATGGTGATCAGCGAGTTTGGCGAGACTTCGGCTATTCTCATTACCCTGGAAAGTGATTCGAGGACATACGATCAGCTTGGGGAGCTGCTGGACCGCCTGGAAGGCCGCCTGAGCTCCCTGTCCATTGTGACCAATATCAAACGGTACGGAGAACAGCAGGAGCAGGTGAACATTTACCTGGATAAAGATAAACTGGCCGCCTATTCCCTGAATACGCAACAGTTCATGATGCAGCTTTTTGGCGGAGGTTTTGTGACCTCATCCGGGACGCTGAACACATCGGGCCGGATCATCCCCATTCACCTGAACAATGCGTACCGTAACGAACAGGAGATACTGGAACAACCCGTACATTATGATCCGTCGGGAAACATATTGCGCGTTAAGGATATTGCGCATGTCGTCAGGGAGTATCCCGAGCCTGTGAGTTATATTGCCCATAACGGGAGAAAATGCCTGTTGCTGTCCATGGAAATGAGCAAGGGTTTCAATATGGTGGAACTGGGCAAGCAGGTGGACAATGTACTGAAGGAATTTGAATCGGAATTGCCCCAGGACGTAAGTGTTTACCGCATAGCCGATCAACCCAGGGTCGTGGCAGAATCTGTCTATTCCTTCCTCAGGGAGATGCTCATCGCCATCCTGGCAGTGATTGCCGTAATGATCGTGATGTTGCCCCTGAGGGTGGCTTCTGTGGCTGCAACAGCGATCCCCATTACCATATTTATTTCCTTGGGGATTATGTACGTTCTTGGTTTTGAGATCAATACGGTTACCCTTGCCTCTCTTCTGGTGGTACTTGGCATGGTGGTTGACGACAGCATTGTGGTCATCGACAACTATATGAATCTCCTGGACCAGGGAATGAGCCGCTGGAAGGCATCCATTACAGCTGCCACTTCCTATTTCAGAAGCATCTTTTCCGCCACCCTGGCCATCAGCATCACCTTCTTCCCGTTCTATTTCACATTTCCCGAAAATTTTGCGGAATTCATTTATATGGCACCCTGGGCGATATCCATATCATTGCTGGTCTCGCTGGGCATAGCCATGCTGTATATCCCGTATTTCCAATATTTCACCATCCGGAAAGGATTGCAGCATGTTGTGGAAAAGCAACGGCAGAAAAGCAAAAAAGGGATATCCCTTCTGGAACTGTTCGGTGTTTTTTACGAAAAGACATTACGTAAGGCATTTGCGCATCCCGTCTGGGTTATGGTGGTGATCGCCCTTTTCCTGATCCTGCCTTTTTTTGTATACATGCAATTGCCCAAACGTCTGATGCCCATGGCCGACAGGGACCAGTTTGTGGTGGAGATATACCTGCCTTTCGGGTCTTCCCTGAAAGAGACCGGGGCCGTGGCTGATTCCCTGCGC
>LFSY01000081.1:0-1183 GCA_001512865.1 Rikenellaceae bacterium DTU002 | reverse complement strand
GCGGAATATCAGAAGAAATACATCCATTATTTTCCCGGTACATATGTAAGGGTCAGGCAATTGGATTATTCCCTGCTCTCTGCCAACGAGGTCGAGGTCCGCTTCACGGGAGAGGACAAACAGGTGCTTATGCAACTGGCTGATTCACTGGCCAGGGAATTCAGGCAAATCCCTTATATTGCCAGTGTCCGTTCTGATTTTGGAGGCATGCAGTATGGTGTGGGTGTACGTGTAGATCCCGTGGCAGCTGCCCGTGTCGGGATCAATCCGGGCTTCATGTCGCTGAACCTGGCTTCCAGGTACACGGGCATTCCGGTAACTTCTATGATGTACGGAGAGAAAACCATCCCCGTTCTTTTGCGTACCGACCCTGCCGATGACTCCCCTTCACCGGATAATCTGGGAAATGAATACGTTCAGGGCATGATACCCGGAGTAAGCATTCCCCTGAGACAGATCGCCACCCTGGAACCGGAATGGAATATTGCCCAGATTGTACGCAGGAACGGATATCCTGTACTTACCCTGATGATGGACCTGGACTACGGAAAGATTTCGACCGATGTCTTTGACAAGGTGGTTCAGGTGATGGACAACACCCCCATCCCGGACGGTGTCGGCTTTGAGTACGGGGGAACGTACAAGGCGGACAAGGATATGATGCCCGGGATCCTTCAGGGAGTGGCCATTGCCGTTTTCATGATTTTCCTGATCCTGTTGTTCCATTTTAAAAAAGTATCCCTGTCCCTGCTGGTGATGGGATCAACCACCCTGAGTATCCTGGGAGCCTTTGTCGGGACCTGGATCATGGGGCTCCCGGTAAGTCTCACGACCTTTTTGGGGCTTGTGACCCTTATAGGATTGGTAGTCAGGAACGGGATCATCATGTTTGACTATGCCGAAATGCTCCGGCAGGAGGGGTCATCTGTCAAGGAGGCTGCTTTCAGGGCCGGCTGCAGGCGTATCAGACCCATATTCCAGACTTCTTCCTCAACCGCTGTTGCTGTAGTTCCCATGCTCGTTGTGAATGATTCTCTATGGTCTCCCATGGCGGCCACCATATGCTTTGGGATACTGACATCCATGTTCTTTGTATCAGTTTTCATGCCTGTCATCTACTGGCAGATCTACAGGAAACAGGACAGGATCAAGTCAATTCGCGAACCTGAAAAACTGACGCTGT
>LFSY01000029.1:39743-41485 GCA_001512865.1 Rikenellaceae bacterium DTU002 | reverse complement strand
ATTTGTCTCAGAACGAGAGAACGCTACTGAAGACTTTTGTGCTGTCCGGAGGTGATACCTCACGTTATTCCGGAGACATCGGGACCATAACCGAACTTGTTGCTGATAAACTGAATTTTGTTAACTAAATATTTTTAAAAATCCCCCCCCCTATCATGAGAAATTTTTACCTGCTCGTCACATTGACAATTATTTTCCTGACTGTACCATCTTGCGATGTACTTCCTGACAAACCAGAGGGTTCCGATTCCTTTAGCTGGGAGCTTATATTGGAGCAACCCTCATCAGTGCCTATCGGCCTACAGATCTGGCAGTACGCAGATTTTTACAGCGATGGTACCTTTGTGCTTTCTAAAGAATACCTTTATTCAAGTACAGATACAGAGACGTTTCAATACACCGATTCCGGCAATGTTATACGCATACACAGCATGTATGGCAAAGATTGGGTCGGGACTATGCCCTCGGGTGCGATCCGGGTTGGAGAAAAGGTCCAGTTCCAGGAAGAAGGAGCCGGAAGCGGATATTTTGCACTGAAGTACCTAGGGAACTGATCAGCCGGGACACAAAGCTACGATGTAAAAAAAACAAGGCATCATCCGATGTCTTGTTTTCTTAGTAGCGGAGGGAGGACTCGAACCTCCGACCTTTGGGTTATGAGCCCAACGAGCTACCAACTGCTCCACTCCGCGATATAGAAATACAAAGATAAGGGTTTTATACGGGAACTCCAAACATATTTAAAAAACCTTGACCTTCAATGGTTTGCTGTTCCCCAGTAAGAAGGTCCTTCACCGTGACCTGTTTGTTGGTCAATTCCTCCCGGCCAATGATCACGACCTGCTGAACGCCCCGGCGGGTAGCATAATCAAACTGCTTTTTCAGTTTCAGGGCATCCGGATACAACTCACAGGCCACACCGGCATCGCGCAGCTTTTTCATATATGCCAGGGCCTCGGCCGCTTCCTCTTCTCCCAGGTTGAAAAAGACCAAACGCGGGGCATTTATTACTTCCCCGGGAAATTTATCCAATCCCAGCAACACATCGTAGATCCTGTCCGCCCCAAAAGAGATGCCCACACCCGACATGTTCTTTAATCCGAATATCCCTGTCAGATCATCGTACCGCCCGCCACCGCATATGCTGCCAATGGCAAAATCCTGTGCCTTGACCTCAAAAATGGCCCCGGTATAGTAATTCAGACCGCGTGCCAGGCTCAGGTCCAGTTCCACCGGCTGACTGACCCCCACGCGTTCTACCAGAGAAAACAGCCATTTCATTTCCTCCACGCCTTTCAGACCGATTTCTGAGCCACCTTCCTCAAACAACCGGGTCAGGAATGCTATCTTGGATGTGGTAATGCCTTTAAACAGAAGCAACGGTTCCAGACGTGACAGGCCTTCGGGAGTGATCCCCTTTTCCAGGAGCTCCTCCCTTACCCCATCCAGACCGTTCTTGTCAAATTTGTCCATGGCCACGGTAATATCGGTCAGCCTGTCGGGATATCCCATTACCTCCGCAATACCGGCCAATACCTTTCTGTTGTTTATCTTGAGCAATACCCGTATGCCAAAACGGTTGAAAACAGCATCCACCAGCTGGATCATTTCAAACTCGTTGTACAGGGCGTCCGATCCGATTACATCGGCATCGCACTGAAAAAATTCCCTGTAACGACCTTTCTGGGGTCTGTCGGCACGCCATACCGGTTGTATCTGGTATCGCTTGAAAGGGAAAGTCA
>LFSY01000029.1:37282-39704 GCA_001512865.1 Rikenellaceae bacterium DTU002 | reverse complement strand
GCCGGAACTTTGCCTGCCAGGGGGACAAAGCTGTCCCCGGAATTGAGGATTTTAAATAACAAACGATCCCCTTCCTCCCCGTATTTTCCCAATAAAGTGGAAAGGTTTTCCATAGCAGGAGTTTCTATGGGAGCATAACCGAATTCTTTAAACACGTTACGGATGGTGTCAAATATGTAATTCCTGCGGGAAGCTTCTACCGGGTTAAAATCGCGTGTTCCCTTGGGAATCGAAGGTTTTTGTGCCATAATACGCTGGATTGTTCCTTGCAAAAATACATGAAAACTGCGTACAATAAAAAAAATGACCGATATTTATGGTTATGAAACAGATAGCCATACTACTACTTACGGAACTTTTCCTGGGAGGATGCTCCCCTAAGGCCAGTTGTCAGTACGAAACCGTAAAACTGCGGCAAGACAACCTGGAACAGGTACTGGAAGCCATGACACTAAAAGAGAAAGTGTCTCTGGTTGTGGGAGGCGGGATGACCGGATCTTCCATAGGAGCCGCCGGAATCATCCGGGCTCTCCCCCGCCTGGGAATACCTGCACTGGAACTTTCTGACGGACCAGCCGGGTTGCGTCTGAGATCAACGGCAACCACCTGGTTTCCTTCAGCATCCCTGCTGGCCTCCACCTGGGACACATCCCTTGTCAGGAAAGTGGGAAAGGCTATGGGAGCCGAGGCTTTGGCCCACGGAGCGGATGTGATCCTGGGACCCGCCATGAACATCCACCGGCATCCCCTTTGCGGCAGGAATTTCGAATACTACTCGGAAGACCCCCTGCTGAGCGGGAAAATGGCCTCGGCAACGGTACTGGGCATACAGGAAACCGGAACCGCTGCCTGCCTGAAACATTTTGCCGCCAACAACCAGGAAACCAACCGGAACAACAACAACGTGATTGCGGACGAGAGAACGTTGCGCGAAATTTATTACAGGGGTTTTGAGATCGCGGTAAAGGAGTCCTCACCCAAGACCATCATGACTTCCTACAACCGGATCAACGGCATTTACACATCGGAAGACAAGAACCTGCTGACGGATATCCTGCGTTATGAATGGGAATTTGACGGAGTAGTCATGACCGACTGGTTTGGCGGGCAGGATGCCGTGGCGCAGATAAGCGCCGGGAACGATTTGCTGGAACCGGGAAAACGCCGGCAACGCCGCGCCATTATAAAAGCCGTAAAAAACGGGACCTTGCCGGAATGGGTACTCAACACGTCTGTCAGACGCATCCTCGAATTGGTGTCGGATGCTCCGTCATTTACAAAACAGGCTCAAGACCAGTCCTTAACAGAAACAGGAAACGCGGCCATAGCCCGCAAGGCAGCCGCCCGGGGCATGGTTCTTCTGGAGAACCGCGATGCCCTTCCTTTTAACGACTCCATACAAAAGATCGCCCTGTTCGGAGTTTCCTCCTACAAATTGGTAGCCGGAGGCTTGGGCTCCGGCGAAGTGTATGCCGCTCACACCGTTTCGCCTGCCCAGGGGCTGGAGGAAGCCGGTTACCGGCCTGATCCACAACTCGGCAAAAGATACATAAGCTACATGGACAGCGTGAACCGTGCATACAAAAGAAAATGGAAATCCATCACCCAACGGATACTGGGTCAGGGATTGCCTGCAGAAATGGATCCCGGAACCACGGCCATTGCCCGCGCCGTGGAAGAGAACCAGGCGGCCCTGATCACGCTGGGTCGCAGAACGGGTGAATTCTCGGACCGTAAAATGGAAGGGGATTACCTGTTGACACCAACCGAAAAGGAACTGATTGATAATGTTTCAAAGGCCTTCCGGGATGCGGGCAAACCTGTCATAGTCGTTCTGAACGTGGGAGGCATTGTGGAAACGGCCTCCTGGTCAGAGAAGCCGGATGCCATTATTCTGGCGTGGATGCCGGGGCAAGAAGGCGGCAGGGCCCTTGCCGACATCCTTTCGGGAAAAGTGAATCCTTCAGGGAAGTTGCCCGTTACGCTCCCGGTTCACGTGGAAGACCATGCTTCCCACCGGGATTTTCCCCTGATAGAAATGCCGGTTGACTGGCTGTCTTTCATAGGGAACAAACAAACAAAGCCTGAAACGGACATCCCCACCATTGATTTTACCCGATACCGGGAAGGAATCTACGTGGGATACCGGGATTTTGACAAAAACGGGAAAAACGTCGCCTATCCTTTTGGATACGGCCTGTCCTATACGGATTTCCGGTATTCAAATGCCTTAGCTGAACTGGAAGACCAAAAGATCACAGTATCCTGTCAAATCTCCAACACCGGGGATCGAGCAGGCCGGGAAGTGGTTCAGGTATACGTATCGGCCCCTGAAGGCCGGATGGATAAACCCGTGCAGGAGTTAAAAGGCTTTGTTGCCACTTCGCAGTTGGAACCGGGAGATTCACAGGAAATACATATT
>LFSY01000029.1:10319-37143 GCA_001512865.1 Rikenellaceae bacterium DTU002 | reverse complement strand
ATCAGGGGATTGGACGATGTTCCCAGCGCAATGATGGCCACATCGCACGGAATATCAAACCCGGACCCGGGTATTTCCACAGGCCTGCGACGCCCGCTATCGTCGGGCTCGCCCAGTTCCATGCGGATACAACGCATCCCCGTGACCCATCCTTTATCATTTCCCAGGATAGCCACCGGATTGGTCAGCATCTGAAAAGCGATCCCTTCTTCCCGCGCATGGTGCACTTCCTCTACACGGGCCGGCATTTCCTTTTCTGTCCTTCGGTAAACGACGGTCACTTCCGCACCCAGTCGCAAGGCGGTTCGTGCGGCATCCATAGCTACGTTCCCACCCCCAACCACAGCCACCCTCCGGCCCACGTAAATGGGGGTGTCAGAATCTGGAGAGTAGGCTGCCATCAGGTTGTTTCTGGTAAGGAATTCATTGGCCGAAACTACCCCGTTGAAATTTTCGCCGGGAATGCCCATGAATTTGGGCAACCCGGCTCCGGATCCCACAAAAACAGCATCAAAACCCTCATGCTCCATCAATTGGTCAATGGTGACGCTCCGGCCAACCACAACGTTGCATTCTATCTTTACACCCAGTTGCTGCACCTGTCCTATCTCATATTCCACCACTTCTTCCTTAGGCAGACGGAATTCCGGGATTCCGTACACCAGTACCCCGCCCGGTTTGTGCAGGGCTTCAAAGACGGTAACATCACATCCGGCTTTTGCCAGGTCGGTGGCACAGGCAAGCCCGGCCGGGCCGGAACCGATCACCGCCACCTTTTTCCCGTTTGGAACAACTGTGGTCGCTGTTGAATAATGGTTCTCACGCGCCCAATCTGCCACGTACCGTTCCAGTTTGCCAATGGAAACGGGTTGGTGTCTGATCCCCATGATGCAGGCACCTTCGCATTGCGATTCCTGGGGACATACACGTCCGCATACGGCAGGCAATGAAGAATCCCTGGCGATAATGGATGCTGCCCCTGGCATATCCCCGTCCAGGATGGCTTTGATGAACTGAGGGATCTGTATGGTTACCGGACAACCGGCCACACACTTGGGATTTTTGCACTGTATGCAACGGGAAGCTTCCAGTACCGCTTCCCCTGCATTATACCCGTAACTGACCTCCCTGAAATTCCCGGTCCTTGCTTTGGGATCCTGTTCCCTGACGGGTATTCTTGTTTTTTTATCCATTTCCCAATCCAATTTTGCATTTATGATCCGCTTCTGTTTCCTGCGTCCTGTACATGGATTGCCGTCTCATGGCTTCGTCAAAATCCACCTGGTAGGCGTCAAATTCCGGACCTTCCACACAGGCAAAGCGTGTCTTTCCCCCGACCGTTACCCTGCAAGCCCCGCACATGCCCGTTCCGTCAACCATAAGCGTGTTCAGACTTACTATGAGCGGAAGGTCGTAATCCCGGGCCGTCAGGGTAACGAATTTCATCATGATCATGGGCCCTATGGCCACGGCCTGATCATACTTATTTCCACTGTCCATCAATTCTTTCAGCTTAGCCGTAACCAGGCCCTTAAAACCGTAGGAACCGTCATCGGTACACACGTACACCTGATCCGCCACCTGTTTCATTTCTTCTTCCATGATGACCAGATCGCGTGTTTTGGCTCCGATGATCACTTCCACATGAGCCCCTTTGGCATGCAGATATTTCACCTGGGGATAGACCGGTGCCGTGCCCAGTCCTCCGGCAATGAACAGGTATTTTTTTCCGCGCAGCACCTCGTCACTGTCGTGGATAAATTCGGAAGGCATTCCCAGGGGACCGGCAAAATCGGCAAAAGCTTCCCCCTCTTCAAGAGCGAATATTTTACGGGAAGAGGCGCCTACTCTTTGTGTTACAATGGTCACAGAACCTGCAACGCGGTCGAAATCGCAAATGGTAAGAGGAACCCTTTCCCCGTGATTGTTTACCCTGACAATGACGAATTGTCCGGGTTGTGCCCCCGAGGCGACACGTGGTGCAGATACTTCCATCAGACAGATTTCCGGTGCAAGTATGCTTTTCTTAAAGATGGTGTACATTGATTGCGCTTCTTAAGGTAGTTCAAATATACAAAAAAACAGTTTTCGGGAAAGGGTCAAGGCATGCGTTTAAACACATAGCCCCTGCGTTTGAGCGTCCTGATGATCCGGTCCAGATTATCGTACAACCTGTCGGACCTGGAGGGTTCCACTCCCGGATGGATCAACAGGATGGCTCCCTGCAGTCCGAATTCTTTTTCGTGATCAAAAAGCTGCCGGATCAATTCACCGGAACTTCTGTAGGAGGGCATATCCGGTGTGGTATAGTCTGCCCGGGTCAGTATACCGGGTGTCAGGTGAATCAGTTCCATCCCCATAGATGCGGTGACCCTTACGGTTTCTGTATTGAAATGTTCGTAAGAAGGCATGAACCATCTAACCTGTGAAAGATCCACTCCCGCACGAGCCAGCTCAGCCATATTGTCTGAAATGTCGCTCCGCAGGCTGTCGGGAGAAACCAGAGACTTTTCCACATCTCCCTCCCAGGGGGCATATAACAAGTGCCTGTCCCCATGGGGGCCCACATAATGCCCCTGAGAAATGACCTCCTGCACCAGGTCCTGCCACTGCGGATTGCGAAGGCAATTGCCCGTAAGGAAGAAAGAGGACTTTATTCCGTGCTTTTTCAACGTTTCAAGCACCGTCAGACCCCCTTCAAAACGTTCGTCGGCCGTGAAAGCAAGGTAGATCTCCCGAGATCCGGGATTCATCCGGACAATCCCGCCCCTGTTATCTCTTTCGGTCGCGGGCCGGGTGTTTCGTTCCCTGAGCCGGGCAGCTTCCTTCCTGCCGTCGGTTTCCCGGCGAGCCAGGTAATAACTCAGCGATGCAGTCCCGTCCATCGTGGGTTCATTGGTGGCATAATCCCATATCTCGTCGTGGTACAGGGCCACTCCCTGGTTGAAAGGAGCGTAAGACTCTGCCCCGTCGGCAAGCGATATATACTGGCTGTGGTCTTTCAGGCGCTCCCTCAGCTGCGGTCCGTCTATCAATCCGCCCGGAGTGCTTTTGCCCAAAGTTGGAAGGTACGATGTATGGGGCCTCTCGGGATAATCTCCTCCTTTCGGAAAATCAACGATCATGGATGTCCCCCAGGGATTGCACCCAAACAGCCAGTCGCGCAGAGCTGCTTCCATTTCCCGATAGGTTTCATCCCCGGTGATCCGGTAATAAAGATCAGCCTGGGTTATGGCCGCCGCCACCATGTTGTTGGAACACCACATAAAAGGGACCCCGTTCATAAAAGCACAGTCCTGACTTCGTTGCCTGATAGACTCCAGCCCCCTGCGCATGTATTCAGTATATTTTTCCGCCATGGGAGTGTCCGAAGAAGCCAGGTAATAATGTCCCAGGTTGATGAAGGGGTAAAACTGGTAATGCCTGGCACGGCCCAGTTCCATCCAGGGGGTCACCTCTTCCAGCTGCCCCCAGTAATCGGCTTTTTCCAACCATTCCTCCCCTGCTTCCAGGTGATGGAAAACGGCTGCTGCCAGCTGGATGTCATCCACATAATTGTCTTCTTCGTAAAAATAGGGGGAAACCACGCAGCACGTCTGGGTATTGCCGGGCTTTTCTTCCGCAAACGCATACGCCGGCAGTGTTTTCGTTTTCATTTTTGCCGAGAGCTCCGGGTCCAGTTCTTTGAACAACTCCGCTCCCAGGGCAAAAGCCGAGGCAAACTTCCCTGCCGAGGAGGCCACACCGGTGGTCCGGTTGATGTGTTCTGCCAGACCCTGCCTTTCCCCGGTAATGAAATACACCGGACGACCATTGTCCGGACCCCACCCGTAATCGGCGCGGTCATTGACAGGAAGCCTGAAACCCACATGATCCCGGTCATCGGCTATCTGGTTGAACATCACCTTGTCTTCGGGGTTCATTTTCAACAGCCATTCCAGCCCCCAGCGGATCTCGTCCAAAATGTCAGGGATCCCGTTGGCCCCGGGACGGCCCGTAGCATCAAAACGGTCCCCGAATACGGTTTTATCTTCGGCCTGGGTATAGGCGAACATCATCTGAAACGTGGCGTTGGCACTGGTGGTAAGGTATTGCAGGTAATCGGTGGCATCGTGCCAGCCACCGGTAACATCAATTTTCTCTCCGGTTCGTTCGGGATGCAGCACAATATAACCGTCATGCTGGTGACATTGGGCATCCAAAAAGGGATTGTCCCCGCAGCGTTGTTGTCTCATGTAGGTAAGCAGAAAATCTGCAGTGCCTTCGTATACTTCCGTCCCAATACGAAATCCGGGGGATTCCACCCTGCCCTTACCCGGAAGATCAATACTTATACGGTATCCGCCTTCCTTTTGCAGATTTGAAAAATTGAGCCGGTAAGCCATTCCCATACCCCATTTTTCAGCGGGGGCCAGCACCATTAAACCGTCTTCCCTTGATCCGGAAAAAACACAATCACCGGTGCGCATATCCAGGATACGAAAACCGGACGGGTCCGTCGTTTCTTCTTTAGATATGAATACTGCAACCTTGATGTCCCCGGGCAGGTATCCTGCCTGGTTGATCCGGATCCATGCACCTGTTTCCTGTGCCGTAAGTGATTGCATGGTGACCGAACAGATCAGCATGCAAAGGAATGATCTCAACATATCGCAATATTTTACTTTGTTCCTTATGCAAATATATCTATAATATTCCTCACCTGGTCAATGAGAGGCGCATACCGGCATATATCCTGATTCCCATAAGTGGACCCCAGATAATTGAGGCATTGAAATTATCGGAAAAAGGATCATCGGCAGATATAATTGGATCGGGTTGCCTGTAATTCAACAGGTTTTCCCCTCCGGCATACAGTTCCACTTTGTTGAATTTCCTGGTGATCTGGGCATAGAACATGGGAAATACCGGTGAATAATGATCTTCCCCTCCGGCTGCAAATGCCGGGATTCTGGCAGGACCGTTCAATTGGGCAGTGACATCAAACACCCAGGAATCCGCAGGCGTCGTATATTGCAGGTTTAACACTCCCTTGAACCTGCTGGTCAGGGGACGGTCTGTAAGACCCTGCCCTTTCATGTTCACTTTGGAATCGTTGTAACGGAAAGTAGCCAGGACAGAAAAACCTTCGAACGGTTCGGTAGTAAAATCCACCTGCCATGTGTTGGTGAAAGACCTCCCTCCCAGGTTGTAAAAAAGGACGGAAGGAACCGGGGCGCCAGAAAGAAATTCCTGATCCGCTATCAACTGGTTTATAAAATCTGTGCGGAAATATTCCAGGCTCAGTGTAGAAGATCCTTCCCGGCCAAAGGGCAGACCCAGTGTCAGGTTCAACCCGTATGTCCAGGCTTCTTCAATCCCGGGAGTTCCCTCAAACAGGATCCTCCATCCTGTTGACAAGACACCAATATTGTCCGTTATGCTGTTAGGCGTACGGAACCCCCTTCCGGCCGTAGCCCTGAAAACAAGGTCTTCCGTAAAATTGTAGCGTACATTTACCCCCGGTGTAAACAGCCATCCGTACAGGGTATTGTAATCTGCCCGGGCACCTGCAATGAAAACAAATTTGTCATCCCAATGCAAGGTGTATTCACCGTAAGCACCATAGATACTTTCCCGGCGCCCCAGATCAAAGGACTCCTCACCCCCGGCAGGCCATCTGTCCACAAGAACCTGGTCCAGACGTTCCCAAAGAGCACTCACACCCATCGTGATTTTATGAGATTCACCCAGGCTGGACATAAAAACGGCATTGGCGAAAACATCTTGTTGCAACGCATTGAAGTCTTTCAACCCAAAATAGGAGTCCTGGCTGTGCAGGTTGTAATCCAGCACCAGTGCGATGTTCGGATCCACATGGTTCTCGTCTTCCGGCAAGATCCCGTCTTTCGGTATGTCTTCAGCTTCATGATCGTGCCCGGTATCATGCATTTCTTCATGCATACCTTCCGTGGCATGATCTTCCTGATGTTCTTCCCCATGTGCAGACTCGCTCATAAGTTCATGAGCATGTAGGTGTTCATGGTCGTGCTTCACCAAAGGGATCCCCAGTTTCGCATATGCATTGATCCCCCTGTTCAGGATACGTGATCCCCACATGACATTTTCCCTGTTTTCTCCGGGAAGAACCCATTCGTTATCTTTCTGCCCTCCTTTCCTGTCTTCATAAACGCCACGGAATCCGAAACGGAGCTGCAAACCGGAAGCAGGAGCATACAACCACCTGTTAGCCAGTGAATAGCGACGTGTAAGCGGTTCGTCCAGGAATCCGTCTCCGTTAGCATCGTGTTGCATCAGATCAGACGAACCGTGTGCCAGGATGACCGTACTCCACTGATCGTTCAACTGAAGCGATGACACAATGTTGGCCTCGGTCCTCAATGCGCTGTTCAAAAACAGGTTGACAAAAAGCGGCATTTGTGCAGTGGGCTTGCGGTATTCCATATTGATCTGGCCTGTTATGGCTTCATAGCCGTTTACCACAGACCCCGTTCCCTTTGCTATCTGTATGCTTTCCAGCCACTGACCGGGCACAAAGGCAAGGCCGAAAGGGATCTGGATCCCTCTCATGGCAGGACGGTTTTCTTCCAGCATCTGGGTATAATTCCCGCTAAGTCCCAACAGGCGGATCTGCCGCGCTCCGGTCACCGCATCTGAATACCCCACAGAGACACTTGCCGAGTTTTCAAAACTCTCGGCAAGGTTGCAACACGCCATTTTGCACAGGCCGGCAGCGGTGATCACCTCGGTCTTAACCGGAGCCAGGCGGGAAATATAATTGCCCTGCTGACGTCCTGTAATATGGAGGACATCGAGTGTCCCGGCATTTTCATATAGGGTGAAACTGATCACCTCAGCCGGAGAACCGACTTCCAGGGTATCCACGCCATAACCCATATAGGCTGCAGCCAGCCGTTCCGAAGGTCCCCGCTCTATACTGAAGGAACCGTCCTGTCCGGTATATACCATATGTTTCACCGCTTGCCCGGGAATGGCAGGAACCCAGTATACGGCTGCGGCTACGGCAGGATGGACATGCCCGTGATCATCGGTGATAAATACTTTTCCCCTGTAGGTTTGTGCGCCCAGGAGGATGGGTAGCGCTAAAAATAAACTAAGTATGGTTCTTTTCATTTACGTGTATGTATGCGTTTGATGATGAATGATCAGGTTGTTTTACTTTTTTGGTAAAACAGGTATTCACAAACGCATCGGTGACGTAAACACTGCCTTGCGCGAAGGCCGTTCCAACGGAGTAAATTGCAAGCAGTCCGCATAAGAGGCCGAAAGTGCAGGATGTCCGGACGACCCGGGAAATGCTGTACAGAAATGGTTCTGAATGTCCATCCTGAAGATTCCTTCAGCGCCGGGATGGTGGCTTGTCAGGGTGGTTTGGTCCACAGAAAAGATCCTGATGTGGCAGCAATCCTCATCGTGAATGTCCTCACAGCCTGAATTTCCGTACAAAAACAATACGTGGGAAGAACCTTTATCCAGACAGGTATGAACCGAAATGCCGGAAGTCCCGGCAAGAAAGGCCGATAAGATTACCAGGTTGAACAGGATATGAAGGTTTTTTCTCATTCCGGATTGCAAATATAATGGTTACTTTTGTAAAACTATAATACAAATGGCATGAAAGATTTTTTAAAGACATTCACAGCCGTAGTGTTGGGGACGGCCTTGGTGCTGTTCACCGGTTTTTTCATTCTCATCGGATCGGTAACGAGCATGGTCCGGATGGGTATGGGCAGAACTGCGGGTATTGTGCCTGACAGGGCTGTGTTATATATCTCTTTCGAGAGCGGGCTCGCTATTCAGGATTCAGGCCTGCCTTCATTCGGCTTTTTGCCTACTGATCTGAATATTGCCCGGGGCGGCACCGGTTTCCTGGGTATTGTTCACGCCATTGAACAGGCTGCACAGGATCCGGCCGTAAGGATGATCTACCTGAACCCCTCGGATCTGAACGCCCGGATGACACATATTGAAGAGATCCGAAACGCCCTGATTACATTCCGTCAGAGTGGAAAACCGGTTCTCAGCTACGCCGACACCTATTCTCAGCAGGCGTATTATCTGGCAACAGCAGCGGACAGGATCATCCTGAACCCCGCCGGGAGTATAATCCTGCAGGGATTCAGCATCAATATCAATTACTACAGGGAACTCTTTGACAAACTGGGCCTCGAGGCACAGGTTATCCGCAACGGCAGCTATAAAAGCGGGGGGGAACCTTTTACGTCATCACGGATGAGTGATCCGGAACGCTTACAATTGCAAGCCTATATCTCGGCAGTCTGGGATCACTGGTCTGAAGGCATGGATTTGATGCGTCACCTGGAAAAAGGCACTGTTGACAATCTTTGTTCCAGGACTTTTATTACTGAAGCCGCCCGTGCAAAAGAAACAGGACTGGCCGATGAGATCTGGCACCAGGATGAGGTCATTGCGTATCTTTCTTCGGTCTACGACAACATCCCGGAAAGAAAGCTTCCCATAGTTGCCGTTCAGGATTATATCAAATATACGGAGCTGAATAAGAGGAAACCCGTAAGAGACAAGATCGCGGTGGTGTACGCTGCAGGAAATATCGTAGCAGGAAAAGGCCGCGGACAGGTGTTTGCCAGTGATTTTGCAGCACAGATAAGACAATACCGCAACGATTCGACCGTCAGGGCTGTGGTGATTCGTGTTGAAAGCCCAGGCGGGGATCCCCTGGCAGCGGACATCATCACCCGGGAGATACAGTTGACAGCAGGTATCAAACCGGTAGTCGCCTCGTTGGGTGATGTGGCCGCTTCCGGAGGATATTGGATTGCAAGCGCAGCAAACAAAATTTTCGTCAATCCCTCAACCATGACCGGATCCATAGGTGTTTACAGCATATCCTTCAACGGGGAAAAGACCATGTCAGATGTACTGGGCGTTAAAAATGAGACGGTTGACACGCACCCGTTCAGTCATTTTTCTTCATTGTACCACCGTAAAAGCGAACAGGAACTGGATATTATCCGGGATCAGATCGAGTCTACCTACACAAGATTCCTGGATGTGGTCTCAGAAAACCGGCACATGGACCGATCGGAAACAGAATCCCTGGCCGACGGACGCATCTGGTCAGGAAAGGATGCCCATCAGAACGGACTGGCCGATGAAAAGGGCGGGCTTGCCGATGCCATACGGGAAGCAGCCCGGATGGCCGGAATCAGCGATTACCGTTTAACTGCATACCCCAGACCGCTCAGGGTCACTGACCTGATCGGGCTGAAAGACCGAAACTTGAATACAGGGATAGAACAGGTCATTCAGACCCGGATTCTTGATCTGGCAGGACCCCGGGGGATCCAGGCCCGTTTGCCGTTTCATGAACAAGCAATATCGTGGTAGTTTTTTTGGTAATCCTGAAACGGTTGTCAATGCGTAAACCAATCACCCATACGATATCGTTCCCGGAGCAGAGTACCTGTATACGATCCTTGTCGTAAAGAGGAATTTTCAGGTCTGTGAGAAAATCACTGATCTTTTTGTAACCCTTCATCCCTAAGGGAATAAACCTATCTCCCTCCTCCCAGGGACGTACCCTGAGCGGAAAAAGGAGCGTATCGGCATCAAGTGCGGCTACCGCAGGACCTTCCGGAATGACAAATCCGGGCGCACGTTCCAGCCGGCGGTATTCCAACTGAGAAGAGGCAGCCTGAACGTCAAGTTCGCGGACCACCAGTTCTCCCCTGTCAATCCACAGTGTGTGTGAAGCAGAAAGAAACCTTTTACCGCTCTGGCCTTCCATGGCCAGGGCGATATCTTCCAGCTGGGAGGGATTGAATCCATAGGGAGAAAGAAGGGCGTACAGCCAATATTCCACCTGACCCCCGGATAAAAGTGCAGGAATGGAGAATCCCCTGCCTGTGGCACATTCGGCACGTTTCTTTTCTGCCAGCTCATCAAGCAGCTGCTGCACCTGCAGAAAATTGTCAGCGTTCTTTCCTATCCGTGAGATCACGTTTGGGGATATTTCTTCCAGCACGGGCAGTACCAGGTGACGTATCTTGTTGCGTGCAAAATCAGTTTGCAGATTGGTTGAATCTGTACGGTAAGCGATCCCGTTGTGGTGTGCATATTCCTCGATCATGGCCCTTGGGATGTGCAGCAGGGGCCTGATAATAGTACCGTTTTGCATTCTCATACTGCACAAACCCCTGATCCCGGTCCCCCGGACAAGGTTCAGCAACACGGTCTCGGCCCTGTCATTGGCATTGTGGGCAACTGCGATATGCGACAGACCGTGTTCCCGGCACAGAGTCCCGAACCAGTCGTAGCGCAGTTCCCTGGCCGCCATTTCCGTGGAAATCCCCTTTTCAGCGGCATAAGTGCGCGTGTTTACTTTCTTTGTGTAAAACGTGATCCCGTTCTCCCTGGCAAAATCGGCAACAAAAGCCTGATCCCCTTCACTTTCCTCCCCCCGGAGACAAAAATCCATATGCGCCATCGCAATGCGTTGGCAAAGACCAACACCTTCCCCACCCGCCATCCATTGGATGAACAGATGTGTCATTACCATGGAATCCACACCTCCGCTCACGGCTATCAAAACGCCGCTGCAGGGAGCGGTCAGCAGTTTCCTCAGCGATGCGGAAAATGTATTCTGAACCATTGTGGATGGTCTATTTGTTCGATATGGTATAGGAAAGTCCTATGGATAATATTTCCCTGAACTGTACCCTGGCTGCCTTGTGGCCGTTTTTATCGGCAATTTTGATATTATCGTCGTAAATAAGATTGGTACGTATGTTGGCATTCATGAACTTGTTCACCTGCATGGAAACCGAAAGGTCCCACAAAACCTGAATGTTCTGGGGTTTGTTCAGATAATCGGAAAACAAGACCAGTTCAGTATCTACCTTTACGTTTTTAAAAACCTCCTTGTCAAGTTTTATTTTCAGCTGGGCCCCGAATTCTTTCCTGACTTTTTCATCAGGTTTGTTCCCGTAATTTTCCCTCAGTTCCGGCAGACTTACCACAACGAGCCCGCCGGTAAGGGGCGCAAAAGTCATAGACAACCAGGGAAATGGCGTGTAATCGATACCAAGTCCCAGTGTGGCATTCAATGGAGAGGCAAACTGCGAGACCAGGGTGGTGTCCGAAGCGGTATATTTATAACCTTTGGCCATTTGAGTTTTGATCCCGAAGGCTGCTGAAAAATAAAGTTTGTCTGTCGCTTTGTAGCCCAATTTTGATTCCAGAGACAACCTGTCATCCGTTTTCTTAAGAATATCGCCGAACATCTTTACAAAACCGTATCCAATCTGGAACCTGTTCTGAAATTTGATATTGTTTTTGTCGTAGTTGGCTTTCGCATCAACATAGCCCCCCAGTGCAACGGAACTGTTCCCGCCTGCCGCCCAGTTGGTGAGGGATGTCTGGGAAAAATTCAACTGAGAAAGCACCGAGTTCGTCCAGAAAGTAGGCTTTTTGGGAGCGGGCATGGCCGCCAGTGCAGCCTGCCGGCTTTCTTCAATGAATTTTGCAATCAGGATGGAGTCTTCGATGGCTCTTTGCCTGGCAGAATCAACCTTGGCGGCCAGACGTGAATACATACGCGTCAGTTCTTCATAGGTGGGGACGGCCAGGCTGTCTTTTCGCAGCGAATCTGTACGTACGGTTTCCTGTGCGTAGGTGACAATAAATGTCAGTAATAATGAAATTACCAATAACGTTGTTCTTCTCATAAAAAAAAATTATTCGTGATCCGCCTTCACATCGTCAGCACAGAATGCGAAACCCAGGCGTTTTCCTGTCTGCATCTTCGAACTGTCTATCTTGGCATTCATCTGCTCCACGGTCGCAACGGCAACGGTCTCGTAGGGAGGGGCCAGCAAATCGAAAGCCAGACTGTACAGTACGGCCGTTTCCACCACGTTGATGATCGCCGTTTTATCGATGATCCTTTTCCCGAATTCCGAGAGTTCCCTTGTCATCTGTCTTTTTCCTTCCGTAAAATAGCTTTTGTCTTTGTTAATGAATAATCTTGCCACAAGGTAACCCAGGTCATCCTTTCTGTTGTATTTGAACGAATCAGTCAGGAAATTATACGCCGAGATCACTCCACAATAGGTAGAAAAAGGTTCTTTTTTTACATACTCGTTCTTCCATACCGGATGGTCCCTGTCAAATTGGAAGACATCGGTGTGCATACTGAAAAGGAGTATGTCATCAGCGAACTTGAGCTCGGCTTCGTATTTGCCTCTGTCCCTGTATTCAAAACGAACCCGGCGGTTCTCGCCGTCTTTAAGGAGCTCGTTAACGTCGTTGCTCATTTCGTGCAACACTTCCTTGGTCAGATTGAACGCATCGAGTGTCTGTAAAAAGACCTTGTTCTTCAAGTGGGACTTGACGTTCAATCCTTCTATGATCTGTTTTCTTGCGGGACGAATGTCTGAATTTGTCATGATTTTTTATTTAATATGCCCTGGCAAATACGACCCTTTGCGCAGAAGGCTTTCCGGTATACATGCAATTGCCCGGACGGGGATCTTCCCTTTCCGGGATCAGCCTGATGGTGGCTTTCGTTTCCTCTTTTATCCTGGCTTCGGTTTCCGGCGTTCCGTCCCAATGGCACAGGAAGAAACCTCCTTCTTCAATACGTTCACGGAATTCATCGTAACTGTTGATCTCGAAGGTGTTCTTATTTCTGAAATCCAAGGCCTTGTCGTAAATATTGTTCTGTATGTCATGCATCAGTTTTTGAACAAGGTCCTCCAATCCGCCCAGGGGAACGATCTGCTTTTCAAGAGTATCCCGTCGAGCCACTTCTATTGTGCCGTTGGCCAGGTCCCTGGGTCCCACGGCTATCCTGACGGGAACACCTTTCAGCTCCCATTCAGAGAACTTAAACCCGGAACGAACGTTATCCCTGTCATCCAGTTTGACGGTAATCCCCAACGCCTGCAGACGCGTCCCGATGTTTGCCAGATGCGCACAAATGGAACTTCTTTCTTCTTCCCCTTTGTATATCGGGACCAGGACCACCTGTACCGGAGCCAGCTTTGGAGGAAGAACAAGCCCGTTATTATCTGAGTGTGCCATAACAAGGGCACCCATCAGTCTGGTGGAAACCCCCCAGCTGGTAGCCCATACATATTCCAGCTTGCCTTCGCTGTTGGCAAACTGCACGTCAAATGCCCTGGCAAAATTTTGTCCCAGGAAATGAGATGTCCCTGCCTGTAATGCCTTTCCGTCCTGCATCAAAGCTTCAATACAGAGCGTTTCCACCGCCCCGGCAAATCTTTCGGTCGCTGTTTTGGGCCCGATCCATACCGGTAAAGCCATAACTTCTTTGGCAAAAGAAGCGTAAACCTCTACCATTTTTCTTGTTTCGGCCATGGCCTCCTGTGCCGTGGCATGTGCGGTGTGTCCTTCCTGCCAAAGGAACTCTGCCGTGCGAAGGAAAAGCCTGGTCCTCATTTCCCAGCGAACGACATTGGCCCACTGGTTGCATAGTATGGGCAGATCCCGGTAGGACTTGATCCAGTTCCTGTATGTATTCCATATGATCGTTTCACTGGTGGGGCGTACTATCAGCTCTTCTTCCAGACGGGCAGAAGGATCAACGACCAGTCCTTTTCCGCCGGGATCGGCCATGAGCCGGTGGTGGGTGACCACGGCACATTCCTTGGCGAATCCTTCCACATGTTCGGCCTCCCTGCTCAGAAACGATTTTGGTATAAACAGCGGAAAGTATGCGTTGACATGACCGGTTTCCTTAAACCGACGGTCAAGGTCTGCCTGCATTTTTTCCCATATCGCATACCCGTAAGGCTTGATGACCATACACCCTCTGACGGCTGAATTTTCCGCCAGATCTGCTTTAATCACCAGATTGTTATACCACTCTGAATAATTATCCTCTCTGTTCCTTATCTCTTTTGCCATAGATCCTGTTTTACTGGTACAATATTTGCTGCATTTATTTTTGAATAAATAATAGAAAAATTTGTTTTTTTTCTTTGATTTTATTATATTTGGTGCAAAAGTACGTAATTTGCTCCAATAAAAAATAAGGAGGTGCATAATGAAACGGTTTTTTACTCTTTTACTGATGTTTGCCGGGCTGTTTGCAGTTTCGTGCGCATCGGGCTATAAAGTAGCGTCCTCCGCATACGACGATGCTACCTACTTCAGACCTGACGTGACCGCCAGGGTACACCTGCTTGCTTCTGCAGAGGAAGCAGAACAATTGAGAAGCGAGACCATAGCCCTGGCAAGGCAGGAAGGAACCAGAGTCGAGACAGTATACACAGATCCCGACGGTGTGGTAGACATTGAAATTGAACCGGGAACCAAATACCTTGTCATGCATTCCACTGACGATTCCTATGCAAGGAAACTGGAAATGTTCGACGATCAGGAAGACGATTTTTCTCTGACCATCAACCTGACATACGCACCGGATATGTATCCCTATTACTCGGCTCCCTGGCTCAGTGGATGGTATAACTCATGGTTCAGACCCTGGTACAGTCCCTGGTACAGGTATTCACATATCTACAGGTACAGACCTTTCTACGGCATGTTCGACCCCTGGTATTTTTCTCCCTACGGCAATTACATGCCCTATGACTGGTATCATCATTATTATTCGTGGTACTATAACGACTTCTACTATGGATGGCCTTACGCATACGGGTACATGGGTTACGGCGGATATCCCTGGGGTTATGCTCATAACAACTACCGGCCCGGGCCGGATACTCCTTACAGGGAAAGAGAGAATCTACGCAGGATAGCACCTGAAAGGCAGATAGCTTCAAACAATGTCCGATCCGGAGGTTCCTACAGAAGGACAAATCCCCAGATTGACCAGATCTCGGGAAACAGAACTGAACGTACCAGAGACATTGACAACAGGACCGGTATCAGAACAGAAAGCGGGACCACCAATTACAGAAGGGTGAACGGGAACAGCGGAACAGATGCCGTATACAGGGATCCCTCTTCCAATACCAGATCACGTACCGGAGAGTCTGTTAACGAGAACACTTTTTACCGCAGATCTTCCAATCTGTCACAGGGAACACGTGACAATACACGTACCGGTTCTTCTTCAGGAACGACCAACCCGGGCAACAGCCGCAGTTTTTACAGGGGCACTCAGAAGCCATCCGCTACGGTGAATCCCGAAAGCTCCGGCAGTTCCCGTTCACGTACTACCGGCAGCAGTTCCGTTAACCGCTCAACCGGCAGCGACAACAACCGTTCCTTCAACAGGACCGGTTCGTCATCAACTGTATCCAGAAGCAGCGGTTCGGTAAGTTCCGGCTCCATGAGAAGCAGCGGTAGCGGAAGCATGGGCAGCAGTGGCGGCGGTGGCAGCACGTCTCGTTCCGGTTCAGGCGGTTCATACCGCAGATAACCCGGTTTTTATTCACATTTTTGATCCACTTACAATGAAAAAGTATCTATTCCTGATCACTTTGTTGGTTCCTTATGTCCTCACAGGTCAGAATGCCTGGGATGCCCTGAGGTATTCGCAACTCAATTACCAGGGGACTGCCCGCTCCATGGCCCTTGGCAATGCCGTTACTGCACTGGGTGGGGATTTTGGGTCCATTGCCTTGAATCCCGCGGCTTCTGCCGTGTATCCCTATTCGGAATTTTCATTCACTCCCTCTCTGATCACTTCGTATTCAGATGTCAGTTATTCAGGTCAAAGGACACATGACAGCTACTCCCGGTTTGGGTTGAACAACCTGGGCTATGTGGGCACATGGAACACTTCCAACAGCCGGGGACTGATCTCATTGTCATTTGCTGCCGGATACAACAAGGTACAGGATTTTACCATGCGCACCTCCGTTCGCCGTGACAATTCCGAATCCAGCTGGCTTACTCCCGTAGCCACCATGACCGACGGCATTTTGTCCAACAACCTTGAAAAATCTGACAATTACAATCCTTATTACGACTCGGGCGCCCCCTGGAGATCCGTTCTGGCATGGAACACGTATCTTCTGGACCCGCTCCCGGGTACAAACGACCAGTATATTGCAGCCACCGAGAATCTGTTTGGCGAAGAAATAAGTGTAGGGGGCCTGCTTGATCAGCGCTTTATAAAGGAAACCAGAGGAAGTATGGGAGAATATTTACTGAATATGGGGGCCAGTTTCGGAAACAGGATCTATGCAGGATACAGCGTTTCGTTCCGGAATGTATATTACCGCACCTATGAAAAATTCACCGAAACATCACAGGACCCGGAAGCGTTCCAGACAGGGTTTTCCAGCTTCTCCCACACGTACGACCAAACCACTACGGGTCTGGGCGTTAATATGAAGCTGGGGATCATTGCCATTCCGGTGAACAACCTTCGGCTGGGACTGAGCGTGACCACACCTACCTGGACATCACTGACAGATGAATGGCAGGAACGCATGACGGCTACATTTGTGGGAGGAAACGAAAATGCCTCCTCTCCCGTCGGTTCTTTTTCCTATTCCGTACGGACTCCCTGGCGCTTTAATGCAGGAGCAGCCTACACATTCGGTTCCTTTGGACTGATCAGTTTTGATTATGAAGGTGTCGACTATACCACCATGAAGATGTCAGAACGTTATGACCGGTGGGGATTTGAGGAAGAAAACGAAGCCATACGGCACGGATCCAGTGACTATAATTTCCGATTTGCCAATAATTTCAGAGCAGGCGCCGAGATCCGCATTGCTGCGCTTGTCCTGAGAGGTGGTTATAGTTATTACGGGGCTCCTGAACGGACCTTTGAACCGACACATATTGCTTCCGGAGGGTTGGGCCTTCGTGGAAAACAGTGTTTTGCAGATCTGGGGGTATCATACCGCTTTAAAGAAAGCGAGGGTTTCTCTCTGTACGATGCGGGAGACGATCAGGTGCCCGGTCTGAATACACTCTCACGTTTGAGATTCGTCCTGACATTTGGAGTCCGGTTCTAGGAATTTCCATGATTCGGGACCTTCATTCATCAGAAGATCCAGTATACTTTGCCCGGGAACAAAACCGTGTTTCCGGGCAAAGACCTGATAATAAGGCAAGGGAACATGCAACGGCAATTTGCTGCGATAGTCATTTTCCTCATAATACGGCAAATAAGATCTTGTAAATGAGATCTTTATTTTGCTATCAAGTGCTTCAAGACACCATTTCAGAATGGATGTATTGTAATCGAAAAGCGATAAAGGATAATCGATCTCATAAAAAGGCATGATCTCATCCCTGTAATACTCGTAATACGGGGAAGAGCCGTAGGCAGATTCTATGGCCAGTCTGTGCACCCGCTGCCAGTCCTTTCCAGAATCCAGCATCACCTCCCCGACCGGGGTTTTCTGCCCGTGGCTGCGTAATACAGGTATGACGAGCCACTGCGGTCCGTTGGCCCCGCATATGGAACAGCGGTTGCGAATCGTTTGTTTTTGATAGTGCTCATGCTTTTCGAGTACCCATTCACCTGAATGTCCCATAACGGCAAAACAGGCTACGGGGGGCCAGTACGAGGTTGAAAAAAATGCTTTTACCGCATCATTCATCTTCCATCCATTTGACTTTATAAGGGATGATCCCCCGGTGTGACGCCCTGATAAAAGAAAGGATCTCCTCCCTTTCTTCAGAAGGGTCAAGCACTTCTTCCACTTTACGGCAGGCATCACTGATATTCAGGCCTACCTGGTATATGATCCTGTAAATATCGTGAATACGTTCAATTTGTTCCGAGGTAAACCCCCTGCGGCGAAGGCCTATGACGTTGATACCCCCGTAACAGAGCGGTCTTCTTCCGGCCAGCACGTAAGGAGGCACGTCTTTGCCGATCATGGAGCCTCCCGATATCATGGCATGGGTACCTATGCGGGTGAATTGATGTGCCGCCGAAGCTCCTCCTATGATGGCATGTTCATCTACCTGTGTCTCTCCTGCCAGTCCGACATAGGAAGTAAGAATGACATCCTTTTTAATATTACAATCGTGAGCTATGTGTACATAGCTCATTATCAAACAATTGTCTCCAACACGTGTTACTCCCACATTACTGGCGGCTGTTCCCCTGTTGATGGTGACATACTCACGTATGGTCACATTGTTTCCAATCTCCACGTAGGATACCTCTCCCTGAAATTTCAGGTCCTGCGGGACTGCTCCAATTACTGCGCCGGGAAATATCCTGCAATTGGCCCCGATACGGACATAATCCATAATAGTTACATTGGGTCCGATCCAGGTTCCTTCACCTATCTCTACATGTTCGGCTATAGTTGTAAAGGGTCCTGCCTCTACGCCGTGCCCCAGATGAGCTTTGGGATGTATCACATTCAGTTTCTGAGCCATATTAATTCATTATCAATTGATTTCTGATCATCCGTGCCACAGCGGTGTTGGCTGCATGACCGGGTTTAAATGCCGTGACTGTGGCATGAAATCGCTTCCCGACCAACATAAGGTCTCCTAAAAGGTCCACCATTTTGTGTCTTGCACATTCGTTCGGGAAACGGGGCCCTGACGTGTTCAGATACCCTTTGTGTATATGAACAGCAGGGCTGGCAAAGATATGTTGCAGCAATTTCTGGTCTTCTGTTTCAATTTCTTTCTCAGCTATGACCAGCGCGTTGTTCAGGTCACCGCCCCTGACCAGCCCGTTTTTATAAAGGAACAGAATTTCGTGCAAAAATACAAAAGTTCTGCTGGGAGCGACTTCCTCCTTAAAGTCCGTTCCCGGGGAATAAACATATTCCTGCCTGCCCAGGACCTCGGATTGAAAATCAATAATCACACGCGCTGAAAATGTTTCGGACGGAGTGATTTCAATTAAAGTACCGGTGTCCGGATCCGAAAATTGCAGGGCGGAGGAAAGGTGCCCGTAACGCACACAGGCATGCTGCTCCTGAATACCAATATCGGTAAATGCCCGGGCAAAAGGATACGCACTCCCGTCTAGTATGGGTACCTCCGGGCCGTTCAGCTGCACAAGGGCGTTGTGTATGTCCAATCCGTAAAAGGCAGCCATTAGATGTTCAGATGTATGTACCCTCACGCGATCTTTAAGCAAAACGGTACTCCTCTCGGTTTGAACAACATTGTCAGCCACTGCTTCCAGGAAAGGGCACCCGGGAAGGTCAGTACGCTGAAAACGGATGCCTGATCTTTCGGGAGCCGGACACACGGTCATTTCTGTTTTCATTCCCGTATGTAAGCCTGTACCTTTAAAGAAAACCGGGGCTGAAATGGTCTTTTCCTTCATAGGTCTTTCTTGCCGGATTTTTTGAAATGGGCATATGCTCTCATGAATTGTCCGTGATCAAAAGCAGGCATGCCCAGTAAAATACTTCCTTCCTGCTTCACCGAACCTATGACCCCTGCCTGAGCCCCCACCTGGGTCCGTGCAGCTACCGTCAGATGGCCTACGATCCCTGCCTGTCCACCTATCATACATCCCGCGCCCACGCGTGTAGAGCCGGCGATCCCGCTTTGAGCAGCCATCACCGTATTTTCACCGACTTCCACATTGTGAGCAATCTGTATGAGATTATCCAGCTTAACCCCGCTTCGTATGATGGTAGACCCCATGGTGGCCCTGTCAATTACGGTATTGGCCCCTATCTCGACATTGTCTTCGATGATCACATTTCCGGTCTGTGGAATCTTCCGGTAGGTTCCGTCGGCAGAGGGCGCAAATCCAAAGCCGTCGGAACCGATTACTGCGTTGGAATGAATGATACAATTATCCCCGATGGTGCAATCGTCGTATACTTTAACACCCGGATAGAGGATTGTTCCGGCTCCAATTTTCACATGCTCCCCAATATAAACCTGAGGATAGATCTGCGCTCCGTTCCCTATGCGGGCACGTTTGCCGATGTAACTGTGTGCGCCAATATAAACCTTACGCCCAATGGAAGCCTTACGGGAAATACTGTGTGGGAATTCCCAACCCTTTTTCTTCTTAACAGAAGCGAACAACCCCAACAGTGCTGCCGCTGCTGCATAGGCATCGTCCACACGGATAAGTGTTGCCGAGACCTTGCCTGTAGGGACAAAGTCCCTGTTTACCAGCACAGCCGACGCTCCTGTTGTATACAGGTATTTTTCATATTTTGGATTTGCAAGAAAACAAGCTGTCCCGGGTTTTCCCTGTTCAATACGAGCCACTCCTTTCACTATTACATCCGGGTCGCCTTTCACTTCTCCTTGCAGATGACCGGCAATGATTCCAGCAGTCAGTTCCATTTTGATTGGTTGTTAATATATCCGAGCAAATTTCGTTCCATTTCTGAAATATTGCAAATTCAGAAATATATTTGTTAAAAATCAGTAAAATAATTACATTTGCAGCAGATTAGGAATACGTGCAAGAGGACCTTGGTCCTCTTTTTTAATAAATAAAAAGTTTATCCAAAATGGAAGGTTTAAATCTGATAAGTACATTCTCTGAATTCAAGGAATTGAAGAACATCGACCGCCCCACCATGATGAGCGTTCTGGAAGATGTCTTTCGTTCCCAGCTTGCCAAAATGTATGGAACTGCAGATAATTTCGACATCATTATCAACATCGACAAAGGGGATTTTGAAATATGGCGAAACCGGGAAGTTGTTGATACGGTAGAAGATCCCAATACCCAGATATCTCTGAAAGAAGTCTCCCGGATTGATGATTCCTACGAAGTGGGAGAATCATACACCGAAGAGGTTAAACTCTCTGAATTCGGAAGAAGGGGCATTCTGACCCTAAGACAAAATCTGGCCGGAAGGATTATGGACATAGAAAAAGCCAACATGTATTCCAAATACCTGGAACGTGTAGGTGATATCCTTATGGGTGAAGTGTACCAGGTCTGGAAAAAAGAGGTGCTTGTGCTGGACGAGGAAGGCAATGAACTGTTATTGCCCAAATCGGAACAGATCCCCAGCGATTATTTCCGCAAGGGAGACACGGTAAGGGCTGTGGTCTCCCATGTTGAAATGAAGAACAACACACCTGTAATAACTCTTTCAAGGACCTCCCCGAAATTCCTGGAACGCCTCTTTGAACAGGACGTCCCCGAGATATACGACGGACTGATTACCATTAAGAAGATCGTGCGGATCCCCGGAGAAAGGGCCAAAGTGGCTGTCGAATCATATGACGACCGGATTGATCCCGTAGGAGCATGCGTGGGAGTGAAAGGTTCCAGGATCCACGGCATTGTTCGTGAACTGAGGAACGAAAACATAGATATCATCAACTGGACGACCAATCCCCAGCTGCTCATCCAAAGGGCCCTTAGCCCGGCCAAGATATCTTCCATCAAGATCAACGAAGAGGATAAACGGGTGGGAGTATATCTCAAACCCAACGAAGTTTCACTTGCCATAGGTAAAGGAGGCTCCAACATCAAACTGGCAGGCATGCTTATCGGGTACGAAATAGATGTATTCCGTGAAGTGGACGAAGACGAGGAAGATGTAATGCTTGACGAGTTCAACGATGAAATTGATCAGTGGATCATCGATTCACTCAAACAGATCGGTTGTGATACGGCTAAGAGCGTACTGGCCATTCCAATACCCGAACTGGTCAAACGTGCCGATCTGGAAGAGGAAACCGTCGCGGAAGTGATCCGTGTCCTGAGAGCCGAATTTGAAAACGATATAAAAGAATAAGGAGCGTATATGTCGGAAAAACAAGGTATTCGAATCAGCAAAGTAGTCAAGGAGTTTAACATCGGGATCGGCACCCTTACTGATTTTTTGAAGAAAAAAGGGATCGAGGTGGACGCCTCTCCCAACAGTAAGATTCCAGAGGAAGCTTATGCTCTTGTAGAAAAAGAATTCGATAAGGAGCTGCAATTGAAGGAACAGTCCAAAAAGATCATTCTGAAGGTAAAAGACGTTGCCCCGGAAGAACCCCCTGTCACTCCCGCCCCTAAAGCCAGACCGGAACCCGAACCGGCTCCTGCTCCTGAGCCTGTCGCCAGACAGGAACCCGTTGCAAAACAGGAGCCCGTTGTCAAACAGGAACCCGTTGCGAAACCCGGGCCTGTTGCCCCCAAAGAAGAAGTCCCCGCTCCAAAAGATGAAGCTGATGCGAAACCCGTTCCCGTAGCAAAAGGGAAAGAATCCGCCCCGGACAAGGGTCCTACGGTACTGGGTAAAATTGACCTTGCCCAATTTGAAAAACCGAAGGAAAAGAAACCCGTTCAGGCAGACGTCCCAAAACTTGAAGACATCAAGGAGGAACAAAAGAAACCCGATCAGCCCAAAATACAGGAGGTTACAAAACCGGAAAAAGAAAAACCCGTTTCAACGCCTCCCAAAGAGCCGGCAACAAGAGTGGAAAAGAGCCCGGCTCCCGTGGTGGCACAGAAACCCGACGAACCCGTTCATATAGAAACTGAATTTGAAAAACTGGCAGGGCCCAAGATTACGGGACAAATTGACCTGTCACAGTTTGACAGGAAAAAGCCGGCCGAGGATAAAGAAAAATCCAGAGCAGACAAGCAGAAAGGAAAACGGGAACGCATCCAGAAACCTCACAGGGAACGTGTTGATGTGACCAAAGTGACTCCCAAAAAGGCAGAAAACGGGAACAAGGTACGCGGTCGCGGCAAAGAACGCTTCAAACCCATTCACGTAGAAGTGGACGAGGATGCCATTCAGAAACAGATTAAGGAAACATACGCCCGGATGACCGAGGGGAAGGGAAAGACAAAAGGGTCCAAGCACCGCCGTGAAAAACGTGACATTGTCAATCAGCGCATGGTCGAGGAAATGGAGCGCAAGGAAATGGAAAGCACCGTTCTCAAAGTTACTGAATTCGTGAGTGTCAACGAACTGGCGACTCTGATGAACGTGCCTGTGGTCAAGGTCATTGATGCCTGTATGAATCTGGGGCTTATGGTTTCCATCAACCAACGCCTGGATGCCGAAGCGATGGTCCTTGTTGCCGAAGAATTCGGATTCCAGGTTGAATTCGTGACTGCAGAGATTCATGACACCATCCAGGAAGAGGAGGATGATCCCATGGATCTCTGTGAAAGGTCTCCCATTGTTACCGTGATGGGACACGTGGACCATGGCAAAACATCTTTGCTTGACTATATCCGCGATGCCAATGTCATCGCCGGAGAAGCAGGCGGCATAACGCAGCATATCGGGGCCTACAGTGTACGGCTTGAAAACGAACGTCTGATAACGTTCCTTGACACACCGGGACACGAAGCCTTTACTGCCATGAGGGCACGCGGGGCGAAAGTCACCGATATGGCCATCATCATTGTAGCGGCAGACGATGCCATCATGCCTCAGACTGTGGAAGCCATTAACCACGCATCTGCAGCGGGAGTTCCCATGATCTTTGCGATCAACAAAATTGACAAACAGGGGGCCAATCCTGAAAAAATCCGGGAACAGCTTGCCAACATGAACATACTGGTAGAAGACTGGGGAGGAAAACATCAGTGCCAGGAAATCTCGGCAAAAAAGGGAACGAATGTGGATAAGTTGCTCGAAAAGATACTTCTGGAAGCAGAGTTGCTGGAATTGCGTGCCAATCCAAAAAAGCATGCCACCGGAACCATCATAGAATCTTCACTTGACAAAGGACGCGGATACCTGGCTACCATACTGGTCCAGAACGGCACCCTGCATCAGGGCGACGTTCTGCTGAGCGGTTGCTGTACGGGAAAGGTCAGGGCCATGTTCAACGAGAGAGGCCAGAAGATTACCGAAGCAGGTCCATCCACGCCAGCCTCTGTCCTTGGCCTTAACGGAGCGCCTGCCGCAGGTGAGGTATTCACCGTTATGGAGGATGAGAAAGAAGCCCGTGAAGTGGCCGCCAAAAGAGAACAGCTCATTCGCATTCAGGGACTCAAAACACAGAAACACATCACCCTGGAGGAGATCGGACGGCGTATTGCAGTCGGGAATTTCCAGGAACTTAACATTATTGTAAAAGCAGATGTTGACGGCTCCATTGAAGCACTCTCCGACTCTCTGATCAAACTATCCACCGAAGAAGTACAGGTTAATGTCATACACAAAGCCGTGGGAGGCATTTCGGAATCTGATGTCCTGCTGGCCACTGCCTCCAATGCAATTATCGTCGGCTTCCAGGTCCGTCCTTCCACCTCGGCAAGAAAACTTGCAGAAAAGGAAGAGATAGAGATACGCCTTTATTCGGTCATATACGATGCCATTGAAGAAGTCAGGAAAGGTATTGAAGGGATGCTCGCTCCGGTGGAAAAAGAAGAAATTACCGCAACTGTGGAGGTACGTGAAACATTTAAGATCTCGAAAGTAGGTACCATTGCAGGATGTATGGTTAAGGAAGGCAAGATCACACGTAACGCCAGGGTACGTATCATCAGGGACGGGATCGTTATTTACACGGGAAGCCTTGGATCACTCAAGCGCTTCAAAGACGACGTCAAGGAAGTACAGTCCGGTTATGACTGTGGCCTGAACATAGACGGTTACAACGATATCAAGGTTGGCGACATCATTGAAGCCTATACCATAATGGAAGTCAAAAGGAAACTGTGATCAGAAACGGGAGCGGGAAAACCAGAAACCTTTACGAAGAAGGAAGATCAGCAATAGCATAAGGGCGACGAAAAGTTGCGTTCTCAGCCTGTTGCCTATACGAGCCCTTGCCACTACCAGTTCAGGATCCCGGGAAACCAGTTCTTCCCACTTTTCAGGAGATGGATAATCCCTGAAACCGTATTTTGCCAGTACAACACCCTTTTTCATGACCATCAGACCCGGGGTGGAACGTATGACCGTCAGTAAAGTTTTCACATCGGCCATATATACGGGCATATCTATTCCGTTTTCAAGCAGGACAGCATGAACGGAGTCGGCAGGCAATGCACTGACGGTAAAATTCGGTCTGCCTTGCTCCCGGCTTTCCCGGACCAGGGGTTTCAGGCGTTCCAGCACGTTCCCGTTCAGATTTTCTTCCGACCAGATAAGCAACACAAGTGCTGTCTTTTCTTCCTTGAGAATGGAATCGGTGACAGACCGTCCCGCAACATCTCTGACTGAAAAATCCGTCACTTTATGTCTAACTCCTGTCGCGATCCTTTTTGTACGCGAATCAACAAAAGTCCAGGTGCTGTCCGGAAGAGAGTCCAGCCGGAACACCTCTTCTTTTCCCTCCCGGGTGTAAACCAGATCGGTCGTGAAAACATACTCGGGATTAGAACGGGATTCTTCCAATAAAGATGCAATATCGTTTCCCACCCTGAATCCTCTGAAATCAACAGGGGGTAAATGTCTGTAACTATATAACGACAAACCTGATACCAGGATCGCAAAGAAAACGATCACGGGCCATTCCGCCGCTCCTCCGGCCAAAGGGGCTGTTCTGTTTCTCTGCAGGAACAGGACCAGGGCGAATGGCCAGAATATCAGGTTTTTGAAAAAAGTCTGCCAATTGGTCAGTTTTATTGCATCTCCAAAACAACCACAATCTTCAACCGGATCGAAAAGGGCCAGGTAGAGAGTCAACAGTGTGAAAAAAGACATAAAAAGGAACATTCCCCAGGCTGCCGCACGCTTCCTGAAATCGAGAAGGACCATCACTCCCAGCACAAATTCAACTGTAGAAAGGACCATTCCCGAAACCAGGGAAAGCGGTTTGAGAAATCCTACCCCGAAAGCGGTGAAATATTCGGAGAACACCAACGCAGATCCGACCGGATCCACAGCTTTTACGATACCTGAAAAAACAAAAAGCAATCCAAGGACTAACCGGGCTGTTTTTCTCATGGGAGGTAGGGTTCTATGCGTTTGAAAATGATCTCCCAGTGAGCCATCTCCCCGTTTTGGTCACTGCAGGAGATGATCCTGAAGGAACTGTCCTGGCGGGCCTGTTCCATATACACGTTACGGACACGCTGCTGAAATTCGACAGAGGCTTCATGGATATCGCTCTTCCCCTCCAGATAGGACCGGTCTTCACCTTTGCGTGGAGATTGCAGTTTCTCTGTAACGAACGTCAGGGGAACGTCCAGAAAAAGATTCACATCGGGTTTGGGTATCCCGAAATGTTCATATTCCATTTTAAAGATAAAATCTCTGAGCCGGTCTTTTTCTTCCTGTGTGCCCAATTTGGCGCACTGGAAAGCAATATTGGAATAAACATACCTGTCCAGAAGCACTATGTGTCCGCTTTCAATCCAGTTCCTGATCTGTTGTGACATCTCAAAACGGTTTCCGGCAAACAACAGGGAAACCAGATACGGATCTACGGTATCTATGGCACCGCTGTCCCCGCGCAAGAAACGGGCTATGAGCATCCCGTACACAGGAGTGTCATAACGGGGAAAATGCATAAAATGTACAGCCGTGCCGCGTTTTTTAAAATACGCTTCCATAGCTTTCAACTGGGTGGATTTCCCGGCTCCGTCCAAACCTTCCAATACGATCAACATAGTACAAAATTACATAAAATTCCCTTCTCTCATTTTTTATTACTTTTGTTTTATGAATATCTCCCTCCCCGCAGTGATGGGTGTAGTGAACAGCACTCCGGACTCTTTCTATGCCGGATCCAGGACAATGGATCCGGAGGCAGCCGTTAAGCGTATAGAAATCATGCTGGACCAGGGAGCAGACATTGTGGATATCGGGGCCTGTTCCACCCGGCCCGGAGCACAATGGCCTTCGGCCGACGAAGAATGGAAAAGGCTCGAACCGGTCCTGAGAAAAGCGAAAGAGCATTTTCCGGATACTACCTTTTCCATTGACACGTTCAGACCCGAGATTGTGGAAAAGGCATACAGTCTGATCGGGTATTTCTGGATAAACGACATTATGGCCGG
>LFSY01000029.1:0-10139 GCA_001512865.1 Rikenellaceae bacterium DTU002 | reverse complement strand
CAAGGATGTGGACCAGAATTTTCAGGTAATGGAAGCACTCCCGTCGCTGGTTCCGAAAAACCACGAGGGAGAGCCCGCAGCTCCCTTGCTGGCAGGCATCTCCAGAAAAAGAATGACCTACACGCCTTTGAATATCACGCCCGACGATGCGCTCGTAAGCACCTCGGCACTTCACCTGCATTTGCTGTTCAAAGGGGTGTCCCTCCTACGTGTACACGACGTGGCAGAAGCGCGCCAGATGATCACCCTGTACAGAAAAATGAGTATATTTGTTCATTAACCTAATACTTTCTCTATGGAATTCAACCCCTTGCTGGCAATATCTCCGATCGACGGCAGGTATTATGCCCAAACGGCACCCCTGAATCAGTATTTCTCTGAATTTGCACTGATACGTTACCGGCTCCAGGTAGAAGTGGAGTATTTCATTGCCTTGTGTAAACTGCCCCTGCCGCAGCTCAGGGACGTAGATTCCAGATGGTTTCCGATCCTGCGCAATGTGTACAAGAATTTTTCCATTACCGACGCCAAAGTGATCAAGGCCCAGGAAAAAGTCACGAACCACGACGTAAAATCCGTCGAATACTTCCTCAAAAACAAGATGAAAGCGCTGGGCCTGAACAAGTATTGTGAATTCATTCACTTTGGTCTCACTTCGCAGGATATCAACAACACAGCCATTCCCTTGAGTCTGAAGCATGGCATACAAAAGGAGTACCTCCCCCTGTTGAGAAAGATCATTGAAATGCTTGATGAACGAGCCAGCGAGTGGGGCCCGGTCGCCATGCTTGCCCATACGCACGGCCAGCCGGCTTCGCCTACCCGCCTGGGAAAAGAGATCCAGGTATTCAAGGTACGTCTGGAAGAACAGCTTAAAAGCCTTGAACAAATACCGTTTGCGGGAAAATTCGGCGGATCCACCGGTAACTTCAATGCCCACAATGCTGCCTATCCTCAAATTGACTGGCACAGGTTTGCCGAAAAATTCCTGAACAACACCCTGGGACTTTACAGGTCCTTCCCCACCACGCAGATAGAGCATTACGACCAGATTGCAGCTTTATGCCACTGCCTGAGCCGGATCAATACCATCTGCATAGACCTGTGCCGGGACATGTGGTCATACATATCCATGAATTATTTCAAACAACACATCAAAGAACAGGAAATCGGGTCCTCTGCAATGCCCCACAAGGTAAATCCAATTGATTTTGAAAATGCGGAAGGTAATTTCGGAGTAGCCAATGCCGTATTTGGTCATTTGGCAGCCAAGTTGCCGGTATCCCGCCTTCAAAGGGATCTTACCGACTCCACTGTACTCCGGAACCTGGGTGTTCCCATGGCACATTCACTGCTGGCGTTCAAATCTCTGCAAAAAGGATTCGGGAAATTGTTCCTGAATCGTTCTGCCATTGAAAAAGACATGGAAGACAACTGGGCAGTGATCTCCGAGGCCATTCAAACCATCCTCAGACGGGAGAATTATCCCAAACCTTATGAAACCCTGAAAGAGATCACCCGTACCAATATGCATATTGACAAAGAATACCTGCATGCCTTTATTCGCAGTCTGGATGTATCACAGGAAGTAAAAGACGAGCTGCTCCAGATTACCCCGGCAAACTATACTGGACATTAATCCTCCTGTCATATGAAAAAATGGTTCCTCCTCTTTATGTGCCTGTCTCAGATCTTTGTCTCCCGGGCACAAACGGTTGTCTATTATGATCATTTCACAGAAGAACGTCTGCGCATAGATCTTGTTTTTACTGGCAACGCACAGACACAGGATGTGTTCCTGCATTCCCTTCACAGGGAATCTCAATGGACCGGTTCCAGAACGCAGCTCATATCCCCTTTTATTTACGGAGAGTATCAGTATAAGGTGCTATCCGGGGACGGCCAGCTGCTGTTTTCAAAAGGGTTCAACTCCCTGTTCATGGAATGGAGGACCACCCGGGAAGCCATGGAAAGGGACATGGCTTTCAACACTTCCATCTGGTTGCCTTATCCCAGGGATACGGTCTTCGTTGAAGTTCAGGAAAGAGTCAAGAGCGAGGGCGTGTACCGTACCATGAAAAAATTCCGGATAGACCCTGCCGACTGTCTTATTTCAAAAGAAAACGCAGCATGTTCTGCCGAGATTCTGGAAAGAAACGGCCCGGTAGAAAACCGGGTGGACCTGCTTTTTGTGGCAGAAGGTTACCGGCAGGAAGAAATGGAGAAATTCAGGCAGGACGCTGCCCGTTTTACCGAATATCTTTTTGAATACGAACCGTTCCGTTCCCGCAGAGCCGATTTCAACATATGGATCCTTCCCCTGGTTTCGGAAGAATCAGGCCCGGATATGCCCCAGTTAGACTTATGGTCCACTACGGCGCTGGGCAGTTCTTTTCATACTTTCTATACAGAACGTTATCTGACAGCCCCCGACCACAGACTGCTGGCCGGTGCCGTATCCGGATCTCCTTTCGACGCCCTTTACGTTATCGTAAACACAAATAAATACGGGGGAGGCGGCATATACAATTACTACGGACTGAGCATGTCTGACCATCAGACAAGCAAGGAGGTTTTTGTGCATGAGTTCGGGCACAGCTTTGCCGGCCTGGCAGACGAATATTACAATTCCGAAGTGGCGTATATAGAAATGTATCCCCTTGATGTGGAGCCATGGGAACCAAACATCACCACCCTGGTTGATTTTGGGTCCAAGTGGGAAGATATGATGGATACCGAAGGGGTGGGACTTCACGAAGGGGCTGCATACATGGCAAAAGGAATATACCGCCCTGCCCCGGATTGCAGGATGCATACCAATCTTGCGCCGGCCTTTTGTCCCGTTTGCCGGAGAGCCGTTGAGAAAATGATCGATTATTATACCAAATGAAATACAGATATTTCCTTTTTGACCTGGACAATACGTTATGGGATTTTGACGGCAATGCGGCCGATTGCATCAGTGAATTGGTACTGAGACACGGATTGCAGGAATATGTCCCCGATCCCGGACACTTCTACGACATGTATAAATCCAACAATACCCGGTTGTGGGCCATGTACGAGGCCGGTCAGATCACACAACAGAAACTGCGTCACGTACGTTTTGAAATTACCCTGGAAGAAGCAGGGGTTCCCGATGCAGTTCGTCTGGGAACCGTTTTTGGAGAAGCATATCTGGACCTTATGCCATTGAAGACAAAACTGATCCCACACGCCCGGGAAGTTCTGGGATACCTGGCAGGCAAAGGTTGTGAAATGGCTCTGGTGACGAACGGATTCAAACAGGTTCAGTACGATAAGGTCCGTAATTGTGGCCTGGATCTGTTTTTCGGGAACAGGATCTTTATCTCCGAAGAAGTCGGATACCATAAGCCCAATCCCAAAATGTTCACTGCCGCCATTACATCTATCAACGGCAAAAAGAAAGACACCCTGATGGTGGGAGATAACTTCATGACTGACATTGAAGGAGCCCAGGTCTTTGGCATAGACCAGTTTTATTACAATCCCAACAACCTGCCCTGCGACGGCGCACCTACTTATATGGGAAGCGATCTGCGGGATCTGAAGGACCTGGCGTAACCAGGAAAACATCTTCATCTTCCTTGTGAAAATAATATTTTTCCCTGGCAAATTTTTCCAGGGAATCCTTGTTTGATTGCAGTTCCCCCAGGTTCCTTTCAGTTTGACGAATCTTTTCTTTGTAGTATCTTTGTTGGGATTTATTTCCGGAATATTCACCAAGGGCACGAAACCAGCCGGTTAGGCTGTTGTTGTCAAAAAAGAGGATCCATACAATGAAGACCAGCGTTACAAGAAAATACCTGTTCCTGATCAGCGCCAGGATACGGTTGTCTTTGAAACGTGTACCCATAGAAGATGAATTTTCACAAATATAGCAGGTTTTTCAATATGCAACCAACACTAGTAATCATGGCTGCCGGTATGGGCAGTCGCTACGGAGGGCTCAAACAGCTTGACAGACTGGGTCCGAACGGGGAAACGATAATGGATTATTCCATATACGATGCTTTAAGATCAGGATTCGGTGAAATCGTATTTGTAATACGTGAATCTTTCAGCAAGGAGTTCAACCGTGTTTGCGTTTCCCGTTACGGATCGCATTTCCCTTTCCGGTTCGTCACCCAGGAACTGGATCATATACCGGCCCCTTTTTCTCCTCCCCCGGGGAGGGAGAAACCGTGGGGAACAGGTCATGCCCTGCTGACCACCGGCTCATACGTGGACACTCCCTTCGGGATCATCAATGCCGATGATTTTTACGGACACGATGCCTTCCGGGTGCTCTCCGGGTACCTGACTCAGAAAAACCTTACGGAGGGCTCCTATGCGATGGTCGGATACCGCCTGGAGAATACGCTTTCACCTTCAGGCCCGGTTTCAAGGGGTGTTTGCAAGCCGGACAGGAACGGATTACTCACAGATGTGGTGGAAAGGCATAAAATCCGGAAGGAAGAAAGCGGGAAGATATTATGTTCTGTCCCCGGAAACAACGGAGAAGTAGCTGACCTGGAATTGGACCCCGGTGATCTTTGTTCGATGAATTGCTGGGGATTTTTACCCGACATCTACCCGAAAGCCACAAAGCTTGTTTCGGAATTCCTCGAAAGGCACGTACAGGAACCCGCCTCTGAATACCATCTTCCCACGATGGTCAATGACATCATTAAGACCGGGGAAGGTACATGCCGGGTGCTCAGCACAAATGCCCGCTGGTTTGGCGTAACGTACCGTGAAGACAGGGACGGTGTTGTGGCCAGGCTCAGGGCGCTTCATGACGAAGGCCTTTATCCCAATCCATTATTTCCCTGAAAACCATTGAATTATGAAAAAATACCTGGACTTTTTCCGTCCCCGGCTGGGTGAATCCTGGCTGATCATGTTAGGAATTCTATTACTTGGTGGCACTATCCTTACCGGGGCAGTTGTGTTCCTCTTGAATCTCATTGTACCTGGCTCAATGTCACTTACCGGTGACAGCGGATGGAGCACACCGGTTGTTTATGTGATCCCCTTCCTTTTTGTGTTCCTGTATGTTTATTTAAGGTCAAAACAAGCGTATCAACAGGCAGCTCTAAACGCTAAACCCCCTTTCCGCAATCCGCCTGCACGATTGGGTAGTGTTCCCCTGCCCTTGTACATGCTTTTACTTCCGGTAATAATCGTATCCATGTCAATAATTATGGATCCGCTTACCGAGTGGCTGGAAATGCCGGAATTCATGAAAGATCTATTTGCCAAAATGACACAAAGCAACATCCCGACCTTTATCGCCGTTGTTGTTGCAGCACCTCTGCTTGAGGAATGGCTCTTACGGGGAGTTGCACTTAAGGGGATGCTGCACCACATGGCCCCGTGGAAGGCTATTGCGTGGTCAGCATGCATGTTTGCCGTCATACACCTCAACCCATGGCAGGCTGTTCCCGCATTTCTGATGGGTTGTCTTTTTGGATGGATCTATTACAGAACAAGATCTTACTGGACCTGTGTTGCATTGCATGCCCTGAACAACGGTATGGCATTCCTGCTGGCCGGATTATTCCCCGAGATGGAAGCAGATGCCACCCTCCGGTCAATAATGGGCAACACCCCCTATTTTATTGCCTTGGGAGCTTCGATTCTGGTCATGGTCCTGGCTTTGATGTATCTGAATAAAAAACTTGCACCTGCCCCTTCACTGGAACAGCCTTATGAACAATACGAATCTGTACCCGCTGACGTTTAAGCCTATTGTCAAAGAACGCGTATGGGGTTCCGAAACCTGGGTACTGAGCGGCCTGGACCAGGATGCTTCCGTGATTGACAACGGCTTTCTGAAAGGAAATTCCATTAACGAAACGTTGGAAGTATATCTGACAGACCTGGTAGGAGCCGGCATCTACGATGCCTGCGGTGATGAGTTCCCGATATTGATCAAGTATCTGACGGTAAATGAATTTCTGTCCGTCCAGGTACATCCCGACGACAACAGGGCTGCCGAAATGCATCATGCCTACGGCAAAACTGAAATGTGGTACATCATGGATGCAAAGCCTGAAGCCAGGCTTTATCTTGGGTTCAACCGCGAGATGACACCGGCTGAATTCTATTCACGTTGTGAGCAGGAGACCTTGCCCGAAGTGATGAATTGTATCAAGCCCGTGAAAGGGGAATGTTACTTCATCCCGGCCGGACTGGTACATGCCTGCGGAGGGGGACTGACTATTGCCGAAGTGCAGCAGGTCTCGGACATTACTTACAGGGTATATGACTGGGGAAGGGAACATGATCCGGCCACTGCCCGTGAAATGCACATGGAACTTGCCATCGACTGCATTGATTACCACAAACACGTTCCCGCCCCTGCCACAACGGGGCTTCTGGTGGATTCACCCTATTTTAAAGTGCGCTTTGAAATGATGGACGAACCTCAGGAGATTGACGGATCTGCCCTGGATGAATTTGTTGTTTATATGGAACTGGAAGGATCTTTGACTGTCCTGTCCGGAGGCTTACCGTACAAACCTTCCGGAAAAGGCTGTATCCTTATTCCTGCCTCTGTTGACCATTGGAAACTGGTTCCTGAGGGAAAGACTGCCTTTCTGGAAATAACCCGGTAGATCAGGGATCAATGATCCGGTCCAGCTGCCTGCGTTCTTTTTTCGTTGGACGTCCTGTGCCTTTCTGTCGGTAGATAACAACAGATTCCCGCGGCTGTTCCAATTTTGCATACTCCTCTTCGGGCGTGATGTCATGTGCATACAAAGGAACGTCTTTGGCAGGCTGACGTTTGTCCACCGGATTAATTACCTGGTATGCATAATAAACAGGTCCCTTTCTTACGACAACCGTATCTCCCTGACGGATATCACGAGAGGGTTTCACATCCTGACCGTTTATCTTAACCCGGGATCCACGGCAGGCATCTGCCGCTTCGTTCCTGGTTTTAAAAACCCTGATAGCCCAAAGGTATTTATCAATCCGCATACGTTCAAATGTCAGAACCTGCCGTATTGACTTGGTTCATTGCCCTTTCAACGCCCTGACGGATGAACAGTCCCAGGGCTTCAACAGCATCGTTGCAAATGAAGGGCAACTCTTTCTTTTCCTGATCATTCCATTGGCTTAACACATAGTCTGCCTGGTGACCCCTTGGGAAATCGTCACCCACCCCTATCCGCAAGCGGGCATAATCATCGGTTCCCAAAGCAAATGTTATATGTTTCAGGCCGTTGTGGCCCCCATCGCTCCCCCGGGCCCGCATCCTGAGCTTCCCAAAGGGAAGGGCAACATCGTCCAGTACCACTATCGAATTTTCTAACGGGATTTTTTCCTCCTGCATCCAGTAACGCACTGCCTTCCCGCTCAGATTCACATAAGTGGAGGGTTTTAGCAGCCAGATCTCCTTCCCGGCGTATCTTATCTGGGCCAGAGATCCGTAACGAAGTGTGGAAAAGGTAGTTTTGTGCAATGATGCCCAGGCATCAAGGACCGTGAAGCCGATATTATGACGCGTACCGGCATATTCGGCTCCAACGTTCCCCAGTCCAGTTACAAGGTAAGACATAACCGCTCAAAGCCCTGTCAGGCCTGTGCTTCCCCGGCAGCTTCCCCGGGTTCGGCAGCAGCTGCAGCCGAGGCGGAAGTGGAAGCCCTGGTCATCTTGACCATACAGATGATGGTGCTTTTGGGGGCCAGTATCTGTACGTTTTCATATTTCAGCTCACCAGCTGTTATGGCTTTACCCAGTTCCAGGTTTGTAATGTCAATATCGAGCGAGTCAGGAAGATCTTTCAAATGGGCGCGAACACGCAATTTCCTGTTGATCACCTGTAATTTACCCCCCTGGCGGACTCCTTCCGAGTTGCCCGATATGGCAATGGGAACAGATATGGAAACCGGCTGAAGGGGATCAATAGCCAAAAAATCAAGGTGAAGGACCCTGTCGGTTACAGGATGGAACTGTGTGTCATGCATGACGCACAAATGCTTTTTCCCTTCAATGTTCAGGGAAATGATATAGGAGTTCGGGGTGAAGATCAGATCTTTCAGGTCTTTTTCCAGCACTGAAAAATGGATGTTTTCATCGTTGTTACCATACAGGACACACGGCACCATACCTTCTTTACGCAATTGCTTAACGGCTGTTTTGGTGAAAATCCCGCGTTCCCGGGCATTGATCTCAAATTGTTTCATTGAATTGATTTTTAGTGATTAGTGTTACTCAATCCGGAAATATTCCGGATCCCATGGCACCTTACTAAAGGTCCGCTGAGGGCGCGCAAAAGTAAATAAAATCCGCGAGTTGGCAAAATTATTCGGTGACCCACTCCAGGTAGACGTTCCAGGGGGTGGAACGGAAGGCGGATTGTGTCCCGGGAAGCACGGTCGTGGGCAGATAGGCAGCCAGACCGGAAAAGTGATGTATGGGAATGGTAATGAAGTTTTCCGTTGTCTTCTTATAGATCACAGTTTTGTTAACGGCATTCCGGAAATTCTCATAATCGGCTGTTTTTCCCAGCATCCCGGCCATCTGATCAAGGTCCCAGAAGACATGTTCCGTCAGCCTGTCGTACGTTTGCAGGGCAGCACGGTCAATCATTGACGGGTCGGTTTCTCCGTTGGTTACCAATATCTTGAATTTTTGAGCCAATTCTTCCAGGTGTTCCGTCCTGACCAGGGATATGGTCCCGGAACGGTTGTAGCCCGATTTTGAATTGTATTTATTGTAATAGGCATCACACAGTGCGGTCAGGCTGGCCTGCCCCCTGTAGGGAAACATCACCGAGGCAAGTTTGTCGTAAGGAAACCCGGTATCTATGATCTCGGCCGGTGACCCCATGATATACTCACAAACGCTGCGCAATTGGTAGTAGGTCTGTACGTCGGCCATAAGGCAGGCATCAAAACAGATATAGTGATGCTCAAAATCCTTGAGCACCTGTGCAAGATCGTGAATTTCCATCTCTGAAGAACCGTCCTGCCCGAAAGTCTTAGTCCCCGGGTACGCGGGGTCATGAATATCGTAGAGGAATGGGGTGACAGCAGAAAGGGGTTGAATGGGATACCGGGGCATTTCCCCGTACAATCCTTTAGGCAGCCATCCGGTCCCGTGTGACCACAGGATCAATCCGTAAGACCTGGCCGGACATTCCTCCCTGGAATGACCAAGAACCTGCCTGAGAAGATCCGGGTGTGCTGCATTAACGGAGCCATAGCTGACAAGGGTGTCCAGGTAAACCGTGTTGTTGGCGTTCCCGATCCGTATCAGGTACGCCCCCGTATTCTTCCTGTCAATAAACACAAGCAATGCATGGTCTTTGGGTACTGACGCATTGGCCACAAGCTCGTTCATATTGGCCAGGGCAAGATCGGAAAGGCTGTTGTCAGCAGCCATATAAACCACCAGGCTGTGTTCGTATTTGCCAGAAGGAATTATGCAGTGATCGCATGAAGCAAACGCCAGGCAAAGGACAAACAGGCCTAAAAGTTTCACCCTTTTCATAGTGTAAAGATAATCCTTTTTTTTATCTTTGTAAGAATAGTAATTCATCATAAATATTGGGTATTATGAAAAGTTCACATGTACTTGCCTTACTGGGCGGCGCCGTAATCGGTGCCACACTCGCACTGTTGTTTGCCCCTGCCAAAGGGAGCGATACAAGGGAAAAGATCAAGGACACCTTAGACAAAGGTGTTGGTGAGATCAAAAAAGAATACCACAAGCATTTTCCAAAGAACCAGGAAGAAGGTATAGCATAAAGGGAAACGCAATGAATATTTTAGAATCGGTCAAAGAATACTTTGGCCTGAAATCAGATGCGTTCAAACTGGGACTGGTAGAGAATTTCAGTCTTGTGATCAACCAGTTCCTGAGTACCCTGCTGCTGATCCTTATACTCCTGACATCGTTGATCTTCCTGGCTGCCGGAGCCAACAAATGGCTGGGCATGTTATTGGACAACGCTGTAGCGGCATTCCTGATCACAGGAGGATTTTTCCTTGTTGTTTTTCTGATCTTGTTTCTGTTGCGGAAAAAGTTGTTCGTTAACAGTTTTATCAGGCTGTTTTCTAAAATGTTCTTTGAAGAAAAAGACCCCAATGCCCGGGAGGAATAACTTATGAGAAGCAGAAAA
>LFSY01000037.1 GCA_001512865.1 Rikenellaceae bacterium DTU002 | reverse complement strand
TCGCGGTTGTTGGTCAGGAACGTGAACGTTCTCTTAAGGTCAGGAGCATAGTACACTATTCTCCGCAGTTCAGCAGGATACTTCTTTTTAGTATGATAGCCCACAGGTCGTATCATCTGATCCAGAAGCACATTATCTGCGCCGTCCAGAACATCCTCGCCATCAATCACCTCGTAATTAAAGCTGGACTTCTGTCGTATGATAAAATGCGAACCTATTGTTGCAATTGTGTACAACCTGGCAAGGTCATAATACCCTTTATCAAAAATATAAAACGCATATGGTTCATAAGGGATATCATCCATTGCATTCATGTCGTGTATTTTAGCTTCTGTGATATGTATATAAACAGGTATCTGAGTGACTACATCAAACAACGTATGCACCTTGATACCCCCTTTGGTTTTTCTAAAGCGCGCCCATTCATAAAGACTCAGGCAGAGATCGATTGTGGTGGAGTCAAATGCGTAAAATTTCCAATTTATAACGAACTCCCTGTCAATTCGCTTGCTCTGCGCAAGGTTTATCATGTAATAGGCAAACTCTTCAAAAATTTTGTAGTCTCGGTTTGCGTTGGCGTATTCCAGGGTGTACTTCTGGCAAACGGTCCTTTACCAAATCCGAGATGGTAACTCTTACTTTGATGGGCAGCAATGACACAGGCAAGTTCTCTGAGACTGTCGCAACCAGACAGTTGTCCAAACATCATCAAAAGCAATTGGTTCCAACAGGACATCGCTTTTGTCCACTTGTCCCCACTGTGCCGCTTCACTATTCCATCAAATATTCTTTTAGGCAAAAACTCGATAAGCTGACTGAATACGTATTTTCCTGTGTTCATGCTTGCCTGGGTTATAATCAGGCTGTAATGATACGAAATCAATTCAAATCGGCACCGATTTTTTTGCTTATAATTAATTATATATTAACAACTTATAACGACCAATCAAAAATTTATTTGGCCACTAGTGAAGTCAGATAATGAAAAGGTGAAATGTCCAATGTCCTGATATATATTCCTCAAACTGTATAA
>LFSY01000135.1 GCA_001512865.1 Rikenellaceae bacterium DTU002 | reverse complement strand
CTTTTGATTAACGGAAGCGGTAGCATAAACGGACTGTATGACCTTTTTGTCAGGCGTCACCAGGTCCGGACTGTTCACCTCAAGCGGCATGAAATCAGCGTCCTGATGCACTTTGAACATTTCAAACACATGATAGGTGGGTGTCAGGACCATTTGATCGTCTTTGGTCAGAACCATAGCCTGGAGCACGTTGGCCAGCTGGGCAATGTTGGCCATCTTCACCCGCTCTCCATGTTTGTGGAAAACCATCAGCGAAAGGGCCGCCACAAAGGCATCCCGCATGGTATTCTGCTGGTAGAGATGTCCCCGTACGGTACCCGGTTCTTCATCCCACCAGGTTCCCCATTCGTCCACCATCAGGGAGATCCGCCGTTCAGGGTCTGTCCGGTCCATGATGGTGCTGTGAGATTGTATCACTTTGTCTATATCCAGGCATTTTCCCAGGGTCCGGTAATAATCGTCGGAAGTAAATTTTGTGGCGGAGCCTTTGGCATTCCAATTATACACGGTGTAAAAATGAACTGAAAGCCCGTTCATGCGCCGGCCTACGTTGTTCATCATCACTTCCGTCCAGTTAACGTCAAAGTCACTGGGTCCCACCGCGATCTTGAATAAGCGGTTGTCTCCGAAATTGCGGCAATAGGTGGCATACCTGCGGTACTGGTCTGCATAAAACTCGGGACGCATATTGCCTCCGCATCCCCAGCTTTCGTTCCCCACTCCGAAATATTTGACTTTCCAGGGCTCATCACGTCCGTTTTCACGACGCAGATTGGCCAGGGGGCTGTCGGCCGGGGAGGTCATGTATTCCACCCAGTCGGCCATTTCTTCCACGGTTCCGCTACCCAGGTTGGCACTGATGTAAGGTTCACAACCCAACAGTTCGCAAAGGTTCAGGAATTCATGTGTTCCAAAGCTGTTGTCCTCCACGGTGCCTCCCCAATGGGTGTTGATCATTTTTGGTCTCAATTGCCGGGGACCAATTCCGTCGCGCCAGTGGTACTCATCGGCAAAACAGCCACCGGGCCAGCGCAGTACCGGGATTTGTAATTGCTTCAATGCTTCAAGCACATCGTTACGGTATCCCATGGTATTGGGAATCGGGGAATCGGGGCCAACCCATAGCCCCCCGTATATGCACGTTCCCAAATGTTCGGAAAAATGTCCGTAAATCTCTTTTTCTATGCGCCATGTTTCCTTCTGAGGTTGCAGGTTGATGATGGCATTTTCTTGTGCGACTGTTGGCAGACATGCCAAAAGCGCTGCTAAGGTGAGTATTTTTTTCATGTTGATAATTATTAGGCGCCTTCTATTTAAACAACAACGGAGCGAATTCGGAAAGGTACAACCTCCAGTTGGTCCAGGTATGGCCTCCACCACTTTCCCTGTAAACATATGGAAAATTTATCTTGTCCAGCAACTGACGGTAGTCTACATTTGCTTTATACAGGAAATCTTCTTTACCAATACCTATCCAGTACAGGCTGAATCCGTTATCACGCTGTTGTTTGAGTGTACCTTCAATATCCTGGTATACCGGACTTCCGGCCACTTTTTCATCGGGCATGACGGCAGCAGAGAACAAACCTATGTAATCGAACGTTTTGTGATAAAATCGTGAAATATGCAAGGTGTGGTATCCGCCCATGGAAAGTCCGGCAATGGCACGTGCATGGCTTTTGGGAATTACCCTGTAGTTGTTTTCCACAAAACGGATCACATCTTTGAAAGAAGATTCAAACTGCCCGTCCATGGTTCCATCCAATTGCATGGTGGGCTTGTACAACCCCAGTGAAGATTCACCCGGAGCAGCTTCCTGAACCACATTCCCGTTAGTCATCACCACGATCATCGGTTTCGCCTTCTTTGCGGCAATCAGGTTGTCCATGATCTGGGCCGTTCTGCCCAGGTTGATCCAGGCTTCTTCATCCCCTCCCATACCGTGAAGCAGGTAAAACACGGGATATTTCTTTTTACTGTTCTCATATCCCGGGGGTGTATAAACAGTGACCCTGCGTTTTTGCACGTACTTGTTGGAAGGACTGTCGTACCAGGTGCGTGTTACCGTTCCGTGAGGAACTTGTCGAACCGAGTATAAATCGCCCTGGCCACCGCCTACAATCACAATATTGGTCACAGTAGCCACATCCCTGATCTGGTGCACGTTATTGGGATCCATCATGCGTAATCCGTCAACCGTAAAAGCATACCCGTACAGATCCGAATCCAGCGGTTTTGTGGTATATTCCCATATTCCTTTGTCATCCTTTGTCATAAGCTCGCTTCCGGGCATCCATCCCTGGGCGGGAATAAAATCACCCGTGAGCCTTACTTCCCGGGCATCGGGTGCCAAAAGACGGAAAGTCACTGAATTGTCCGGATTCACCTGTGGAGAAGTGATTTGCGGGCCTCCCGAAAAAAGGGCCTGTTGTGCAAAAAGTCCCTCAACACTTAACAGAACTGTAAGTGCAATAAACGTTAATTTTTTTATCATAATGGTATTATTTTGTTTAATTCTTACCCCTGCAGCTTTTTGTATTTGAAAGGTTTGATCTCCGTTCCCAGGCGGCGTTTGCGGTTCTCTTCGTATTCACTGTACGACCCTTCAAAGAAATACACTCCGGAATCGCCTTCAAAAGCCAGGATGTGTGTGGCTATGCGGTCCAGGAACCACCGGTCATGGGATACGATCACGGCACAGCCGGCAAAATTTTCCAACCCTTCTTCCAGGGCTCGTATAGTGTTGACATCCACGTCGTTGGTGGGCTCGTCCAGTAAAAGGACATTGGCATTTTCCTTGAGTGTCAGGGCCAGGTGCAGCCGGTTCCGTTCCCCGCCGCTCAGAATGCCGCATTTCTTTTCCTGATCGGCCCCCGAGAAGTTAAAGCGGGAAACATACGCCCGTGCGTTGACCTGCCGGTTTCCCAACTGGACATATTCCGAGTTCTCGGCAATGGTCTGGTAGACCGTTTTATCCGGATCGATTTGTTTGTGCTGCTGATCCACGTAAGCAAGACGAACGGTCTCCCCTACCCGGAAAGAGCCGGCGCTGGGTTGTTCGGTTCCCATGATCAGGCGGAACAGGGTGGTCTTCCCGGCCCCGTTGGGACCGATCACTCCTACAATCCCGGCAGGAGGCAGTTTGAAATTCAGGTTCTCGAAAAGCAGTTTTTCTCCGTAAGCCTTTGAAACACCTGTGGCTTCGATCACATTGTCTCCCAGCCTGGGCCCGTTGGGAATGAATATCTCCAGGCGCTCTTCCTTCTGACGGCCGTCCTCGTTAAGCATTCTTTCATAAGCCCCCAGACGTGCTTTGGATTTGGCATGGCGGGCTTTGGGCGCCATACGCACCCATTCCAGTTCGCGTTCCAGTGTCTTGCGCCGTTTGCTTTCCTGCTTTTCTTCCATGGTCAGACGAATGGTCTTCTGTTCCAGCCAGGAAGAATAATTTCCTTTCCAGGGGATGCCTTCCCCGCGGTCAAGCTCCAGGATCCACCCGGCCACGTTGTCCAGGAAATACCGGTCGTGGGTAACGGCTATCACCGTTCCCTTGTACTGCTGCAGGTGCGCTTCCAGCCACTGCACACTCTCGGTGTCCAGGTGGTTGGTGGGCTCGTCAAGCAAAAGCACATCGGGTTCACTCAGCAAAAGACGGCACAAGGCCACACGACGGCGCTCCCCTCCGCTCAGGTGTTTGACCGAAGAACCGGCAGGCGGGCATTGCAGGGCATCCATGGCCCGCTGCAGTTTGGAATCCAGGTCCCAGGCTCCGGCGTTGTCTATCTGCTCGGTCAGCTCGCCCTGGCGAAGGATCAGATCGTTCATCTGTTCGTCGCTCATAGGCTCGGCAAACTTCAAATTCACTGCTTCGTATTCTTTCAGCAGGTTGACTACGTCCTGCACCCCTTCCTGCACCGTTTCCATAACGGTTTTGGAATCGTCCAGACGCGGTTCCTGTTCCAGGTAACCCACGGAATAACCGGGAGCCCAGACGACTTCCCCTTCCGTTCCCGACTCTATTCCGGCTATGATCTTAAGCAAGGTGGATTTCCCGGATCCGTTCAACCCTATCACGCCAATCTTGGCCCCGTAGAAAAAAGACAGGTAAATGTTCTTAATGATGGTTTTATTGCTTGAAGGCAGGATCTTGCTGACCCCGTTCATAGAGAAAATGATCTTTTCGTCTGCCATGGTCAGAATTTTTTAACGTGAAAATGACAATAGGGATGGTGTCCCGTTTTATCGTAATAATGTTGGTGGTATTTTTCGGCAGGCCAGAAACGGGAAGCAGGGGTCAGGGCGGTATTTACCGTATGTCCCTTGTCCCTGAGCGCCTGCATGAGTTTTTGTGCAGTCACCCGTTGTTTGTCGTTCAAATAAAAGATCTCTGATCGGTATTGGGGTCCGATGTCAGGCCCCTGGCCGTCCGTCTGTCCCGGATCGTGGATCTCGAAAAACAATTTACACAACTCCTCAAAACCGGTCAGCACCGGATCAAATGCCACTTCCACCGCCTCGGCATGGCCGGTTGTGTGGGATTTGACTTCTTCATACGTGGGATTTTCCTTTTCCCCTCCAATGTATCCGACTGTTGTATTTATTACGCCCGGAGCACGGTCCAGGTAATGTTGCACGCCCCAGAAACAGCCTGCTGCAAATATTGCTTTTTCCATGGCGCAAAGATAAGAAAAAGGAGTGTTATCTTTGCAGTATGCATCCGCTGGAAAAAATGATCAGCCAGGGAGAACACGTGCAACAGGATTTCAAATACTTCTTGAATGACGCCAAAAAAATCGCCCGTTCTCTTGCCGCCTTTGCCAATACCGAAGGAGGAAGGCTGCTTGTGGGAGTGAAAGATAACGGGAAAATAGCCGGACTGAAACACAAGGAAGAGGAAATTTACGTGGTAGAAGCGGCTGCCCATGTTTTTTGCAGACCTAAGGTGAATTATTCAACACGGTTTTGGGAATATGAAGGAAAAACCGTTATGGAAGTCAATGTTCCCAAAAGCACCAGGGCCCCTCATACTGCCCCGGATGAGACAGGCAAACGTACCTGCTATATCAGGAAAGAGGACGAAAACAAAGTGGCCTCGCCCCTGGAAGCCACTGTGCTACAAATGATCCATTCACCAAAGCCCTTGTCCTTTACCATGGATTCCCGGCATAAACGTTTGCTGGAAGTACTCCGGACTTATGATAACAGCCGGGGGTTCGATATTGAAGAATTGGCACGGTTGAGCCTTATGACACAACAAGAATGTTTATTTGCCCTGGCAGGGCTGATAGCCCAAGGCACCATTCAGACATCCAGGTAACCTTTCAGAGCTTCCACGTAAGCGCGGAACGCTTCCACTCCTTTTTGTGTGATCCGGCAGACCGTCCGGGGCTTCTTCCCTTTGTAGGTTTTCTCTATTTCAATATATCCCGCATTTTGAAGTTTGTCCAGCTGAATGCTCAGATTCCCCGAAGAAGCACCTGTCTTTTCCTGCAGGTATACAAAATCTGCTTCTTCCAGCGCAATAAGTACCGACATCACGGCCAGTCTCAATTCAGAATGCAACAGAGGATCTAACTGGTTAAGCATTTTATTCTGATTTTTTATTGGCAGCATGATGTAAAATGTGACCGGGAAGGACCATCATGACCGCAAATGCAGCAGCAAGAACCACCATACTTGCAATGCCCGTGACCCAGAGCAGTACAAAAGAAGTAAGCACACCCAGGATGCCGCAAATGACCAACGGGGCATATCGTACAAGCAGGCCTGTACAGCTAACGCCAATGGCTGCCAGAAGCGTCATGATAAAGGATGCCGGAAATCCGCGCAACATGAATGCCGGAACCATGCACAGCATCATGACCCCTGCCAGGAAGATCCAGATCCTTCCGATAAGAGATCCCATATGGGATTGTGAGATACCGCCTCTGCGGGTACGGGCTCTTCCAAGCAAACCATAGAGGAGCCATCCGATGACCGGAATGGCAATCCATAACAGGTGGAACATGTAGTTTTCCGTTTTAGTGACTGCAAACCAGACGGCCAAAGTGGTCACAATACTTGTATAGCCGAATATCAGCATAGGTAATGCCGCATTCTTTTCCATACCCTTACGGGTGTTGTCAATCATCCTTGTGATTAACTCCAGGCTTTCTTTTTCATTCATATTTTTTTCCATGCTAAAAATGTTTTGTTGCTACAAATATAAAGTACTTTATTTTATAAACCTAATATTTTTACAAAAACTTTATATATTTGCATTGTGATATACTTATTTCACATATCCTCTATGATAATGCGAATGCATCGTTAAGATGCAATTCCGCCCGGAAATGTTTTTCCTTTTCCACTTCTCAATTCTATTTCCTTAACATATCAAACACCGACATCATGTCTGTATACAAGCATTTTGAGACCTTGCAGGTCCATGCCGGGCGTAAAGCCGATCCGGCCACCGGAGCCTGTGCCACTCCCCTTTACCAGACCGCATCGTTCCAATTCCACAATATGGACCACGCGGCCAGGTTGTTTTCCCTGGAGGAGGAGGGGTTTATTTATTCACGCCTCTCCAATCCCACCGTTAATGTTCTGGAGGAGCGCATATCAGCCCTGGAAGGATGTACGGCTGCCGTCGCTGTCTCTTCGGGTCAGGCGGCTCATTTCCTGACATTCCAGAATCTTGCCCTCCCGGGTGATAACTTTGTGGCATTCCCATCCCTGTACGGGGGCACCTATACGCTTTTCCGGGACCGCTTCAGTGACCTGGGGATTACATTTCGCTTTGTTCCCGGGAAAAATCCGAAGGAAGCGGAATCCCTGATTGATGACAGAACGCGAGGACTTTTTGTGGAAACCATTGCAAATTCCGATTACCACGTCCCCGATTTTGACCACCTGGCAGAAATCTGCCGTAAACATCGCATCCCCCTGATCGTGGACAACACTTTCGGAGGCGGCGGGTACCTGTTTCGTCCGGCCGGTCACGGAGCCGCAGTGGTTACCCATTCGGCCACCAAATGGATCGGCGGCCACGGGAACAGCATCGCAGGCATCCTTGCCGAGGCGGGGACTTTCGACTGGGACAACGAACGTTTTCCCCGATTTAGGGAAAACTGCCCTGCCTACCACGGACTCAATTTTTTGAAAGCTTTCGGGGAAAAAGCTTTCTGCGCAAAGGCCAGGGCCCTGGGTTTGCGCGACTGGGGCTGCTGCCTTTCCCCGTTCAACGCCCTGCTGATCCTCCAGGGAATAGAAACGTTGTCTCTGCGCATGCAACGGGCCATGGACAATGCCATGGAACTGGCCCGTTGGCTTGAGTCTCAAAAAAAGGTAAGTCAGGTAAGTTACCCGGGATTAAAAATGCATCCTTCGTATCCCAACGTACAAAAATATTTTAAAAACGGGGCAGGAGCCGTATTGAGCTTTACCCTGAAAGGAGACCGAAGCACCACGGCCCAATTCGTAGAACGGCTTCAACTGATCACGCACCTGACCAATGTGGGTGACAACAAAACCCTGATAGCCCATCCTGCCTCTACCACACACGGACAAATGACCGACCGTGAATTGGAAACGGCCGGCATCGGGTCCGGTACCTTGCGTCTTGCCGCAGGCATTGAACATATTGAGGATCTGAAAGCCGATTTGCAACAATCCCTGAGATCATGCCCCTGATGAAAGAATCAACTTATTACAGCCGGGAACCCTTTCCCCTGGAATGCGGCGAAGTCCTGCCCGGCATAAAGATCACGTATCACTGCAGCGAAGGCGCCCCGGAAAACAGACAGGTGGTATGGATATGCCATGCCCTGACCGCCAACTCAAACCCTATGGAATGGTGGCCCGACTTTACCGGGGACGGAAAATTATTTGATCCCGGCAAGCAATACCTGATATGCGCCAATGTCCTGGGATCCTGTTACGGATCCACCGGACCCGATTCAGCCAATTTCCCGCTGATTACAGTCAGGGACATGGTCAGGGCCCACGAATTGCTCCGAAAACACCTGGGTATCGGGCGTATTTACCTTCTTACAGGAGGTTCAAGCGGAGGTTTCCAGGCCCTGGAATGGAGCATCAGCCATCCCGGGATTGTGGAAAACCTGTGCCTGATAGCCTGCAACTCCAGAATAAGTCCCTGGGCCACAGCCTTGAATGAATCCCAGCGTATGGCCCTTTGGGCAGATCCCACCTTTGAGCAACCCGGTACGCCTCAGGCAGGCTACCGCGGTCTGGCGGCAGCGCGTTCCATTGCCCTGCTCTCCTACAGATCCTACGAAGGATACTGCAGCACGCAACCCGAAGCATCGGACGACACCCTTTGTGCTTCGAGGGCCGGATCGTACCAGCAGTACCAGGGGCGGAAACTGGCAGACAGGTTCAGCCCATACAGTTATTATTGCCTTACCCGGAGCCTGGACTCTCATAACGTCGGAAGGGGACGCGGAGGAACTGAGAAAGCCCTGGCAGGGGTACGGGCACGCACCCTTTGCATTGGAATTGACAGCGACATACTTTTCCCTTTGTGTGAGATCTACTTTATGGTAAAACACATACCCGGGGCCGCTTCCGAGGTCATAGTTTCCGACTTCGGACACGACGGTTTTTTACTCGAACACGAACAAATTACATCAGTATTATGCAGGTTCTTAAATTCGGAGGCAGTTCGGTAGCCGATGCTTCTTCCTTCAGACGGGTCCTTGAGATCATCCGCAAAGCTTCGGAAAAGGACAGGACCGTAGTCGTGGCTTCTGCCTTGAGCGGAGTAACCGACACCCTCATCCGGACCGGGAACCTTGCCGGCCGGGGAGACACCCTGTACCTGGAACAGATCAACGATCTGGAAAAAAGACACCGAACGGTCACTGAAAGCCTCCTCCCTCCGGATTTCAGGCAGGAAACGGATCAGATCCTTTCGCAATTGTTTGAAAAATTGCGGGATATCTGCCGCGGGGCTTTTCTTATCCGGGAGATCAGTCCTGCCACTTCAGACCTTATCGCCGGATTCGGAGAACTGTTTTCCACCAGGATACTGGAAGCCGCCTGCACCTCAATGGGAATGAGCTGTCGTTGGACAGATGCCCGCGAGATCATTAGGACAGATCGCTCTATCCCCCTGCCGGTGGTCAACCAGGGGGTCACTTACAGAAATATCAGGGAAATGCTGCGCTCCAATCCTGCCAGGATCATCATCGTACCGGGGTTTATCGCTTCCGACACGGAAGGCAGGACTTCCACCCTCGGAAGAGGTGGATCCGACTATACGGCATCCCTGATCGCCGTCGGTGGCAAGGCCCGTATGTTGTGGATCTGGACAGATGTGGACGGCATGATGACGGCAGATCCCAGGATCGTTCCTGATGCACGCACCATTGAAAACATATCCTACAAGGAAGCACTCGAGATCTCACATTTCGGGGCACGCGTCGTATACCCGCCCACCATACAGCCGGTAGTGGCCAAAGGGATCCCCATTATGGTGAAGAACACATTCAATCCGGACGGCCCGGGAACGCTTATCGAGCAGGACCCGCCCGTAGGCAACGAAAAAATCCGGGGCATCTCGGGAAGCAACCGTATTGCACTCCTTTCCATGGAAGGCAGCGGCATGGTAGGCATTCCGGGCTATTCCAGCCGCCTTTTCAACACACTGACTCAACAACAGATCAATATCATCCTTATAACCCAGGCTTCCTCGGTACACACCATGCTGGTGGCCATAGAGGAAAAGGATGCCGAAAAAGCGCGGCAGGCAGCCGATGAAACATTTGCCTACGAGATATCCTTACAGAAAGTGGAACCGCTGAAAGTGGAAAGCGGTTTTTCCATCATCAGCCTGATAGGTGACGATATGAAAAACCAGTCCGGAGCGGGCGGCCGCATGTTCGAAGCCATCGGGAGGCGTAACATCACCATACGGGCCATTGCGCAGGGATCATCAGAAAAAAACGTTTCGGCAGTCGTCAGCACCCAGGACGTCCCGGAAGCCATACGTGCCGTACACGACGAATTTTTCGGTTCTCCCGTAAAACAGGTCAGCCTGTTCATCGCCGGGTGGGGAAACGTGGGAAAGAGCCTGACGTCCATGATTTTTACCCAGAGGCAACATTGGATCACCCGGGAAGGGATCGCCGTTCACATAGCCGGGATATGCAACAGCAAAAGAGTTGTCGTTAAAAAAGAAGGACTGGAAGAAGAAGATATCCAAACGGCCCTTTGCGGGAATGGGACTCCGAACATAAACGGGTCGTTCATTGATACAATGCTCGAAATCAACCTGAGAAACAGCATCTTTATAGACTGTACCCCGGACAGGTACCTGGCAGCCCGGTATGCGGACATCCTTTCTTCCAAGATAGCGGTAGTGACATGCAATAAAATCGCCAATTCCATGGATATGGCCTATTACAAAAAACTGAGGAGTATTTCCTTACGTGAAAATGTGCCTTTCCTTTACGAGACCAATGCAGGAGCAGCCCTGCCCGTAATAGCGGTCATCCGTCAAATGAACCGGTGCGGCGATACCCCGCTGAGGGTGGAGGCCTGTTTGTCTGGCACCCTGAATTACATATTCAGCCAATACGACGGCACAATTCCTTTTGATGACATTGTCCGGGAAGCCTCCCGGCTGGGATATGCCGAGCCGGACCCTTTCAACGATCTTTCCGGAAAAGATGTATTGCGCAAAGCCCTCATCATAGCACGGGAATGCGGCGTTGATATTGAGGAAAACCAGGTTGCTCTCACACCGTTCCTCCCCGGGC
>LFSY01000062.1 GCA_001512865.1 Rikenellaceae bacterium DTU002 | reverse complement strand
GCCACAGAAGGTATTCCGGTGATCAAATGCCGGTCTTCCCAGTCCAGGGGACAAGAGGGCCCGGGATACAACCTGGTGACTGTCCGAAAAAGGGAAGTGACCTTCCGGGAACGGATCGCATTGCCGGAGCCTATGAGTTCCTATACCCTGCCTTCATGGCTTACCCTGCCATTTATAAAACTTCCTTCCGACATCAACAGTCCCGCAGAAACGGCCTTTGAATACCAGGCAGATACAGCTCATCCCCTGGTAGATATCCTCTGGCAGATCAGCGATGACAGCGATATAGGCTCGGCTGCCATTGCCGACACGGTGTCGGGAACCGTCGTTTATGCCAACACCAAAGGGATGGTAAAGGCCGTCTCCCTGGAAACCGGGGCATTGCTCTGGAGTACGCCCACAGGAGGAAAGATTTATGCTACTCCTCATATAGAAAAACAAAAAGTGTACATAGGTTCTACAGACAGAAATGTTTATTGCCTGGACCTCCGGAACGGCAGCACCCTGTGGAAATACGCCACCGGTAAATCCATAGTGGCTTCGCCCGTAGTGCTGGATGAGGTGGTGTACATCGGCGGATCGGACAACACGTTCCGCGCCCTGGACGCCGGCAGCGGAAAGCTGCTTTGGAAATACGATAAAATTAACGGCTTTATGGAATCAAAGCCGTATGCAGACCCGTCTCAGGTCGTAACGGGATCGTGGGGAAATGAGCTCTATTCGTTCCATCCCCGTACCGGAGAACTGCAATGGATCTGGGAAAACAAACACCGGGGGCGCATGTACTCCCCGGCTGCCACCTGGCCGGTTAAGGCGCAGGGTAAGATTTTTTTTACCACACCTGAAAGAAAGTGTTATGCTGTTGATGCACGGACCGGTAAAACCGTGTGGGAAGCCGAAGGAGGCAGGGAGAGCATCGGCTTGTCCGAAGACGGGCAGCAGGTATATGTCAAGACCATGTTCGATTCCCTTTACGCCTTCTGTACAGGTCCCCGGAGCGCCTTGTCCAAATGGCGGGTAGCAGGAGGTTTCGGCTACGAAATCGGACCGTCCCCGGTAACGGCCCAGGACGGATTGGTCTTTGTTCCCTCGGGTCGGGGAATACTGTACGCTTACGACAAAAATGACGGAAAAAATGTTTGGCACGTCCGGCTTTCAGACGGACTGATCAATTACGTTCAACCCATTGGCCATTCACGGATCGTGGTATCTACCATGGACGGGATGGTATATCTTATGTCATACAAAACCGGCGGGCTTCAATAAACATGGAAAGCCACGGAGAAACCTCATCAGCGGTTCTTTCCGCCGGATACAAAGCCCAGTTCCAGGGATAAATGCAACGTTCCGGGTGCGGCATCATGGCCAGGTGGCGTCCGCAGGCACTTGTCACAGCGGCTACTGCACCGGGAGAACCGTTGGGATTGGCCGGGTATGAATCGTAGGAATACCTTGCCGCAACGGCAAAACCATCCCCGTTGCATGGAAAGGCAAATTTGCCTTCTCCGTGAGCCACCCAGATACCCAGGCGGCTGCCCTGCAAAGCCCTCAGGAAAACGGAAGGACTTTCCTCTATCGTAACGTTTATAAAATTACATTCGAATTTTCCGGAATCATTGCGCAGCATTTTAGGGGAATGCTCCGGCGACGAAGGAGTGATCAATCCCAGCTCAGCCATCAGCTGGCAGCCGTTACAGACCCCCAGACTCAGGGTATCCTCCCGGGAATAGAAACGATCCAGCGCTTCTTTGGCCTTCGGGTTATACAGGAACGCACCCGCCCATCCCTTGGCCGAGCCCAGAGTATCCGCGTTGGAGAAGCCTCCCACAAATACGATTAGCCTGATATCTTCCAGGGTTTCACGGCCCGAGATCAGGTCCGTGGTATGCACGTCGAGTACATCAAAACCGGCCAGATAAAGCATCCAGGCCATTTCCCTGTCGCATTGGGATCCTTTTTCCCGTATTATGGCCGCTTTAGGTAACGAAGTCCCTTTCGGAATCTGGTTCCGGACTTCCATGGCGCCGCTGAACCAGGCGGGAAAATGATAAACAAGCGGTGTCCTGCCGAAATTATCAAAACGCTCCAGGGCCTTTTCGGGACCGCTCTGGCGGATATCCATCAGGTAGGACGTCCTGTACCAGAGTTCCCTGAGCTTATCTATATCAAAGGAAAGTGTCCTGTCCACAGCGATCGATCTGTCCTGTGAAGGAGCCCCCAGCACCCATGTTTTTACATTATCCCGGAGCAACAGGCCCAGGGCTTCACGAATCCTGTGGGAACGTATCTGAAGCACAACTCCCGGGTACTCGGAGAACAAGGCAGCCACCCTGTCTGCCCCGGCAATGTCTTCCAGCACATGGTCCTTAAGACGGATTCCGCCACGGACATTGGCAAAACACATTTCCAACAAACAGGTAAGCAACCCGCCGGCGGAAACGTCGTGTCCGGCCAGAACCATTCCTTGTTCGATCAAAGCCTGTACGGCAGCAAATCCCCTTTGGAAGGCGGGAATGTCCTCCACATCGGGACAGTCAGTGCCTATCTTTCCCAGGCACTGTGCCAGGGCAGAACCGCCCAGATGGCAAGGTCCGTCTGTTCTTCCGGAAAGATCAATATACAGCAACGCCGAGTCCGGGTCGCTCAGATCCATCACCGGCCGCACCCTGGTGCGCACATCGGGTACCGGGGCCACAGTCGAGATGATCACCGTTCCGGGGGACAGAACCTTCGTACCGTCGGGGTACTTTTGCGTCATGGAAAGGGAATCCTTGCCAGTAGGGATATTGATGCCCAGAGATATAGCAAAGTCGCTGGCGGCCTGTACCGCACGGTACAAACGGGCATCTTCGCCCCGGTTGCGGCAGGGCCACATCCAGTTGGCACTCAGGGACACATCCCGCAGGCCGTTTTCCAACGCGACAAAAACCAGGTTGGTCAGCGCCTCGGCAATGGAAAGCCGGCTGCCTGCGGCAGGATCAATGAGACCCGGTACGGGGGCGTGTCCCAGCGAGGTGGCGATCCCGGAAAAGCCTTTGTCAGAAGGTACATAGCCAATGGCAGTCAGCCCGTAATCATTCAGAGGCAATTGCAATTCCCCGGCACATTGCTGGTTGGCTACCCACCCGGTTACGGAACGGTCCACTTT
>LFSY01000101.1:102752-114434 GCA_001512865.1 Rikenellaceae bacterium DTU002 | reverse complement strand
TATTACAGACTAATTCTTGTTTATTTTTACCTCTATTATCTCTCTTTAATACGTCAATGAACTACCGTTAATTTTCAAACGGGCTGCAAAGGTAAACGATTTTCCACAATTCGCAAATTTTTGTGGGATTATTTCATTATTTTCGCACAATGAAAACGCTTTTCCTGTGTTTCCTCATACAGGTTTTTTTTTCATCCGCCGACACCCTGCCGCAAAACCGCCGGGACGGTTATGTGCATATAGCCGAGGCCGACACGTCTGCGGGAATTCTGATCCTGGTCAACAAAAACCTCAAACTGCCAGAGGGCTACCGGCCACACGATCTTGTCCCTGTTGAGGACAAATACAACAAGGGCGTAATGAACCTGTTGCGCAGCCTGGCCGCAGCTGCCTTTTCCGATATGTGCCGCCGCGCGGAAGCGGACAGCATTGTTCTGTGGAACCGGTCGGCCTACCGGTCTGACACCATACAGGCCCAATTGTTTGAAAATGCAGTAATACGCAGGGGGCTGAAAAACGCATCACGTTACTCTGCCCGTCCCGGACACTCGGAACACCAGACGGGATTGACCGTAGACATCAACAGCGTGCACCCGTCTTTCGGGAATTCCCCCGAAGCCGCATGGCTCAGAAAACACGCCCATCTGTACGGATTCATTGAAAGGTATCCCAAAGGCAAAGAAAAGATCACCGGCTACCATTACGAACCCTGGCATTACCGTTTTGTGGGGATCAGGGCTGCAAAATACATATACGAAAACAACCTAACTCTGGAAGAATATCATGGATCAATTGGAAAAGAAATCAGGGACACTGCCCGATAACGCTTACCGCGAACTGAACCCTGGCGAAACGTACGAACCCCTGATGTCCCCGGGAAAAAAATATCCCGAAGTCACATTCTGGTCAGTTATCACAGGTCTGGTCATGACGGTTTTATTCTCTGCCGCTGCCGCGTACCTGGGTCTTAAGGTGGGACAGGTATTCGAGGCGGCCATACCCATAGCCATCATAGCGGTAGGGCTCTCCTCGGCATTCAAACGCAAAAATGCCCTTGGGGAAAACATCATCATACAGTCCATTGGCGGCTGTTCGGGTGGTGTTGTCGCAGGAGCGATCTTCACCCTGCCGGCCATGTATATCCTGCAGGACAAATATCCGGGGATCTCGGTTGATTTTATGAAAATTTTCCTCAGCTCCCTGCTGGGAGGTGTTCTTGGCATCCTTTTCATCATCCCTTTCAGAAAATACTTTGTTAAGGATATGCACGGGAAATTTCCCTTTCCCGAGGCAACGGCATCCACCCAGGTGCTGGTCAGCGGGGAAACCGGAGGCAAAGGCGCACGTTACCTTCTTATCAGTGGCCTGATAGGAGGTCTGTACGATTTCATCGTATCTACCTTCGGGTGGTGGAGCGAAGTCTTTACCACCCGGGTGCTCCCTTTTGGAACCACGCTTGCCGATAAGGTGAAGCTTGTGGGCAAACTGAACGTTAGTGCCGCGGTGCTTGGTCTGGGGTATATAATAGGTCTTAAGTACGCCTTCATCATCTGTTGCGGATCGTTCCTGGTTTGGTTCGGGATCATCCCGCTGATGAATCTGATCTGGGGGGGGCAGGTCATTGACCTGATGGGCAGCGGCGTGTTGCAGACCATTGGCCAGATGAGCCCCGAGGAGATCTTCACCGGGTACGCAAGGCATATTGGGATCGGCGGCATTGCCGTGGCGGGGATCATCGGCATCATAAAAGCCTCGGGAACGATCAAATCGGCTTTGGGTATGGCAGGAAAGGAACTCAGGGGAAAGCGCAGTCCCGGGCAGGAAAAAACGGAACGCACCCAAAGAGACCTTTCCATGAAGATTATCGTCATCGGCACACTGGTAACCCTGGCCCTTATTTTCATTTTCTTCTACTTTGGGGTCCTCGACTTCAATCTCCTGCACGCTGTCATTGCCCTGATAGTGGTAGCTGTAATTGCCTTCCTCTTTACCACTGTGGCCGCCAATGCCATTGCCATTGTAGGCACTAATCCCGTTAGCGGCATGACGCTCATGACGCTGATCCTGGCCTCGGTGATCATGGTCGCCGCCGGATTGAAAGGAACGGCCGGCATGACGGCTGCCCTGATTATCGGAGGCGTTGTATGCACGGCTCTGGCTGTCTCGGGCTCGTTCATCACGGATCTCAAGATCGGATATTGGCTGGGGTCCACTCCCTTAAAACAACAGGTATGGAAATTTGCAGGAACCCTGGTAGCGGCGGCCACCGTGGGCGGGGTAATGATCGTTTTGAACAAAACGTATGGGTTTACAGGGGAAAATGCCCTCGTGGCTCCTCAGGCGAATGCCATGGCGGCCGTCATAGAACCCTTGATGTCCGGAGGCGGCGCACCCTGGCTACTCTACGGGATCGGAGGGCTCACAGCCATCCTGCTGACCGTTTTCAAAATACCGGCCCTGGCGTTTTCACTGGGAATGTTCATTCCACTGGAACTGAACCTGCCCCTGCTTGTGGGGGGGGCTGTCGCATGGTACGTTTCTACCCGCAGCAAGGAAAAACAGGTCAATGAAGCACGCAGGGACCGCGGAACACTTCTGGCTTCCGGTTTTATTGCCGGGGGAGCTCTGATGGGAGTCGTCAGTGCCATCATGCGTTTTGCCGGGATCAACCTGGTCAACACACCCTGGCAGGGATCCGCAGCGGCCGAATTTCTGGCTTTGGCAGCTTATGCCGGCATCATCATATATTTGGCAATCAGCAGCATACAGGCATCAAAAAATAAACAATACCACAGATAATGGAAAAAATACTGGACAAGTTCCTCAGATACATTTCTTTTGATACGGCATCCGACCCCGAATCCGAAACCCAGCCCAGCACGGCCAAACAATTTGCCCTCATGGAGGTGTTGCTGGCCGAATTCCACAACATGGGCATTAACGATGCACATCTGGATTCCTACGGATACCTGATGGCTTCGGTCCCTTCGAATATGGACGGGGACATTCCCGCCATCGGATTCATTGCCCATGTCGATACATCCCCGGATGCTTCCGGGAAAGATATTCGCCCTCAGATTTTTCCGGACTACGATGGCAACCCCATCCTCCTGAACAAGGAAAAGGAGCTGTACCTGACTCCGGAAGAATTTCCCGAACTTCTTTCCTATAAAGGGAAGACAATCATAACTACCGACGGAACGACCCTGCTGGGAGCCGATGACAAGGCCGGGGTGGCTGCCATTATGTCGGCTGCAGAGTACCTGATGGAACATCCCGAATTCAGGCACGGACCGGTTAAGATCGCTTTTACTCCCGATGAAGAGATCGGCAGGGGAGTGGCAAAATTTGACGTGGAGAAATTCGGCGCACAATACGCCTATACCATAGACGGAGGGCAAATTGGCGAAATGGAGTACGAAAATTTCAATGCTGCTATGGCCCGCATCCGTATCCAGGGAAGGAACATCCATCCGGGATATGCAAAAAACAAAATGATCAATGCGTTGATCATCGCTACCGAACTGAACAACATGCTCCCCGTTGAACAAAGACCAGAATTCACGGAAAATTACGAAGGGTTTTTCCACATTACCTCAATCCGGGGCACCGTAGAAGAGGCGGAAATGAATTATATCATAAGGGACCATGATGTTGCCAAATTTGAACAAAAAAAGAAATTGCTGCACGACATCACCGGTTTCCTGAATGGAAAATACGGGAACTGCGTTGCCCTTGAAATGAAAGATCAGTATTACAATATGCGCACGCAGATCGAACCTCACATGCATGTGGTGGAAAAAGCGGTGGAAGCCATCAGGGAGGCCGGGATCACCCCTATTGTCCATCCCATCAGGGGAGGGACCGACGGAGCGCAGTTGTCTTACCGGAACCTTCCCTGTCCCAACATATTTGCAGGAGGACACAACTTCCACGGAAAAATGGAATACCTGCCACTGGAAAGCATGGAAAAAGCCTCGGAAGTTATTCTCAGGATCATTACCCGGTACACCCGATGACCTCTCCCCTTCCGAACTATTTTACTGCCAGATAGAGCAACAGGGAAGCGAACGTCTCCACACCCCAGTCAGCGTGCGTGCCTGGCCCCGATTTGTATACAATATAAGCCCCTTTGTTCCTGAATTCCCGGTAAGCATAATCGGCCGCTTCAACAGGCACATATTCGTCTTCCGTGGAATGATACAGGTAAACCGGCATATACGGCACCCATCCGTCGACTGCTGAATTCATATCAAGAATGGGTTGCAGTTTCCGGAATTCGGAATTCCTCTCTTCCAGGGGCCTGAAAAAATCAGGGTGCATATACCCGCGCATGTCTTCTCCTATTAAGGACACCAAACCGCTCGCGTTACGTGTCCTGTCATACCAGGAGGCATAATTGTCTGCAAGCGGACCCCTGAAGATCATGCTGTAATCCAGGTCCAGGCCGTAATAATGGTCCAGGGACATGATGATGCCGGGAAGTAGCGGATAGGTACATATGGGGTTGGCCGCAAATCCCCTGAAGGTGGCGTTCAGATCGCACGCTCCGCCTCCAACCACAACCCGCTCCACATAGACATCGGACCGATGATGTTCCTGGTAATATCTGGCAACGGCAAGGCCGACTCCCCCTCCGTAAGAATACCCGGAAATGATCGTTCTGCGGGGAATCTCATACCCCAGTTTCCGGAAAAATTCTGCAGCAGCCAGGCGGAAATCCCAGGTAACCCTGCCCAGGTTGTCTGTCATCATGAAAGGATGGAACATCTCTTTTGTGTTGCCGTATTTTCCGTAACCTATCATATCCGGGATCAGAACGGCATAACCTGCCAGTACGGGCAGCGCCTCCAGTACAGGGATATCCTCGGAAGAACCCCCGTTTTTGTTCATATGGGCGATCCCGGACATTTCCACAACACCGCGTATTTCGCAATCCAGTGGATAATACAGCGTTCCGTCGGCGATCACCGGCACGCCCGAAGGATCGGTCGTACGGTATGTGATCACAACAGCACGAAAATTCCGGCTGGATATGATGTATTCCAGTTTGGACGTGATCTCGGGGTAATCTTCAACGCCAAAAGCGCCAAACAACACATCCACATTCAGGTCGCTCGTTTCATGGATACCGGCCAGAAACTGATCCCCGGCTGCCGGGGCATCATAATACGGCTGACACGATAACAAAAAAACTCCGGCCAGACAGGCAATTATTCTCCGGGTCCTTTTCATTTTTTCTTATCTTTATATTTTTATCTAAAACAGCTATTATGGAGGTAACACAGTATATTCACGGGTACTCACCCAAAGGAGAAGCCATCGTCAGCTACAAAATTACCAATAAAAAAGGTTCTTACGTGCAACTTTGCAACATTGGGGCAGCCGTAATGGGCATAGGCGTACCGGACCGCAACGGGATGATCGGGGACGTGGTCCCCGGATATCAGGACATCATGCAATATTTTCAGGATCCCCCCTATCTGGGAAAGACGGTGGGACGTTATGCCAACCGGATCGCCAAAGGAGCGTTCTCCCTGGAAGGGAAACCATACCGCCTGGCCGTAAACAACGGGCCAAACCACCTGCACGGGGGACCTCAGTCCATGTGTGTCCAAACCTGGATTTCACGTATAGAAGAAGGTGACGATGCCGTGTCATTTACCTATGCCAGTCCGCACGGAGAAGAAAATTACCCCGGGAATATGCAGGTTACCGCTACATTCCGCTGGACCGACGACAACGAGCTTACGCTGGAACTGCGGGCAATAACGGACATGACCACCATCATCAACCTGACCAGCCATACCTATTTTAATCTGGCGGGAGAAGGGAACGGATCCATACACAATCACCTCCTGCAAATCAATGCAGATCGTTACCTGCCCGTCGATGCCACCAGCATTCCCCTGGGAGCTCCCGCTCCGGTGCAAGGCACCCCGTTCGATTTCACCTCTCCAAAGCCCATAGGAAAAGACATAGCACTGGATAATGAACAGTTACGCATTGGCAACGGATACGACCACTGCTGGTGTCTCCCGCGTGCTGACGGAGTCATGCAGCAGGCCGCCGTACTGAGTGACCCGGTCAGCGGCAGGAATGTGACCCTGTATACCACGCAACCCGGCATTCAGGTCTATACGGGGAACTGGCTGGACGGGAACGGCAACGGGAAAAACGGCATCCCGCACAGGAACCGTCATGCCGTTGCCCTGGAATGTCAGAATTATCCGGACAGCCCCAACAGGAAGGATTATCCCGGCTGTATCCTCAGACCAGGTGAATTGTATCTGCAAAAGATCGTGTATGCTTTCGGAACGGATCAGTCCAATGCGGGAAGATAATCCAGCAATACGGCCCGGCAGGGAGATCCATCCATCCCTCCGAACTTAAGCGGGAGAGCCGCCAGATAATAATTACCCTCGGGAACATCCTGAAGCACAAGGCCTTCCAGAATAACAAGGTTCTTTTCCAGCAAAATACAGTGTACCTCATCTATTTGCGCCGCGTGGCCGACTGTCTGGCTCTCGGTCCCGACCAATACCACTTCACTTTCCGAAAGCGCCCTGGCAGCTTTCAGGGTAAGCCAGCCCTTTCCTTTGAATAACAGACGCTTGGTTCCTCTTCCAAGCAGCGGGGAAATCAGACCTTCATCAATGGGGCCGTTGGCCGACAGCACCATGCATGGACCGATACAAGACTCCAGGGATATCTGGTCCACAGACAGGCCGTCTTCAATGTAGTGGGACGGTGCGTCAATATGCGTCGCGCTGTGCAGACTCATAGATACCGAGGATAAATTGTAAGGGGATCCGTTTTTGATAAGATGTAGCGGTGTGGGGGCAGGAACAGGATCTCCCTTGAAGATGGCGCCGCTGAAAATTTCTTGAGAAATGTCGTATATTCGCATATCAGAATGTCAAATGGATTGGCAATTTACAAAATTAAAATGACATGTTACGCAACCTCTTAGTTTCTACCGTTCTCTTCCTGCTTACTTCACTCCCGCTGCTCTCCCGTCCGGAAATAATCGCACACAGGGGTTTCTGGACCCGTGAGGGATCTGCACAAAACTCGAGGAATTCCGTCCAGAATGCCATTGATGCCCGTTGCTACGGAGCCGAAATTGATGTTTACCTGACAACAGACGGCAAAGTGGTGCTGGTACATGATCCTTTTCTGAACGGAGTACGGGTGGATGAAAGTGCTTACAGCGATCTTTCCGCTCATCGTCTGTCCAATGGAGAATCCCTCCCGTTACTTGACGAGATTCTGCCGCTTATTGCTGCATCGGGCCACACCAAATTGATCATCGAGATCAAGCCGCACCGGGATGAGCCTACCGAAAAAGCGGCAGTGGCGAAGATCCTGGAGCTTGTCCACCGGGCAGGGGTGTCGGACAAAGTCGAGTATATCAGTTTTTCCTCTCATATCTGCGAAACCGTCATAGCTTCAGCCCCCGGTGCCCTGGTGGCCTATCTTGGAGGTTCACTCAGCCCTGAACAGCTCAAAGAAAGGGGATACTCGGGGCTGGATTACAACATGAGGATCCTGAAAGAAAATCCCGCATGGATCCCGCAGGCACGCAGGCTGGGCCTGAGCGTTAACGTATGGACCGTTAACCGTCCCGAAGATTTCCATTATTTTGCACAAGCAGAGGTGGATTACATTACCACCGACAATCCGTTGTACCTAATCGGGGAAGTATGGCAGGATCCGGAAGTGAACCAGATCAACCGCGCCCCCATGCACACCTCGTATTTTGCTTACGAAACGCTTCAACTGGCCCATAACGGCGTCAGGGAATCTTCTGCCGGCTACAAAGACCTGGGAGGTCTCTGGAAATTCGCCATGACCGATCATGCCGACCAGGGATATACCGGGTTTCAGGACCCTGCATACGATGACAGAAGCTGGGCCCTCATGCCTGTCCCGGGACTGTGGGAACTGAACGGATACGGCGATCCGCTGTACCTGAACATAGGGTATGCCTGGGCCAATCAGTACCGCTCCGATCCGCCTGTAGTACCCCTGATCAACAACCATACGGGATTTTACCGACACACCTTTACCGTGCCGCAGGAATGGTCCGGAAAACAGGTCTTTATCCATTTCGGATCGGTTACCTCCAACCTGAGCCTGTGGATCAACGGGATGTTCGTGGGGTATTCGGAAGACAGCAAACTGGAAGCCCGGTTTGACATAACACCTTATCTGCAGCCCGGAGAGAACCGGATCGCCCTGAAAGTATTCCGGTGGTGCGACGGGACATACCTGGAAGACCAGGATTTCTGGCGGCTGAGCGGGATAAGCAGGGATGTGTTTCTGTTTGCCAGGGAAAAGACGCACATCCACGACTTTACCCTGAATGCCTCGTTGGAAAACAATTACAAATCCGGAAACCTTCAGATATCAGTCGCCCTCAACCGGCCGGCCGGTCAGATGCGTGTGCAGGCCGAGTTGCTTGATCCGCAAGGCAACAGCCTGGGATCAAAGATTCTCGGAATGGAAAACGCAACCACCTTTTTGGGGAATTTTTCTGTCAGGAACGTGAAGCCCTGGTCTGCCGAACTGCCGCACCTGTACACCCTGGTCCTTTCCCTTGCCGATGCGGCCTCCGGCCGAGAAACGGAATTCATCCCCTGGAAAGTGGGCTTCAGGAACGTCGAGATCAAAGATGCGCAGCTGCTGGTCAACGGACAACCGGTCCTGATCAAAGGAGTGAACCGTCATGAAATGGACCCGGCCACGGGATACCACGTCTCACGTGAACGCATGATACAGGACATCCAGGTAATGAAACAGTTCAACATCAACGCAGTACGCACTTGTCATTACCCGAACAATCCCTTATGGTATGCGTTGTGCGATCTTTACGGTATCTACGTTGTGGACGAGGCAAATATCGAATCCCACGGCATGGGATACGGAGCACACACCCTTGCTGCACGCAGCGATTACCTGAAGGCACATCTGGAGCGTGTGGAACGTATGGTCCAACGAGACAGGAACCATGCTTCTGTCATCATATGGTCCATGGGTAACGAGGCGGGTGACGGGGAAAATTTCACCCGGGCTTATGACGCCATAAGGACTGCAGATATCCAGAAGCGGCCCATACAGTATGAACGTGCAACCAGGCCCGGGATCTCGGACATCTTTGTCCCCATGTATATGGATTACGAGGGATGTGTCCGTTACCTGGAAAACGATCCCGAAAGACCGTTGATTCAATGTGAATACGCCCATGCCATGGGAAATTCCATGGGAGGGTTCAATCGTTACTGGGAACTCATCCGCAAATACCCGGAATACCAGGGGGGATTCATCTGGGACTTCGCAGACCAGGCCTTGCTCCTGGAACGGCCCGGGGGACATTTTATTTATTCCTACGGAGGAGACTATAACCGTTACGACGCCTCGGACCAGAATTTCAATTGCAACGGGGTCTTCAGTCCCGTACGCGACCCGAATCCCCACGCATACGAAGTCGGGTATTATTACCAGAATGTATGGGTCACCGATCAGGATGCAGCGAATGGCAAGGTCCGTGTTCTGAATGAATATTTTTTCCGGGACCTTTCACACCTGTCCATGGACTGGGAATTGCTTTGTGACGGAATTCCCGTGCTGAAAGGTCATCAGAGCGACCTGTCAGCGGGACCTCAGCAAACCGTGACCGTGGACCTGGGATACCGCGCCGCTGACTGGTCCGCATATAAACACGGAGAATTGTTCCTGAATATGCATTTCTCCACAAAAAGAGCCGGGGAGGGGCTGCCTGCCGGAACGGTCCTGGCCCGCGCCCAGCTTCCGCTGTGGAGCCCCGACCCTGCAAAAGACAAAGAAGACGAAGCTCAGGATCTTGCCTTTACCATAGAAGATAATGACCGCAACTGGCTAATTGCCAAAACGGGAAACATGCACGTGGAATTCAGCCGGAAAAACGGGTTTGTTTCCGGTCTTTCATTTTCTGGACGAAAAATGCTTCTGGATGACACCCAGATCATGCCCAACTTCTGGCGTGCTCCCACCGACAATGATTTTGGCGCATCCTTACAATTGAAGTACCTTGCCTGGCATGCTCCCACAATGGAATTCAAAGGGTTCCGGGTGGAAGCGACGGCCATCACCGCCAATTACCATTTGCCTCAACTCAAGGCCACACTGGTCATGATCTATGAACCCGATCCCGACGGGGGTCTGCAGATCACCCAGCAACTGGTCACCGGGGCCGGGGAAGATGAAGCCATGAAAATGCCTCCGCTGTTCCGTTTCGGTATAAGATTCTTTACTCCAAAAAAATACAACCGCCTGGTGTATTACGGGAGAGGTCCGGCAGAGAATTACGAGGACAGGAAAGATGCCGCTTTTACGGGCCTGTACAGACAATCAGTTCCAGAGCAGTTCTATCCTTACATCCGTCCGCAGGAAAACGGGAACCGGACAGATCTCAGGTGGTGGGAACTGGTGGATGCTGCAGGTGCAGGCATCCGCATAGATTCAGACCTGCTTTTCTCTGCCTCTGCCCTTCATTATGCCATGGAAACGCTCGACCAGGGCCCGGAAAAACGCAACAGTCATTCCCGGGACCTGAAAGAAGAAAACTTTACGCAATGTTGCATAGACCTCCGTCAAATGGGCCTGGGCTGCCTGAATTCATGGGGAGGACTCCCGCAACCACAATATATGATGCCTTACGGGGATTATACCTTTACCTTCTCCATACTTGACTCAAACAACCGATAATGATATGAAAACTTCCCTCACATCTTCCGTACGATCTCTCATTATGTTCGCAGGCCTCCTGTTCCTGACAACCGGCACACTCGATGCCAAAGTAAAGATTCACTCCATTACTTCTCCCGACGGGAAGCTGGAACTCCAGGTTGTGACCGACACCAACATTTCTTTCTGCCTGTTGCATACGGACCAGGTCCTGGTCTCCTCCGTGCCGCTTTCTCTGAGTCTGGAAGACGGGACCATACTGGGGCCGGGAGCCCGGTTAATCTCGGCAAAGAAAACACAATCAAGGGATGTTATCCCTTCCCCTTTTTACAAAAAGTCGGAAATATCACTGGAATACAGCCAGATAGACTTCAGGTTCCGTGGGGGCTTCGGGCTCTCTTTCCGTCTCTATGACCAGGGAGCCGCTTACAGGTTCTATACGACCATGAAGGATTCTCTGAAGATCGTGGACGAAGCGGCCGGATTCGTTTTCCAGAAGGATCATACCTCCTACATCCCATACAGCCGGGGGGAAGACAATCCTTTTTTCAATTCACACGAAAACATTTACACGGTATCGCCCATAAGCGGTTTTGACGCGGAAAAACTGGCCTTTCTTCCCCTTTTGGTATGCCTGGACAATGGCATGAAAATGGTGTTGACGGAATCTGACCTGGAATCTTATCCCGGTATGTACCTGCGCGGAGGAAAGACTTCGGGGGGGTTTGCCTATCAGGGCGTGTTTGCACCCATCCCTTCCGCCACAAGAACAGATCCCTTCAGAGGGCAGGTAATACCGGTACATTATTCAGATGTACTGGCCCGGACTGCCGGACAAAGAACTTTTCCCTGGCGCATCATGGCAGTATCCGAAAAGGATACCGAACTTCCCGTTAACGATCTGGTATATGCCCTGGGCGCTCCCAACAGGATAGGGTGCACGGACTGGATCAA
>LFSY01000101.1:98657-102743 GCA_001512865.1 Rikenellaceae bacterium DTU002 | reverse complement strand
GTAGGCATCAACACCCAAACGTACAAATATTTCATAGATTTTGCCAGTGACAACGGCATTGAATACGTTGTTCTGGACGAGGGATGGTCTCCTCCTCAGGGGGGTAACATCATGCAGGCCATCCCCGAAATTGACCTGGACGAGCTTGTATCCTACGCTTCAAAAAAGAACGTGGACCTGATCCTGTGGTGCGTGGGCTATGTCCTGGACAAAAAGCTGGAAGAAGCATGCCGTGTATACTCGGAAATGGGATTCAAAGGCTTTAAGGTGGATTTCATGGACCGTGACGATCAGCCTGTAGTGGACATGTTATACCGTATTGCGGAAACTGCCGCGCGTTACAACCTGCTGCTTGACTTTCACGGTATGTATAAGCCCGCAGGGTTCAACCGCACCTATCCCAACGTTGTCAATTTTGAAGGCATCTTTGGCCTGGAACAATCCAAATGGAGCCGGGAAGACCTGGTTCCCTATGAAGTGACCTTCCCCTATATACGTATGCTTGCCGGGCCGGTTGACTACACCCAGGGAGCTATGCGCAACGCCACCCGCCAGGATTTCCATCCCGTATACAACAATCCCATGGCGGCCGGCACACGCGCCCGTCAGGTGGCCACATACATAGTGTTTGACAATCCCCTGGTGATGTTGTGTGACAATCCCACCACCTATATGAAAGAACAGGAAACCACCGATTTTATTACAGGTATTCCTTCCGTATGGGATGAAACACGGATCCTCCAGGGAGCATTGGGCAAATATATTGTTTCGGCGCGCAGGAACGGGTCACATTGGTTTGTGGGAGGCCTGACCGACTGGACTCCCCGGACCATAACCCTGGATCTCTCTTTCCTGGAACCCGGCCGCACATACAAGGCAAAAATATTCAAAGACGGGGTGAATGCACACCGTCATGCTACCGATTACAAGATTGAAGAATGTGAAGTAACCAGCCGGGACCGGCTGACTATTCATTTAAGCCCGGGAGGAGGTTTTGCGATAAACTTTTAAGTTTTTCGTAATCTTCCTGATTGTAGATCTTTGTTTCTTTCAGCCCACTCCCCTCCGCTATAAGCGAAGAGGGGGTGTCTGAATTGTTAATCAGCAGCCACCGGTCACTCAGGGGAATATAGATATGGAACAAATTGCGGATCCCGGACCAGTACCTGCGGCGGATCACATTTTCAGGGATGCTGTGCCCTCCTGCAATGACCCTGTTTTTTACACGGTCAACAGCCAGGTCGGGATCGTTCAGCCAAAAATATACCAGCATGACCTCATACCCTTTCTTTTTGGTTTTGTCTATGAGTCTGGCGTAAGAACGGACTGCAAGTGTGGTTTCAAAGGCGAAGTCTTCCTTGGTATCGGTCAGATCCTTGATCCTTTTCAACATAACCCTCCCCGCATCAATGGCTGCATGTGAAAGGTCAAAAGGCGAGATCCCCCGTGCAATTTCGTCCGAGTTCACAAAATCCCTGCATTGGAGCATTTCTGAAAGAATAGTATAGGAAGCTGTGGTTTTGCCGGCCCCGTTACACCCGCTTATAACATACATAGTTGGCATAATGCAAATTTACACTAAAATCCCGTACCTTTGCCCTATGCCCAGAAAAATTCCAAACAGGGAACTATGCAGACTTTCTCCGGAAGAGTTCCGGAAAAGCCCCCGATTACCTCTCGTCCTGGTCCTGGACAATGTCAGAAGCCAGCATAATATCGGATCGGCTTTCAGGACCTCCGACGCCTTTGCCCTGGAACACATCTGCCTGTGCGGGATCACAGCCTGTCCGCCGTCACCCGAAATCCACAAGTCCGCCCTGGGAGCAGAAGATGCCATTGAATGGTCGTATTGTCAAAACACGCTGGATGCGGTACGCTCATTACAGGAAAAGGGCTATTCGGTCCTGGCCGTTGAACAGGCCGAGGGGGCCGTCTGCCTGACTGACTTTCATCCCGGAAAAGATAAAAAAACGGCATTGGTTTTCGGAAATGAAGTGCGGGGCGTCACGCAGGAAGTGGTAGACGCCTGTGACGGATGCATAGAAATCCCGCAACACGGGACCAAGCATTCCCTGAACGTGTCGGTGGCCATAGGGGTCGTCCTCTGGCATTGTTATCTGACCATCAAGGTCTGATAGATCTCGACCGTTGCCCTGGATTTGTTGAGTGTATAGAAGTGAAGTCCCGGAGCTCCCAGCATCAGCAGGTCCCGGCACTGGCGAATGGCAAAATCCATTCCGGCCTTGTAAATGGCATCGGGGTTATAACGGTTACGTTCCAGTTGCTCCAGGAAGGCTGGCGGTATGGATGCCCGGGACAGGTTTACAAAACGCTCCAGCTGGGAATACTTGATCAGGGGAATGATACCCGGGATGATGCGGCATTTGATACCGGCTCTTCGGGCTCTTGCCACAAAATCAAAATATCTTTTATTGTCAAAGAAAAACTGGGTTATTAGAAAATCGCAGCCGGCATCGACCTTCTTTTTCAGGTTCCTCATATCGGCATCCGCCGTTGCCGATTCAGGATGCACTTCGGGATAGGCGCCTCCTCCAATACTACAGTCTTCAATATGTTCCCGGGCAAACGAGATCAGTTCGGTGGCGTTGGCAAAACCATCATAACAGGGAATGAACCCGTATTTGGACCCCACTTCGGGATCTCCCCTAAGCAACATAAAATTCTGCAAGCCCAGCTGACGAAGCTTCTTCAGGTCCTCCAGGGTTTTGGTCCGGGTACTTCCCACACATGTGTAATGCGCTACGGTATTAAGCCCCACCCTGTTTTTAAGGTAGTCAACAAGGTCAAAGGTGCGGGAACGCGTAGATCCGCCGGCCCCGTATGTAACAGACACAAACGAAGGACTCAGTTTGATAAGCTGCCCTATGTTGATCCCGAAATCGACGGCGGCGATCTCATCCCTGGGAGGATAAAACTCGAAAGAAAAGGTCTTTTCGGCAACGGCAAATATATCTGTCAGCTTCATACCCCGGGGACTCTAACCGTAAAATACCTGGCCTGCGGATGACCAATATACATCCCGCACACAGAGGCGGCCGGACGTAACATCCAGGATGATGTGAGCTCTATCCCCAGGTCTTTTTCCTGTTGCAACAGCGCTACGACTTCCTTTTTCAGTGCATGGTCCGGGCAGGAAGGATATCCGAAAGCAGGACGAATACCCCGCAGGGCGCCGCAGGGAAGATACATCAATTCTCTGTGCAGGTATTGACTGCAGGCTTCTGCAAGCCGGTCCAGCAGGGTTTGAAGTAAAAGGGCGTTGTATACATCTCCCTTCTCCCGAAATTCGTTAACCAGGGCTTCCATCCGGGGTGAAGAAGCCGTAAGGACAAACAACCCTGCATAGTCAGGAGTATGGGCAGGGTTTTCCTGAACAACAAAATCAGTCAGACAGAAGTTGGGAGACCCGTCCTTATGACGAAGCAAATCCCTTTCCAGGGCCATATCCAGGATGATCCTGCGGCGGGAAGCATCGGCGTAAAAAACCAGGTGGTCTTCGGGTGTGGCAAAAGCAGGCCAGAAACCTGCTGCGGCACGCGCCCGGGCAATATCGCCGTAACGACATTGTATCAGATCGTCTAAAAGGACTTGGGCATCTTTCAGAGATATTGCTGTCTGCTCCCGGTCGTCCCTGACCTTCCAGGCGTTCAGAAACGCATTCCAGTCGATCAGGGCGCGTAACGTGTCAAAAGGAACGGAAAATTCTCTTATCCCTACAAAAGGCGGAATAAAATCATCCAGGCCGTGTCGTTGCCCGCAATGTGCACAAAGACTGCGCATCCTCCAGTTGACGGTGGAAACCCAACGGTTGGCACGGGCGGCTTCAGGGGAAAGGTATTCCTCCCCTGCTTTTGCTTTTTGGTAAGCATCCCTCAAACGGGCCTGCTTCTCCCGTAACGAAACGACAAAATTTTCCCTTATCCGGGGATCCCCGGAAAAACAATCAGCCAGGAGGGGTGCTACTCCTGCGGCATCGGGACAATGAATAACCGGGCCGCTGTATTCCGGGGCGATCCTCAAAGCAGTAAACAAGGCAGAGGTGGTTGCGCCTCCTATGAGCAACGG
>LFSY01000101.1:4437-98650 GCA_001512865.1 Rikenellaceae bacterium DTU002 | reverse complement strand
GTAATCAGGGCACTCAGCCCGATAAAGGCAGCCCCGCTGTGACAAGCCGCTTCCACAATTTGGTGCGCCGGGACCATTACCCCCAGGTCTGTTATCTTATAATTATTGCATTCCATGACCAGGATCACCAGGTTCTTCCCGATATCGTGTACGTCACCTTTTACCGTAGCTATGATCCCGGCCACTTCCCCGGCAGGCTTCCTGCCGTCAGTCACCTGACCCTTCTCGGTTTCGATGCGGGGTTGTAAAAACATCACGGCCTGTTTCATGGTCCTGGCGGTTTTCACCACCTGGGGCAGGAACATTTTACCTTCCCCAAACAATTTGCCAACCCGGTTCATACCCTCCATCAGGGTCTTTTCCACAATTTCCATTGCCGGGATCCGGGACATGGCTTCGAGGTCCTGCTGAAGGTGTTTTTCAATTCCGTGAGCCAGTGCGTACATAAGTCTTTCACTGACTTCCAGTTCCCTCCATGCTTCCTGTGATGGTTCGGGTCCCTCCTTGTCCTGCCGGTTGACGGTGTTTGCCATATCCACCAGGCGTGAAGTGGCCTCGGCATCGGTATCGAGTATCACGTCTTCCACCGCTTTGCGTAAAGGCTCCGGAATATCTGAATAGACAGGCTGTTCCCCGGGTCGCACAATGGCCATGTCGAGGCCTGCCCCAATGGCGTGGTAAAGGAAAACAGCATGCATGGCTTCCCGGACCGTATTGTTGCCACGGAAGGAAAAGGACAAATTGCTTACCCCGGCCGTTACCACGGCACCTTTCAGGTTTTGTTTCAGATACCTGACCGTTTCAATAAAATCGACAGCAAAATGACGGTGCTCTTCCATGCCCGTGCCCACTGCCAGCACGTTGGGATCCAGTATGATGTCGCGGGGTTCAAACCCGGCTTCATCCACCAGCAGGTGAAACGCCCGGGTACCTATTGCCACGCGGCGGTCAAACGTGGTAGCCTGGCCTTGTTCGTCAAAGGCCATAACCAGTGCGGTCGCCCCGTATCTTTTTATCAATCTTGCCCTACGCAGGAATTCCTCAGGACCTTCTTTCAGACTTATGGAATTCACGATCGATTTTCCCTGTAAACACTGCAATCCCGCCTCCAGTACCTCCCAGCGTGAAGAATCGAGCATCAGGGGCACACGGGCAATTTCGGGATCGGAACCCAGCATCAGCAAAAATTCCTTCATTGAAATCTTAGCATCCAGCATGGGATCGTCCATGTTCACATCCAGGATATGGGCCCCGTCCTGTACCATGCCCCTCGCGATCTCCAGGGCCTCTTCATATTTTTTCTCGTTGATAAGTCGCGCAAAACGCCTGCTCCCGGATACATTGGTACGTTCACCCACTATCAGAAATGCCGGTTCTTCGGGGACGGTCAACACTTCCAGTCCACTCAGGATCACTGACCTGGAGCGGGAAGCATCCCGGCCGGGAACCGGTTTTCTCACAAGTGCCGATGTTTCACGGACCATACGTGACAAGGCGTTAATATGGGCCGGCGTCGTGCCGCAGCAGCCCCCGACGATATTCACCAGTCCTTCCTCCACAAATGGTTTTACCTGGTGGCTCATTTCTTCCGGTGTGAGGTTGTACTTTCCGTACAGATCGGGCAGCCCGGCATTGGGATGTGCGCTGGTGAATGTGGTGGCATGACGCGACAGGATACGTAAAAAAGGCAACATCCTGTCAGGCCCGAACGAACAGTTCAGTCCTACACTAAACAGGTCTGCATGGGCTGTGGATACCAAAAAAGCCTCCAGGGTCTGTCCCGAAAGAATACGTCCCGAATTGTCGGCTATGGTCGCAGACAACATTACCGGAATACCGGGAGCCTCTTCAGATAAGGCAAACAAGGCGGCTTTGGCATTTATGGTATCAAAAACAGTTTCTACCAGGAACAGGTCAACGCCTCCGTCTCTGAGTCCCCGGGCCTGCTCCCTGTAGGCCTCTGCCAGGGAATTGAAATCCACGCCACGGAGTCCCGGCCGGTTCACATCGGGCGAAATGGATCCGGACTTATTCGTTGGGCCCATTGATCCGGCCACCAGCAGCGCCCCGCTTTCACGGGCCAGACGCGCCGCTTCCAGATTCATTTGGTAGACCTTGTCCTGTGTTCCGTAATCCTGTTGCGAAATACGGTTGGCATTGAACGTGTTGGTAGTGACAATATCGGCTCCGGCAGCCACATATTCCCTGTGAATGGACAGGATGAGATCGGGTTGCGTGAGGACAAGAATATCATGATCCCCCTCAGCTCCGGGCGGGAAAGATGGATCAAGGCGCTGGATCATCGTCCCCATCGCCCCGTCCAGAATCAATATTCGCCCCTGAAGAAAGGTTCCGGGCTTGCTATTTGGCCAATTCACTTATTTTTTCAAATAAGACATCAATTTTTTTAAGAAACTCTTCTTTCAACACCTTGAAATGAGGTCTGGCAGGTTTTTCATGAATTTTGTTCAGACGTTCAAACATGTCATCCCTCAGGGCAATGGCCTCGTTGATCACTTCCATGGCTTCCGCTTCTTTTTTGTCGGGATTAATGTAAATGAAGGTACAGCAATCAGAGATCACTTCATCTATCAAATAATCAATATCCTTTTTGAATGTTCTTAAATTTTCAGGCATACTCCTTGTGTAAATTAATTGTTTATGGGTTCAACACCTATTCCCGGTTTATCTTCCAGGGTAATACGTCCGTCAACCACTTTCATTCCGGTAAATATATCATTGGCAATAAGCCAGTTTCCGTCCAGATCCGCCCACTCCACCTGGCTGGCGAATTGGGCTGCTGCCGAAATGGCCACAGAGGTCTCCGTCATACAGCCGATCATGATGCGCATATGCAGTGCCTCTGCCAGGGAGATCATCTCGCGTGCTTCCCGCATACCCGTACATTTCATCAGTTTGATGTTTATCCCGTCATAGGCTCCATGAAGCTTCCGTATGTCTGATAAACGCTGGCATGCCTCATCGGCCATAATGGGAAGAGGACTGCGGTCCCTGAGCCAGGCTTGCTCATCGAGCATCAGTTTGGGCATAGGTTGCTCGATCATTTCCACACCCCTGGCAGCGAGCCATTCTATCATTTTAAGAGCGTGGTCTTTATCTTTCCATCCCTGGTTGGCGTCCACCACTATGGGCAACCCGGTAACTTCCCGGATGGTGTCAATCATCGTTTTATCATCCTGCTCGGCGTTCCCCAGTTTTACCTTTATCAGATTGTAATCCAGGGTCTCGAGTGTTTTCTTTCGCACCTCTTCCCTGTCTATGCTCCCGTCAGGTCCATAGGCCAGTCCCACGGTTACCGAAGTACTGGGCAGGTCCTTGTTGCTCCATCCCCAGATTTTCCACCAGGGCTGTCCCATGATTTTTCCGCACAAATCGTGCAGGGCGATATCCACAGCGCACTTGGCTGCCGTGTTATTGATGGTAATATTGTCCACGTATGTCAGGATCTCTTCCATCTGGAAAGGAGAGCTGAACCGGCTCAGATCCACGCGCCTGAGGAACTCCATGGCCGAGGCGGTGCTTTCCCCGAGGTACGGGGGCATGGAAGCCTCTCCGTAGCCCGTGTATCCCTGATACGAGATTTTTGTGAGTACAATGGGGGTAGTGGACCGGGAAGATCCGGCTATGGTAAAGACGTGTTTCATACGGGCTTCGAAAGGTTCGAAAGTCAGTACCATTTTATCAGAACCTGCAGGGATCCTTGATCGCTGCCTGCCGGTATCTGCAGCAAACAAACGTGCCGGCCCTGCAACGGCCGCAGCAGCAGCCAGTGCCATTGATGTTTTCAGAAAATCGCGTCTTGTCGAGTTCATGTCTTTCATATTGATTCTTTAATTACCGGAGATTCCGTACCAGGGATGTTCCCGAATCGAAACCACATGGGTGCCGTCATCTACGTGGTTCAGGATCCTTGAAGCCCTGACCAGACGGTCCGATCCTTCGTAATAAATATCACTTTCCGGGTCCAGGGAATTGACGCGGACGCGTCCCGCTGAATGAATGAAACGCGCATCTCCGATATATATTCCCACATGGGTAATGCTTTCTTTTCTGTCGGCGGTAGCTTTTCTTCCAAAGAATAAAAGATCGCCCATCCTCATATTACCCCAGCCTTCAGATATATCCACCTGTTCTCCCATGCGAGCCTGCTGGGAAGCGTCCCTCAACAGTATGATCCCGTTCAGGTAATAGACCGTTTTCACCAAACCGCTGCAATCCATGGCCTTGACCGAAGTTCCTGCCCACAGGTAAGGAAATCCGACAAATTGCAGAGCCGTTGAAATAATGTCCTCAGGCAGGGGATTCTCTGCCTGTGCCCAGGACTGGAAGGGTTCTGCATCATAGCGGGAAAGATAAGCCTGTTTCCCGTCCGGAAGCCTGACTTTATAATACAGAGGCGTCTGGCCTTCCAGTTCTGCAATATTTCCCCAAACGCCGTCCGAAACTACCTGGGCTCCGGGCAGCGGTTGTTCCCTGAATAGTGTATAATGCTTGTTAACAATTACTTTTGGCGAAGCCATCCATTTTTCATATGCAGCCAGGTCCATTTCCTGCAAACTTCCTGAAGAAACCCATGCGATATAGCCTTCCGGTGTTTTTACCCGGGTCCATCCGCCTTTTTTTTCCAATATTCTCAGGGGCATTCCCATCAATGTCTGCGTTGCAGATTCCGACGCATACCGGGGTTCGTACCTCAGGTTGGCAACAGACAGGGTGGTCACTCCGTAAATTGCATCTCCCAGGGCAGGATCAGGCAATACCCTGATGCTGTCGGCCAGCGTGATCCCGTGAGAAGCAGCTGCGGCGGTCAAAGCCGGCACCACTCCTTCTTCCGAAGTAGATCCCCTGGCAACATAGATCCGTTTACCTTTCTGTTTTTCGAATGTGATTTCATATACTTTCTCCCTTCTGTCCGGGGCGAAAGCGCTTTTCACATTGTCCGAAATACCGGAAAGTTGTTCCAGCGTTCTGCCTTTCCCGCATCCTGCGAGAACGGCAAGTGCGACAAATGCCGCCAGGAAATAATGCACAGACTTTTTCATATCCTACAAATTTACAGCAAATCTTTGATATGACAAGACATACTTTTTACCTTTGCCCTATGCAAAGATACCGTTCCTTTACCGGATTCTTCAAAGAAAAGTACGGAACACGACTGCAGAAAGTCGTGGTTGATGCCGGCTTTTCCTGCCCCAACCGCGACGGGACCGTTGGTACCGGAGGCTGTACCTATTGCGACAACAAGGCATTTCACCCGGGATACAGTACTCCGGACAAAAGTCTGACCCGGCAAATAGATGAAGGAATCGCGTTCCATCGTGTCCGCTACAGAAAAGCCGGCGGATACCTTGCCTATTTCCAGCCCTATTCCAATACGCATGCACCCCTGGAAAAACTGCGTCTGATCTATGGAACGGTTCTGAAAGACCCCCGCATAAGAGGCATCGTGATAGGAACCAGACCAGATTGTATGGATGCGGAAAAACTGGACTATTTCAGCAATTTGTCCAGGGAGAAGATCGTAATGATAGAATACGGCGTGGAATCCTGTTATAACAGGACCCTTGCGCGTATCAACAGATGTCATTCCTGGGAACAATCGGCAGAGGCCATCCGGACTACGGCAGCCAGGGATTTGCATGTGGGAGTACATATGATTTTCGGCCTGCCCGGAGAAACCAGGGAAGAGATGCTGGAAGAAGCCCGGATACTAAGTGCCTTGCCTGTTACAAGCCTGAAACTTCATCAGCTCCAGATCGTCAAGGGGACGCCCATGGAAGTGATCTATAAGGAACATCCCCGGGATTTCGTAACCTTTACTCTTGAAGAATACCTGGATTTTGTGGTGGATTTTCTGGAACGTTTACGTCCCGGTATATTTATTGAACGCATTGCGGGTGAAGTTCCCCCGCGGTTTGTGAATGCAACCCCCTGGGGACTGATCCGCAATGTGGAAATCATTCGTCTGCTTGAGCAGAGGCTGGAAGAACGCAATACATTTCAGGGAGCCAGGTATGTCACTCCCAAAGAAAATGCAGGTCCCTGCAGTCGGTAACTACCCGTAAATTTGAACGAAAGCGTTCGGGCATAAAACCCGTCCTCACCATATGGTCCATCTGAGAAAGCAGCGCATCGTAAAATCCGCCGATGTTGACTAGCACCACGGGTTTGTCAATTTTCTCGAGCTGTTTCAGCACAAGAGCTCCGAACAATTCGTCCATGGTCCCGTAACTGCCGGGAAATACCACTATGGCATCACAATGCCCGATCAGTCTTTTTTTTCTTTCTTCCAGATCTGCCACCTGGACCATGCGCGTAAGATGTTCGTGGGCAATTTTTCTTTCTTCAATAAGTGACGGCATCACTCCTTCAACCATTCCACCACCCGCCAGAACACTGTCTGCAAGAATACCCATGATGCCAATACGGGTTCCCCCGTAAACCAATTCTATATTATTTGCTGCCAGGATCTTCCCGAACAGTTCGGCCTGTGCCGCGATCCGGGGGTCATTGCCCGTACGGGAACCACAAAAGACACTGATCCTACGCATAGATCTTATTTACTATTACGGCAATGGCCCCGTCTCCCGTAACATTACAGGCCGTCCCGAAACTATCCATGGCAATATACAGGGTGATCATCAGGCCAATGGCTTCCGTGTCAAATCCAAGCACTGACTGAAGGACAGCAATAGCTGCCATGATGGCGCCTCCCGGCACTCCGGGAGCCGCTATCATCGTTATGCCCAAAAGAAAAATAAACCCCGCAAAAACAGCCGGTTCTGCCTGCATATGCATCATCATCATCACGGCCATCGCACATGCGGTGATCTTGAGCATACTCCCTGATAAATGCACGGTGGCACACAGGGGGATCACAGAACCCGCCACCCTCGGGTCCACTCCGCACCTGATGGCCTGGGCCATTGTAACGGGAATGGTTGCCGCAGACGATTGTGTGCCCAGGGCCGTAACATAAGCCGTCAGCATGGTACGTAACAGAACCAGCGGATTTTTCCTGGCAACCAGCCCGGCAACAACAAACTGGAACAGCAACAAAACTACGGTCAGAATAAATATGAGAATGATAATCTTTACAAAGACTCCCATTACTTTTTCAATATGACCGTCAGCTGCCATTTTCAAAAAGATCCCGAACACAAAAAGAGGTAAAAGGGGAATGATCACTGCCGATATGGTCCTGTTCACAATTTCACGGAATCCGGTCAGCACGTTTAACAAGGGTTCTCCGTTTCTGATCACTGTCAGTCCCAGACCCAGAACAAATGCAAAGACCAACGCGGACATGACTCCGAAAAGAGGAGGAAAATCAAGCGAAAAATAGGGCGTAAGCTGATCAGCTGCCGTAGCCGGAAGATCCGACCCCTGCAATAGCGGCATACCTTCTCCGCCTCCGTTAAGCAGAATGGGATAAACCGCCCTGCATGCAAAGTAGGCAAAGAACCCGCTCAGAAGGGTAGATCCGTATGCCAGGATCATTGTTGTTCCCAGCATTTTCCCTGCCCCCCTTCCCAGTTCCGCGATCCCGGGTGCAATAAGTCCCAGGATGATCAACGGAACGACAAAATCAAGAAAATTACTGAACAGTGCATTGAAGGTCAAAAAAATACGCTGTACCCAGAGAGGGAAGAACAATCCGGACAAAATTCCCAGCACCATGGCTATCGCTACCCGTGCCAATAATCCGATCTTCCTTTTCTTCATGTACACAAAGATAATACATAATCTACCGTTTTCTTTATATTTGCAGGATAAAATCTTCGGCCATGAAATCATTCAGCGATCGTATCATTTATGAAGGCCTTACATTTGACGATGTATTGCTCCTTCCTGCCGCTTCATCCGTTCTCCCCCGTGACGTGGAACTGACAACCCGCTTTTCAAGGAACATTGTACTGAGCGCCCCCATTGTTTCTTCAGCCATGGACACTGTCACGGATTCTACTCTGGCCATCGCCATAGCGCGTGAGGGAGGTCTGGGTGTGATACACAAAAACATGACCATTGAACAGCAGATGGAGCATGTGCGCAAAGTCAAAAGATCGGAAAACGGCATGATCTACGACCCCATAGTGATCGGTCCCGAAGCCTGTGTGGGCGATGCCCTCAGGCTCATGGCGGACAACCATATTGGAGGTATTCCCGTCATTGATAAAAAACACCGGCTCATTGGTATCGTTACCAACCGGGATCTTCGTTTTGTAGAAAATCCCGGAACGCCCATATCGGAGGTGATGACCAAAGAAAACCTGATCACCATACACGACGGGGCCGACCTGGGAAGCGCCACCAACCTTCTGAAAATTTACAAGATCGAAAAACTGCCGGTGGTCGACAAACATTTTAAACTTATCGGACTTTTGACTTTCAAGGACATAACCAAGATAAAAGACAATCCCAAAGCCAGCAAGGACAGCAAGGGCAGACTGCGCACCGCCGCAGCCGTAGGAGTCAAGGCCGATACCCTGGAAAAAATTGAGAAGCTGTTGTCTGTTGACATCGATGCGGTGGTGATCGATACCGCACACGGTCACTCTGCCGGAGTTCTGGAAACGGTGCGCAAGGCCAGGAAAGCCTTTCCCCACCTGGATATCGTGGCAGGGAACGTGGCTACGGCCTCGGGAGCCATTGCCCTTGCAGAAAGCGGAGCCGACGCTGTTAAGGTAGGCATAGGGCCCGGATCCATCTGCACTACACGGGTGGTTGCGGGAGTAGGAGTTCCACAGTTATCAGCCATCATGCAGGCATACAGCGTATTAAAGGACAAGGGGATCCCCATTATTGCAGACGGCGGAATCAGGTATTCCGGAGACATGGTAAAAGCGCTGGCAGCCGGAGCGGATACGGTCATGGCGGGATCGCTGTTTGCCGGAGTAGAGGAATCTCCCGGAGAAACGATCATCCTGAACGGCCGGAAATTTAAAAGTTACCGGGGTATGGGTTCTCTGGAGGCCATGCAGCAGGGTTCCAAAGACCGATATTTCCAGGATGCCGAAGAAGATGTCAGGAAACTGGTTCCGGAAGGGATCGTAGCACAGGTGCCTTACAAGGGCACCCTGGGTGAAGTGTTTTACCAGCTGGCCGGAGGACTTCGTGCCGGTATGGGATATTGCGGCACTCCGGACCTGGCTTCTCTGAAAATGGCTGAATTTGTTCGTATCACTTCGGCAGGGGTGATTGAGAACCATCCTCACGACGTAACCATAACGCGGGAAGCTCCCAATTATTCCAGATAAACCAGATCTCATGAAAAAATGCCTGCTCATATTGCTTGCTGTGGCAACCCTGGGTTCCTGCCGTCAGCTAAAACGCTGGTTTGGTAACGAACCGGAACGGATGGCGCAGATAGGGAAAGAGATCCTTTACAGAAAAGATGTGGAAGGACTGCTGCCCGGATCCCTTACTCCTTCAGATTCGGTAAACATGGTCACTCATTACATTGATCTGTGGGCCATTGACAACCTGCTGTTAAAAAAAGCAGAAAGCGAACTCTCAAAAGACGAAAAGGATGTGGAACAGGAACTGGCGGACTACAGGAAATCCCTTCTCGTATTCCGTTATCAGAAAAAATACGTGGAAGAACGCATTGATACGCTTATCCGGGACACCGAGATCAGTACTTACTATTCGGAAAACCGGGATCTGTTCCTGCTGGACGCCCCTCTTTTCAAAGTACGTTCCATCAAGATGAGGCTGCATTCTCCTTACCTGCCCATGGTCAGGAACATTTACCGTTCAAAAACCATTGAAGACCTTACACAGCTAGGAAGATTATGTGAAAGTTCCGCCGAGATCTACACCGATTATGCGGGCCGTTGGATCACGGCTCCCGAATTGGCACAAGATTTGCCCCTTGGAACAGAAGCGGTGCTGGAGGCGGTAAAACCCGACGGCTACATTGATACACGGGACAGTCTTTACGCGTACCTGGTGTCCGTTACCGATTTTATTCCCGCCCGGTATCCTGCTCCCCTTGAGCATATAGAGGGAAATATTCGGCAGATCATTTTGAGCAAAAGAAAGCAGCAATTGCTCAAGGATCTGGAAAACGAGGTTTTAAAAGAAGGCTGGAACAAACAAATAATAAAAATCTACAAAAAGGATGAAGATTCATAAACCGGCAATCTGCATGCTGATCTTGCTGTCGGCAGCGACCTCCGCCTATGGGCAAAAATACGGCAATGGCCTGGTTGACAAAGTAATCGCCCTTGTGGGCAATGAAATGATACAGCTATCCACGATCGAAGAAGAGGTCCAGATGCAAATGATGCAGGGAATCATTACAGACAAGAACCTTCGATGCGAACTGCTGGAAAACATGCTGGTTTCCAAACTGATGCTGAACCAGGCCCGGCTGGACAGTCTTACAGTAAATGAAGAATATGTTGAGCTGGAACTGGAAAACAGGCTCCAGGATATCAAAACACGCCTGGGTGGCGAAAAAGCCACGGAAGAATATTTTCGCAAACCCGTTTTCAAGCTCAAACAGGAATGGCGGGAGCTGTTCCGCGAACAGAGCCTTACACGTGACATGCAATCTACCATAACCGAAAATATCCCCGAACTTACCCCTAAGGATATTGAAGAATTTTACACGCGGACACCCAAGGACAGCCTGCCCGTAATTCCTGCACAATACCAGTTAAGCCAGATAGTTCTGTATCCTCCCAAGGAGGAAGCCGTCCTGATGGTGAAGGAACGCCTGCTTGAATTCAGGGAAAGGATCATGAACGGAGAACGTTTCAGCACACTGGCTGCATTGTATTCGCAGGATCCCTACTCGTCACGCAGGGGCGGAGAGCTCGGGATGGCTGCCAAACAGATGTACTGGCCTGCTTTCGGCGATGCCGCCATTGTCCTGAAGGAGGGGCAGGTGTCACAGATCGTAGAAACCCCCGACGGGTTCCATCTTATACAAATGATAGAACGGGAAGGAGACATGTTCAACGCCCGTCACATATTGCTCAAACCCGATGTGCTGACCTCCGACAGGGTGAAAAGCCTGAACCGGCTGGACAGCATAGCCAACGTCATCAAAACAGACAGCATCACCTTTGAAAGGGCAGCGTTGCTGTACTCTGAAGACCCGCCCTCGAGGCTAAACGGAGGCCGCATGGCAGATCAGAACACAGGAGCCCACCTCTTCGAAAAGGACCAGCTCAAGACAAATGATTACAACGTTCTGAGGAATATGAAAGAAGGTGACATATCAACTGCTTTTGAAAGTCGTGACAACGAAGGTCGCGAGGGAAACGTGATCTACAAAATCATTCGCCTGGACAAGATCATTCCCTCACACACAGCCAACCTGAAAGACGACTACAATACCATTCGGAATATGGCCAACAACCGCCAGATGCAGGATGCCATAGAAAATTTCATCAAAGAAAAACAACAGACCACATACATCCGTATTGATCCCCTCTTCAGGGATTGTGCTTTCAAACGGGAAGGTTGGATCAAATAATGAAAAAAATCCGGGTTCTGCTATTCTTGGTCTGCCTGACCGGGTTCATCTTCACCCGGTACGACGTCCTGGGGCAAACGGTTAAAAGGGACCGGACCGAGGAAGAAAAGGTGCATCTGATAAGTGCACAAATGGCCGAAATGTATGAGCAGTTCGGAGTAAATTACCGGAAGGTTACCGGACCTGCCCGGTTCCTGCATAACGACACGTACATCCTGTGCGATACGGCCATATGGAATACAGTCGAAAATGTGATTGACGCCACAGGCAATGTACAGATCATTCAGGAAGGGACCAGGCTGACGGGGGAAACCATTCATTACATAGGAGATCTGAACACGGCAGAAGTAAGGGGCCGGGTCGTGGAACTGCTGGACAAGGAAGGCAACAGGCTACGTACCCAACATCTGAATTTCAATACAAAGGACAGTATCGGATATTTTTTCAACGGTGGCAGTATGGTGGACAACGAAGGCACCCTTCTGGAAAGCCGCCGGGGGTATTACTATTCCAAAGAAAAACTTTTCTGTCTGTACGAACACGTGGAAATGGGAACCGATACGCTCAAAGTCAAAGCCGATTCGTTGTACTACCATACCGACCTGAACCTTGCGGAATTCTGGGGAAACGTACAGGCATGGCACACAGACGGCTTTCTCACTGCCGAAGAAGGCACCTACAAAAGGGAAGAAGCCTTGTTCCATTTTACTGACAATGTTTTCATCAGGACGGAAGAACAGGAAATATGGGCGGAAGACGTTCATTACAACCGGAATAACAATTCAGGGATATTACGGCGAAACGTGCAGGTCCGCGATACCACCCAGCAGGTCCTTGTGCTGGGAGACAGGCTGGATTTCCGAAGGGAACCGGACTGGGGTCAGGTTACGGAAGACCCGGTTTTCATAACCTGGGAAATTGACCGGGAAACGGGCAAGACAGACACCCTTTTTATGCGAGCCGATACGCTGCGCATATTCACTTCCACTTACGGAGACATGGACTCCCTGGAGCGTGTACGGGCATTTGAACGGCAGGACATTCCGGAAAGGAAGAAGCCCCAGGGCCCGACAGACACCCTTGTTTCTCCGGATTCCACCTCCATTCCTGCAGCAGATCCGGGAAAGATTCAAGAATCGGCAAGCCCGAAAGCTGTCAAAGATACCGTCACCGATCCGACAAGTATAGCGGCAGCAAGTTATTTCCGCGCCGATTCGGCAGATATCCAGTCATTCCTTGCAAAAACCGACAGTATGCTGCATGCCGCAGTACAGCACCTTGGAGACAGTCTTTTCAATACCATGGAAGTACATTTTTTTTACGGATACAAAAACGTAAAAGTGTATAAAAGTGATCTTCAATCTGTATGCGATTCTATGGTTTTCAATAGCATAGACTCTGTTCTCAGGCAATACGGCAGGCCCGTTCTCTGGAATGAGGAAAGCCAGCTGAGTGCCGACAGCATTCAATTCCGTTTCAGCAGGGATTCCCTCTACAGGGTTGATCTTCTTTCCAAAGCATTCCTCATATCACAGGAAGAAGTCACTTTTTTCCACCAGATCAAATCGGATATCATGTTCGCCCATATACGTGGCAACGACATCTACCGGTTCGATGCCGTCAAAAACGCAAAGGCCCTCTTCTACATACCGGAAGACAGTATCATCACGTCCCTGAATATTAAGGAATGTGAAGAAATGAGCGTAATGCTGAAAGACAGAAGAGCCGAGCGGATAACATATAAAAAATCGGTAAAAAGCGATATGATCCCGCTCTATGAACTGAAAAAAGACCAGGAACGTCTGGGCGATTTCAACTGGAGGGCGGAAGAAAGACCCGGGGACAGGTATGCGATCACTTCCCGCGGTATCAGGGACGCCACTCCCCGGCCGGAGACAGCCTGCAAAGAACCGTTGTTCCCCTTTACACTTAAATATTTCCCGACCGTACACGCCCTGCCGTCAACACTTCGTACCGGGGTAACCATAGATGCCGTTAAAGAATTAAACAGAAGGGAGACGGAAAACAAAATCAATCCCTTTATTCCGCTGCAGGAATTCCCGGCAGGTTCCAGGGATAAGGCAGAGGATCAAATACCCGGGACGACAAAAGAAAAACAACCCATTCCGTTCAATGCCAGAAGGGTGACACCGGTCTTGCAACGCAAACAATTACAGGTTCAGGAAGTTAAATAGTTGCAAAGCATCCTGTGCCTTTGTCAGATCCAGCTTATTGTCCTTGATATAAGTTTTTACCAGATCTTTTTTTTCAGGGAAGAGCTTCCGGAAATTCTTCCGTGTAGCCATGAAGATTTTACTGCCGTCGTAGAGTAGCGCATCGTGTGTTACCGAGTATGGAATATTGCGCAAGGTCTTCAGATAAACAGCATGTGAAGGCGCTCCCGGAATATCATGTAACATAGCGACATTGGAAATGGATGCCGTAGCTTCCGTCATGCCGTACGCACCAATTTTCTGGGCCTGTTCTATGTGGACTGTAGAACGTATTCCAAAGGCCAGCGAACCCTGAACTGACAGGAGTCTTACCCAGCATTTGTCATGTCGGATATAAGTGTCCTTACCTATGGAAAGGACCCGGGCCGTATCCTGATCCTTCATGGCAAGGGTGTCTCCGTCCGGACCTATAAAATGAATGTGGGATCCAATAAGGTAAAGATTTACAATGCCTTCCGAAGTGCTTCTGTCATTAAACAACACGGTGCCTTTTTGAAACTCGGGATACATATATACAACATCGTCAGGCAACACACTGTTCAGATCTGATCCGATTACAGCCTTAACAACGCCTCTGGACACAGTTTGAGCAAACATTCCTGAGGGCAGCAGGATTACTGCTGCTAACAGAACAATGGACATAAAAAATTTTCTCATGGTTCTGAATATTGGTTAATAATAGTTTACCAGGCGTACAGGGGTAACCCGCCCATAAGTTCCTTCACCCTTTTTCTTACGCGTTCAATGACTGTCAGGTCGTCCATACTGCCCAGGACCTCATCGATCAGGACAACGATCGATTCCATATCGTGTTCTTTCAAACCCCGGGTTGTTACGGCGGGTGATCCCACACGTATCCCGGAAGTCTTGAACGGGGAACGTGAATCGTAGGGTACCATGTTCTTGTTCACCGTAATATCGGCCTTCACCAAAGTGTTCTCAGCTTCTTTCCCGGTCAATTCGGGAAATTTGGAACGCAGGTCAATCAGTAACAGATGGTTGTCCGTTCCTCCGGAAACAATGGTGTAATTACGTTTGATAAAGGCAGCCCCCATTGCCTGTGCATTCTTTTGTACCTGCTTCTGATATTCTTTGAATTCAGGTTGCAGCGCTTCAAAAAACGCCACGGCTTTTCCTGCGATCACATGTTCCAGGGGTCCTCCCTGAACTCCGGGAAACACACTGGAATTGATCATGGCGGACATTTTTTTAATCTCGCCCTTTGGGGTAGTGATTCCCCATGGATTCTCAAAATCCTTCCCGATGAGGATGATCCCCCCTCTGGGTCCGCGTAGTGTTTTGTGGGTAGTCGAAGTTACTATATGTGCGTATTTCAGGGGATTGTCCAACAAGCCGGCAGCGATCAGTCCGGCAGGATGAGCCATATCTACCATAAAGACAGCTCCCACCTTGTCGGCGATATCACGCATACGTTTGTAATCCCACTCCCTGGAATACGCCGAGCCTCCTCCAATGAGCATTTTAGGACGGTGTTCCAGGGCCAGCCGCTCCATCTGGTCGTAATCGATCAGTCCGGTTTCAGGGTCCAGCCGGTAGGCTACCGGACGGTAAAGGATTCCCGAAAAATTGACCGGTGAACCGTGGGTAAGGTGTCCCCCGTGTGCCAGGTCAAGACCCATGAAGGTGTCTCCGGGCTGCAGGCAGGCAAGAAATACCGCCATATTGGCCTGTGCTCCCGAATGGGGTTGCACGTTCGCATATTCGGCCTGAAACAGTTCACATATCCTGTCAATGCATAGTTGCTCGGATTTGTCCACCACCTCGCATCCCCCGTAATAACGCGCTCCCGGATACCCTTCGGCGTATTTATTTGTAAGTACAGACCCCATGGCTTTCAGTACCTGTGGACTCACAAAGTTTTCAGAGGCTATCAACTCAATTCCGTTAGCCTGACGGTTCTCCTCCTTCCTGATAAGATCAAAAAGAGCAATGTCCTGTTTCATAGCAAATAAAAATTAATCAGTAAAGATACAAAAAAACCCGGGATTCCCGGGTTCCTTCTCAACTCAAAATTCAATTTATTCCTCGCCTACCACTTCTACATTTATTGTAGCGGTAATATCCCGGTAGATTTTTATAACAGCCTCGTGTACACCAACTTCCTTAAGCGCTTCTCCTCCCGTGAATGCAATGTTGCGTCTGTCCACCTCAAGACCCTGGGCTGCAAGTGCCTCGGCAACCTGAATGTTGTTTACAGATCCGAAAACCTTTCCGTTACTGCTCACTTTAGTGGTGATCCTTACCTGGCATGCAGCCAGTTTTGTTGCGAGCGCCTGGGCTTCATCACGTACCTGCGCCTCTTTGTGGGCACGCTGGCGGATGTTTTCCTGATGCATTTTTTTTGCCGAGGAGGTGGCCATGATGGCCATTCCCTGGGGAATAAGGTAATTGGTGGCATATCCGTTGCGTACATTGACAACGTCATCTTTGAGCCCCAGATTGGGTACGTCCTGTTTCAAGATAATTTCCATAATCGCTCCCTCCTTATTTAAGTAAATCGGTTACGTAGGGCAGCAGGGCCAGGTGGCGGGCACGTTTGACGGCCTGGGCCACTTTGCGCTGATATTTTAATGAAGTACCGGTAAGTCTGCGGGGCAGTATCTTTCCCTGTTCGTTCAGAAAGCGTTTCAGGAATTCGGGATCCTTATAGTCTATGTATTTGATCCCTGCCTTTTTGAAACGGCAGTATTTTTTCTTTTTAACCTCTACTGTAGGAGGGTTCAAAAAACGAATTTCATTGTTTGCTGCCATATACTAGTCCTCCTCTTCAATAATTTCAACGTCTTCATCAACGACCGGTTTTTTAGGTTTGGGAGCGGGCTTTTGTTCCTTTACGGGAACAGGTACGTCTTCCTTGGCCGGGCCGTGTTTTTTTTCTGCATACGCAATGGCATGTTTGTCCATTGCAAAAGTCAAGTACCGGATTACGCGCTCATCCCTGCGGTACTGGAGTTCCAGCTTGGCTATGAACTCAGGGGTAGCTTTGAATCCTATCAAATGGTAAAAACCAGTGGTTTTCTTCTGGATGGGGTAAGCCAGTTTTTTCAGCCCCCAATCCTGTTCGTAAACGATCTCGCCCTCACCGGCAACGATCATATCACGAAACTTGGCAACCGCTTCCTTCATCTGAACTTCAGACAAAACGGGAGTTAAAATGAAAACGGTTTCGTACTGTTTTAACATAGTGATTGGTTATTAATTAAATTGTAAAAGGGCTGCAAAGATATGAAATTCCTGCAGCCCGGCAAATTTTTTTATAAACTGTCCTTCGGGCCCGTTACTTTACGGGCGCGTTTTTTAGTGTTTCCACCAACAAATCCCAGAATTTCTGAACGGTAGGTATCAGGCAGCGTTCATCCGGCGAGTGGGGAGAACGGAGCGTGGGTCCGAAGGAGATCATGTCCCAGTTGGGATATGTGCCTCCCAGGATGCCGCATTCCAGCCCTGCGTGGATCGCTTTGACTTTTGCTTCCTGACCGTACATTTTTTTGTACGTGTCGAGCATCACTTTCAAAATGGGGGAATCCATATTTGGCTTCCATCCCGGATAGGAACCGGAAAAAGACACGTTTGCCCCGATGTTTGCAAAACAGCATGCCAGTGCGGTTCCCATATCTTCCTTGGCCGTATCGACCAGGCTGCGGATCAGGCAATGTACTGCAATCTTTCCTTCTTTTGCCCTGAAAATGGCCATGTTGGAAGAGGTTTCCACCAATCCGGGCATCGGGGTGCTCATAGCCCATACCCCGTTGGGAGCTGCGTAAACGGCTCGGATAACCTTAAGGGACAGGTCTTCGGGAATAATCCCCGACGGTGCGTCACAGGCAGAAACCGTAACCTGCAGGCCCGGATCGACGTCTTTCAGTTCCGCCTGAACGACAGAGGCGATCTCCTCCACTTCCTTTCTTACGGCATCTTGTTTCCCGGGAGCAAAACAGATCACAGAATCGGCTTCGCGCGGGATGGCGTTCCGCAGGTTCCCCCCTTCCACAGAAGCTATGCGGATGTCGCATGTTTCCAGGAGTCTGTGGAGAATACGGACCATTATCTTATTGGCGTTCCCTCTTCCCAGTATGATGTCCATGCCCGAATGGCCTCCTTTCAGACCTGTGATATTTATATGAGCGCTTTCCCATCCCCGGGGAACGGGAACAGGACGGTATTCCATTTCAAAGGATCCGTCTTCACCGCCGGCACATCCTACATACAACTCTCCTTCGTCCTCAGAGTCAAGGTTTAACAGGATATCACCCTGCAGCTCACCGGCACGGAGGCCCCTGGCACCGGTCATGCCGGTTTCTTCGTCCGTGGTAATGAGCACTTCTACCGGGCCATGAACCAGATCACGGGCCTCCAGAACAGCCATGGCTGCGGCTACGCCCATGCCGTTGTCTGCTCCCAGCGTTGTTCCGGTAGCATATACCCATTCCCCTTCGATCCTTGGTTTTATGGGATCCTTTTCAAAGTCGTGTTCGGTCGCGTTGTTTTTCTGGGGAACCATATCCATATGTGCCTGCAGAATGATCCCCTTGCGGTTTTCCATACCGGGCGTGGCTGGTTTGCGGATGATCACGTTCCCCGTGGGGTCCACGACAGTCTCCAGCCCCAGGTTTCTGCCGAATTCTGCCAGGAAAGCGCGCACCTTCTCTTCTTTTTTGGAAGGACGGGGGATTTGTGTCAGTGAATAAAAATGTTTCCAGACTCTTTGGGGTTTGAGATTGATAATGTCCATAAAAATATGTTTTAGTTAATAATAAAATTCAAAACGGGTCCTTTCTGGTAAATGGGAATACGCGCCTGCAGCAATTCCTTCTGGCCGTCGGTCAGACGCACCAGGGTAATGACCGGCTGCCGGTAATAGAGACGTGTCCCGGAGCGGATGCGGCTTTCATCGGTCTGAAGGTTCGGGAAAACCTCCTGTGCATCTGTTTCCGTTTCCAGCAAAATGGGACGGCCTCCTACATTGTTGGCGGGCAAAAGTCCTTCGGTTTCGGAAAAACGAAATGCAATGTAACGGGTCTGATCCGCATCAGGAAGGACATCAACCGACAGATGCGTCTTGCCTGTAGTCGTTTCGCCCAGGAACAGGCGAAGGTATTCTTCTTCCATGCGCCTCATTTCATTTACGGCAGCCCCCATGGCTTCACCGCTGTAAACGGCATCGGTGTCTCCCGTAATGATGGCATCACGCATATTGCGCAAACGGAAGATATTGCGGGCCGCTTCTTCGGCCCTCTGTTCCGGTGTTTTTTCCACCAGCTGGGTCTGCTGTACGGGAATGGCAGATACTTCGCGGCCACTGACCTGGGAACGGTACAGTGTGGTCCGTTCTTCTTTAAGGTTTTCAATTATCCCGGCATCCGACAAATCCGGCGATCCGTCTATGGAAGGAAATCTCCATTTGTTTTCCCTTGCAGCATAAGTGTCCGAAAGCATCACAAGACCTTGTGATGTCAGTTGCAGGAACCAGGGTTCCGCGTTGCCCGATGTCAGATTGACCACATAAAGCCGGTGGGGATCCGCCTCGAGCATAGGGGTCATCTCGATACGTGACAGTTCATAGGTAAGCGTCCTGTTCTGTCCCGCATCAATTCCCAGAAATTTTCTTGCATAACGGGCGTAAGGGCCCGGATTAAAGCTTGTATATTGAGCTTCGGCCACAATGCGGACACACGTGCGCGGAAGACTGTACACAACAGCTCCCTGGGGAATCTGCTGTCCCTGAGAAACGGGCTGTCCCTGCATGGGAACCCAGAGGCATACTGCCAGTAAAATTATGATCAGCTTTTTCATATCTGTAAGTTATTGTCTTTATGCAAATATCGCGCCTTGTCCTGTGGGGTGCGTTTCCACCGTTTATGGCTCCATAGCCACAAATGTGGTGTTTGTCTGATATCCTGTTCCAACAACCGCGCAAACTCCCGGGTGACTTCGCCCTCTCCCGAAAGTGCCGCATTTTCTGTGATCGGAGAGAACCGAAGAACATACCTGCCCCTGTGAACCTGTATCATCACACCGTAGACCACGGCGAATCCGAATTTGCGCGCCAGTGCCTCGGGCCCTTCGATCATCAGCGTGGGCTGTCCAAGAAAAAAAACCGGGATGCTTTTTCCCGACGGACCGGGACATTGATCCGATACCATGGCATAAATCCCGGGAACATCCCTGTGACGCGCCATAAAGCGTGCCGCGCTTTTGCTTTCCAGGATCTTCCAGCCCGTTTTGTACCGGTTGCGCAGGGTGTATATCAATTTGTCAAACAGCGGAGAATTTACCTTTTGATACACCATGTGCAACTGTTGCTGCCCGTACCCGCAGATATCTCCCTGAAGGGGGCAGCTGCAGGCCCTTAAAAATTCCCAGTTGCCCATGTGAGGGAGCATGACCACAACGCTTTTCCCTTTTTGATGCAATCCTTCCAGCAAATCAGGGTTTTCAATGGAAAACCTTTTCATCACGCTCTTCTGGGAAGCGGTAAAAAGCCACACGGTCTCAGCGAACAGACGGCCCAGGTACCGGTAAAAATCCCTGACATTTTGTTGTATCCCGTCATACGACCTTTCCGGAAATGACCTGGCCAGGTTGGTGATCACAACTGAGCGGCGGTACCCGGCGATCCGCATGGGGAGCACGATCAGGACAAGGGAAAGGCCATAAAGCAACGGTAACGGCAACAAGCTCACCAGGCAGATTATCACGTATACAATTAAAAATCCAATCTGCGAAAATATGGCCTTCATAAGCAAACAAAGTTACCAAATTTATTGTATTTTTGCCGGATATAAACCAAAAAAATAACCTTATATGTTCAAAGGACAACCCAAAGGATTGATTGCCGCCGCGCTGGCCAATATGGGCGAACGCTTCGGTTTTTACACCATGATGGCGATCCTGTCTCTGTTTATATCGGCAAAATTCGGCCTGGATGAAACAACGACCGGAATAATTTACGCCATATTTTATGCCCTGATCTACATTCTGGCACTGGTTGGGGGTATTATTGCCGATAGAACAAAGAATTACAAGGGGACCATTCTTACAGGGATTATCCTGATGGCGGCAGGCTATCTGATCGTTGGGTTTCCCACACCGACTCCCGTACCCAGTCTGGCACTTTACCTGACCCTTACCTGCGTGGGCCTGTTTACCATTGCTTTCGGGAACGGTCTTTTCAAAGGGAATCTGCAGGCTGTCGTAGGACAAATGTATGACAATCCCAGATACTCCGGAAAACGGGACACCGGATTCCAGATCTTTTACATGTTCATCAACATCGGAGCCATTTTTGCCCCGTTCTTTGCCATTGCCGTAAGAAACTGGTGGCTGCAATCACACAACCTGGTGTACAATGCCGAATTGCCGGCGCTTTGTCATCAGTTCCGTGCCAACGAAATCACCGGTGAAGCCCTGGAAAAATTTTCATTAGCCGCTGTAGAAGCCAACCAGGGTCCCGTGGCAGATCTGGCAGCCTTTGCGGACAGGTACCTGGACGTATTCAATACCGGGTTCCACTATGCCTTCTTCGTGGCTATCGTGGCCATGGTCATTTCCCTGGTCATCTTCCTGGCCACCAAGAACAGGTTGCCCGATGTGAAGAAAGACGGCATCGCCACAGATGACAATCCCGCTGCAAAAGTCACCAAAATGGATGTGGCCGAGGTGAAACGCCGCCTGATCGCATTGTTCGCCGTATTCGGGATCGTGATCTTCTTCTGGTTCTCGTTCCACCAGAACGGTCTGTCGCTGACGTTCTTCGCCCGGGACTACACCGATCTGAGCATGATCGACATCGATCTTGGGTTTACGCGTATCGTAGGCGCAGAAATGTTCCAATCCGTTAATCCTCTGTTTGTAGTATTACTGACGCTTTTGATTGTGCCATTCTTCTCCTGGCTGAACAAGAAAGGAATTGAACCGTCCACTCCCAAGAAGATCGCCATTGGTATGGGAATTGCCGCTGCCGCTTACCTGATCATGACCATTGCATCGGTTAACCTTCCCCTTTTCAGTGACGTAAAAGCAGCCGGAGGCCTGGAACAATCCGCCAAAGTCGGCCCGTTCATTCTGATATCAACCTATTTTGTTTTGACCGTTGCCGAGTTGTTCATTAGCCCGCTCGGACTTTCGTTCGTATCGAAAGTCGCTCCGCCTCACATGCAGGGACTGATGCAGGGAGGCTGGCTGGCCGCCACTGCCGTCGGAAATCAGCTGCTCTTTATTGGCGGCCTGATGTATTCCAACATTCCCTTGTGGGCCACATGGACAGTATTTGTTGTAGTATGCCTGATCTCCATGATCACTATGCTGTCTATGGTTAAATGGCTGGAAAAGGTAGCAAAATAGCAGAAACACTCCGCAAGTCGGCCGTTTTTTACGCCGCCGTTGCCATCGCATGCTGGTCCACTGTGGCCACTGCTTTCAAATGGGCCCTTGCGGATCTTTCTCCCGCTGTCCTGCTCCTGATCGCAACGACATCCGCTATCGCCACGTTATTCCTGCTGTTGTACGCGGGAGGAAAACGTGGCGATTTTCTTTCTGTCCCCTGGCATGCATGGAAAAGGGCCGCTTTCCTGGGCCTGATCAATCCTTTTCTGTACTACCTGATCCTGTTCAAGGCATACAGCCTGCTACCGGCCCAGGTGGCCCAGGCCCTGAATATGATATGGCCCCTGATCCTGGTACTTCTATCGATACCCATCCTGGGTCAGAAGATCAGATGGATAGGCATACTGGCCATGATCATCAGCTTTACCGGCGCGCTGTTCATCGCCCTGCAGGGAGACCCGCTCTCCATATTCCGGGAAGGCCTGTCTGTCAAAGATCCCCTGGGAGTGATACTTGCCCTGGGAAGCGCCTTCCTGTGGGCGGTGTATTTTCTGCTGAACATGAAAAACAGACTGCCCGATGACATTTCCCTTTTCTTGAATTTTCTTTTTGCCTGGATCTATGTTGCGGTTTTCGTACTTATCGTCCAGCTGACACCCTCAGGTAAAACCATGGCCGGTGTCACACAGGTTTCGGCCAGGAGCATTCTTTCCGGCATCTATATCGGCATATTTGAAATGGCGGTACCTTTCGTCATCTGGCTTAAAGCACTGAAACTGGCAAAAAACACGGCAGCAGTCAGCTCCCTTATCTACATATTCCCCTTCCTCTCGCTCATCCTGATCCATTACATCCTGGGAGAACCCGTTTATCCTTCCACCATTACGGGGTTGATCCTGATCATTTCAGGCGTCCTTCTGTCCCGGCTGCCGGGGATGTCAGTCCGCAAACCCTTTCAAAAAAAATAAGATGGCTCGCCTGGCAGGAAAATTTCTTCTGATTGTGTTGCTGTATATGACGGCAGGCCCTTGCACACTGTACGGCCAGATCCCCCTCCGGTCGTTGGAAGACCTTGACAGGAAAGAAATCGGAATTGGGGTACTGATAGCCACCTGGCAGGAAAACTATGCAAGAGAACGTTTCCCGAATGCCCGCATCATCCCCCTGAACAACACCACCGACCTGCTCTCTCTATTGAGGAACGGGGACTGCGATGTCGTGTTCCTGGCTTATCCGGCATGTGTTTATATTCTGGAAGAAGCCCCGGACATGGCTTTTCTGGATCAACAGGTCGCTGCCACCTCTGTATCTGTGGGATTCCGGCTGAACGACACAACACTGCTTCCGAAATTTAACGCGTTCCTCAGCCAGATAAGGGAGAACGGCATCCTGGAACAAATGGAGGAAAGGTGGCTGGAAAAAACAGGGGGTTCCATGCCTGCGTTCCCCGAGAGCTTGGAAAGTCAGGAAATCTTACGTATCGGAACCACCTGCATGGACGTTCCTTTCACCTTTTACCAGAACAACCGTCCCGCAGGTTTCGATATTGAAATGACCCGCCGTTTTGCAGCCTGGTTGGGGAAAAAGCCTGTTTTTGTCATTTCGGATTTTTCCGGCATGCTGGCAGGCATGTCGGCGGGAAAGATGGATATGATGGCCAACTACATAATGGTTACAGAAGAACGATCCGCAAAATATTCTTTTTCAGACACATACCTGACCACTTATTCCTCCATGCTTACTTTGCGGAACAGGTTGGAACACGGTTCGGTGATTGGGAAGAAAAGCCAGGATCTTACAGAACGATTCTATAACAACCTGATCCTCGATAAGCGATACCTGCTCCTGTGGGACGGCCTCAAAGCTACGCTCCTTGTAGCGTTCCTGTCCATATTGGGAGGCACCCTGATGGGGGCAATCATCTGTTTTCTTCGTATGAGCCGTATGAAGATCGCGCGTATTGCCGCCTCAGGTTACATTTCATTTTTCAGGGGCATTCCCCAGGTCGTACTGCTGATGCTGATGTTTTACGTCTTTTTCGCTTCTACCAGCATGAACGGCGTCACCGTTTCAGTGATCACCTTTTCCCTGATATTCGGAGCCTACGTTTCGGAAATGTTCCGTTCTGCCATACAGTCTGTTCCCACGGGACAGACAGAGGCCGGCATCGCACTTGGTTTCAGCAGGGCAGGGGCCTTTATACAAATAGTCCTTCCACAGGCCATAAAACAGGTCTATCCCGTTTACAAAGGAGAGCTGATCGCCCTTACCAAACTGACATCGATTGTGGGTTATATTGCCGTACAGGACCTGACAAAGGCCAGCGACCTGATCCGCAGCCGCACTTTTGATGCGTTCTTTCCCCTGATAGTAATCTCGGTCATCTACTTTTTCCTGTCCTGGGGTCTGGCCAGGTTGCTGGATATCGCCCTGCCCACAAACATAAGACACGCCTGACAATCAAAAGTAACGGGAAACCGTTTCTGTCCCCTGACAAGGAAAAGAGGCTCCTGTAGAATCTTTCCGGAATTTCCTTTTTCCCGCGGACAATAACCCAGGACCTGCTTCAGGCAATACCTGGATACCATCATCGGGGTATCTTCTCCCACAGGAGTAGCTGCTGTCAGAAATGAAGTGGAAGGGTATGCCTTTTTCAAAACCTGCACCGGATCCTGACCGGACCATGCCTGACTTACCGTGTCGCGATTTCCGCGGGCATTGCGCCGGACCAATTGATCCATCCGGTCCAGGGCTTCCCGTTTTGCCCTCGCCACGGCAGAAGCAGGGATAAACCAGGGGAAGTCTGCAGGCTGAAAAGTAACCCTGGCCGCCCGGTACGGGGTGTTTCCCAGCCGGGCTGCTGTCGCTGCCAAAAAATCCCTTCCCTGAACGGGGTCCAGCGCCTCCCGGAGTGGCGTGTCCATCCACACGGTTACCATGTCGGGCTGTTCGCCGGGGAGCGCCTCCCTGCGCAGGGTCAGGGAGCACCGGCCGTCCGGGGCGGATAATTCAATGTCCAGGTCCATCCGGCGCTCCGCCGTTTTTCCTTTCAGCATTTTATCAAACAACCGGTCAAAATTTCTGTACAGGTCCATCCCGGGTTCCGGGGAGGTCCCTTCCCGGTAAACACGTTTTCCCTCGACACGGTTTACGGCAAAACCTGAAAAAGTGCCGTCAGGAAGGGTAAAACAAAGCCCGTCCCCTGTATTCACAACAGCTTCGGTTTCAAAGCCACCCTGAAAAACACGGCCTACCTTCCCCAGATATTCACCGGTTGACTTTGGCGTGTGCCACTGGTGCACAGGCGAAGTAAAACGTCCGTTTTCCGGGAAATAAGCGGTCTTGTCCCGGTGAAAGGTTTTTCTGGGATCGGGGGTAAAAAAGAAGGTACAGCTCCCCGGGGAGGTTTTTTGCCCCTGCAGCTGGTCCAGTTTCTGTCGGTAATATGCCGTTATGTTTTTTACATACGAAACGTCTTTCAGACGGCCTTCGATTTTGAGTGAATCCATCCCTGCGTCCAGCAATTCTTCCAGATGTGCCGAGCGATCCATATCCCTGAGTGAAAGCAGGTGCCTGTTCCTTACCATCACATTTCCCCCGGCATCTTCCAGGTCGTAGGACAAACGGCAATACTGGGCACAATCACCCCGGTTGGCGCTTCGCCCGCAATCCTCCTGGCTGATATAACACTTGCCGCTGTAGCTTACACACAAGGCACCGTGCACAAAACATTCCAGTTCCACGCAGGTCTTTTCCCTGATCTGATGCATTTGAACGGGGGAAAGTTCCCTGGCCAGCACTACCCTTTCAAACCCCTCTTTTTGAAGATACAGGACTTTTTCCAAAGTGGCATTGTCCATTTGTGTACTGGCGTGTAAGGGAATCGGGGGCAGCACACGTTCCCGGCGAAGGTATAACAGGCGTATGTCCTGGATGATCAGGGCGTCGGCGCCTGCATTGTACAGATCCCGCGCCATGCGAACGGCTTCTTCAAGCTCCCTGTCGTACAGAAGCGTGTTCATGGTGATGAAGATCCTGGCTCCGTAACGATGCGCGTAAAGGACTGCCCGCTCAATATCCCCGGCAGGATTTCCTGCCGCTGAACGCGCTCCGAACCTGTCTGCCCCCATGTACACAGCATCTGCCCCGTGGTTGACGGCCTCTATGGCACATTCCAGGTTTCTTGCAGGTGCCAGCAATTCCACTTTCCGTTTCATGCTGCGAATTTACGAAAAACCCTTACATTTGTCTTATGAAGCCAAAGGTGGCCATAGTGATCCTGAATTGGAACGGTCAACATTTTCTGGAACGGTTCCTGACCTTGCTCATAGAAAGAACTCCCGAACCCTGGGCAAGGATCTACGTTGCCGATAACGGCTCCACCGACAATTCCGTTGACTGGATGAAAAAACATTTTCCGGACATTCCTCTTCTTCAATTTGAAAAGAACACGGGATACACCGGGGGTTACAACAAGGCCCTCGGGCAGATAGAGGCTCAGTATTACGTGCTGCTCAATTCAGACGTGGAAGTAACCCCGGGCTGGCTGCCTCCCCTTACCGGTCATATGGACCTCAATCCCGGCTGCGGTGTCTGTATGCCCAAGATCCTTTCCTGGGCACACCCCGATCAATTTGAATATGCCGGCGCCTGCGGCGGCTTCATTGACCGTTTCGGATTCCCTTTCTGCAGGGGTCGCATCCTGACGGCCATTGAACAGGATCACGGCCAGTATGACCAAACCGTTTCTGTTTTCTGGGCAAGCGGAACATGCATGGTGGTCCGCGCGGATCTTTTTCACGGCCTGAACGGCTTTGACGACCACTTTTTCGCACACATGGAAGAGATAGACTTTTGCTGGCGTTCACGATGGGCCGGATGGGACATACAGGTAGTTCCCTCTTCTGCCATATTACATGTGGGAGGAGGGACCCTGCCCAACGATTCTCCGCACAAATTGTACCTCAATTACAGGAACAACCTGCTTATGATGTACAAAAACCTGTCAGATGCAGAGCGTTTCCCCGTTCTTGCCATTCGATTGATGATGGACCATCTTTCAGGGATCGCCTACCTTTTTCAGGGCAAATGGAATTTTGCCCTTTCCGTGGCAAAGGCACATCTGCATTTCTGGAAAATGCGCAAACTGATGGTTCGCGGCAGGAGAGAAAAAAAACCGGTCCTGGACGGGGTCATGTACCGGGGAAGTATTGTGGTCCGTTTTTTCCTCTCATTAAAAAGAACCCCCTTCAGCACACTCCGGATGCAATGAGTTCTCTCAGGCGAATCCCGTTAGAACCTTTGATCAGCACGGTGGCTCCTTCCAGGGGGCGGATCTCCAGGTGACGTATCAGGTCTTCTACTTTCCCGAAACAGATCCCTTTTGCGCGACTCTGATGAACAGCTTTCGTAAACAGGGGCCCTACCCAGAAGACCTGTTCAGGGGCCATTTTTTCAACCATGCCTACAATGTTGCGGTGTTCCTTATCGGAAGCCGTTCCAAGTTCCAGCATATCCCCCAACACAACGCATTTGCAGGGGACGTTCAGAGAGGCAAGGTTTTCCAGCGCCAGGGCCATACTCACGGGATTGGCATTGTAGGCGTCTGCAATCAGGGAATTCCGGGAGGTCCTTATCCACTGGGAACGACTGTTGGCAGGCACATAGGCACTCACGGCCTGTGCCGCCTGTTCGGGGGCAATTCCGAAATACGCTCCCACCGCTAAAGCTGCCAGTACGTTGGGTGTATTGTAGAGGCCGGCCAAATGCGTTTTTACGGGAGGATACCCTTCCGGCAAAAGTGTCAGGTATCCGTCTTCCATGACTGCCTGTACAGGTTGTCTGCTTATTCCGTAAGGAATCACCCGCTCCCTGATCGCGCGTTCTTTCAGCATTCCTGCCAAAAGCGGATCGTCCGCATGAACAAAAACAGTCCCTTCGTGGGCGCCGAGGTAATCGTACAGGGCTCCCTTGCACCGTTTCACCCCCTCCAGATCTTTGAAACCCTCCAGGTGGGCTCCCGACACATTGGTGATCAGTCCGGCGCCGGGCCTGACCATTCCGGTAAGCAATGCAATCTCCCCGGGATGGCTTGCTCCCATTTCAAACAAGGCGGCCTGTGTATTCCTGTCGATCTGCAGGATGCTCAGCGGAACCCCTATGTGGTTGTTCAGATTCCCTTTTGTGGCCGTAACCCTGAACCGGACAGACAACACCGCATCAATGAGTTCCCTGGTCGTTGTTTTTCCGTTGGAACCGGTCAGCGCAAAAACCGGTCCCGCAAAATGATTGCGGTGGATAACGGCCAGGTCCTGCAAAGCCTTCAGCACATCAGGTACCCGTATGCAACGGGGATCCGTTCCCGGATAATTGTCAGCAACGGCAAACGCGGCGCCTTTTTCCAGCGCCTCCGGCACAAATAAATTGCCGTCAAAACGATCCCCTTTAAGTGCAAAAAAAAGACATCCCGGACGGATCTGCCGCGTATCAGTACAGATGTCGGGATGTTTCAGAAACAAGTCATAGAGGTGGTTCATCATGCAAGGATTATTTACGGCCGGTAGAACCGAACCCGCCTGCTCCGCGTTCGGTCAGGTCCAGTGTTTCTGCCGGCTCCCATTCTACACGCCCGTGTGAAGCGACCACCATCTGCGCCACCCTTTCCCCGGGAGCGATCTCTACCGGCTGTGACGAAAGATTGACCAGAATGATGCGTATCTCACCCCGGTAATCGGCATCAATAGTTCCCGGACTGTTGAGGATCCCGATGCCCTTTTTCGCAGCCAGTCCGCTTCGCGGCCTGATCTGGGCTTCATATCCCGGGGGGAGGGCTATGAACAGTCCCGTGGGGACAAGTGCCCTTTGCAAAGGTTCCATGGTAAGAGTTTCGGGTATATCCGCCCGTAAATCCATCCCGGCAGAAAGTGGTGTCGCGTATTCAGGCAGCGGGTATGGAGAACGGTTGATGATCTTGATCTTCATAAATGCAAATGTAAAAAAAAAACGCTACCTTAGTCTTCCGAAAACCTTAGAAATAATCATGTTCGGCAATATGAAAAAATCAACTATCTTTATTCTGATCGGTATGAGTGCATTAAGCTTGGGAGCCTGTAACAATACGGGAAAAAAGGCAAAGGAAGCGGCTGAAGTCACAGCCGGTGAAACAACAATACAAGCCGCCCCGCAACCGGCTTTCGACCCCGCGACATTGCCTGAGAACCCTGTGTTCGAATTGAAAACCACCGAAGGGTCCATGATCATACGGCTTTACGGAGAGACACCCCTGCACAGGGACAATTTTGTCAAACTTGCTTCAGAACGTTTTTATGACAACATCCTGTTCCACCGTGTGATCAACGGTTTTATGATCCAGTGCGGAGATCCCGAATCGCGTACTGCAGCACAGGGACAACGGCTCGGATCGGGAGGTCCGGGATACACGGTTCCCGCTGAATTTGTTCCCACCCTGGTGCATAAGAAAGGGGCGATTGCCGCCGCCAGGACAGGGGATGCTGTCAATCCTGAAAAAGCTTCTTCCGGTTCGCAGTTCTACATTGTTCACAATGAAACTGCCTGCCGCCAGCTGGACGGGAATTATACTGTATTCGGGGAAGTGCTCGAAGGGCTTGATATAATTGACAAGATCGCCACTGTTCAGACAGGTCCTGCAGACCGGCCCGTTCAGGACGTCCGTATCATCAGTATTCTTCCGGTTCTTTAGTACGTGTCGTTCTTACCCCTGCATTCGAATTTGTAGGATGCCGAAACGGCCAGCGGGATCTCATATTCTTCCACTACCTCACTGTCTCCGGTCAGGTGAAGATTTACGGTAAAAGTAACCGATCCCGTCTCCTGTGAAAGGGTGGCGGACAATTCCTGTTTCCTTGCATCGAACTCATTGCGGAAACTTTGCATTTCCAGGTCAAAGGAGTTGAGGATACTGGATGAAAAACCTGCGATCGCCTGATCAACGGCATGCTTCATGGCCTCTTCGTAACTGCTGCCTGAACCGGTGACCATCCAGTCAAACTGAAAGTCTTTCTGTATTTCACTTCTCTTTTGGGAAAGCATGGCCGCAAGCTCTCTCAGGGAAGGGGTATTGGATGCGGTAACTTCACTGAAAGTGATGTCGGCGCGTGATCCAAAAAAATAAGTGGCCGTATAGCCGGGACTCTCACACGAAAAAGACAGTAAACCGGCTATCAATAACAGGACAGATGTTCTGATCAAATTTTTCATGGGTTCAAAGTTACGGAAATATCGGGGAATGTACCCTCCCAGTCCGGCAGGGCCCTCAAAAGGACGAATGCCTCCCCGGCACGAAGGGGGGCAAGGAAGCTGTTTCCTTCCGCAGGCACCCCGTCAGGCCCTTCTCCAACCAGGCGTACTCCCTGTCCGGAAACGGTAAAGCATACGTGACCCGTGGCAGATGGAACGGGATTTCCGTCACGGTCATGTGCCTGTGCATAAAGAAAAAGAATATCATTGGGTTCCAGGGGGATCTCCCCCATATCCGTCCACCAGCGGACTCCTGCGGGTTCTCCAGGTGTGCTTACGGCATGCCGGGCAATCTCCAGGTCTGTACTGTATGCCACGGCTTCCAGCGTTCCCGGCTCAAAATACGGTACGGTAAAAGTAAACGGAGGATGAGGCAGGTTCCCGGAGTATTCGTTGTTGTCCGGACCTTTTTGGTCCACAAGGCTGCTGTTCAGCCATAAGTCCACCCGGGCGGCATTGCTGAATACCCTTACCTCCACACCGGTCGTATCGGTCCGGTCCCAATAATCCGCAATAAATACCATAGGGGACGTTTCCGCAGAACGCTGGGAACTGAAAAAGTGCCGGGAAAACTTGGGGAGCCTTTCCAGTGACATGATCCCCGAGGCTTCCAGATCATCGGTATAACCCCTGTTGTAATCGAACATGACCCAATAATTGTCAGCACAGGCCCCGACCGTATAATTGCTGTTATGCGCCTCCTGAATGTTGGTGGCTTGCTGGAGCATACGTTTTTGTCCGTATTCCCTCAATTGCCTGCTGGAGCGCTCGGCCGGTTTCAGGTTTTCCCAGTTTTCCTGGGAAAAACCTGCATTCATGGCATAATATTCCCAATCTCCGTATTCAGAAACAATATAAGGCTTTTTGCTTTCTGTGAGGGGGTGCCCTATCCGGTGTTGCCTTGCCTGCAGATATATATCGTAACCGTACTCCTGCCAGCCTGCCGTATGGATGGGTCCCGGCATCTCGCTGCGCGAGGCTTCCACGATCCTGTCAATAAAATTTTCACTCATCCAGGATTCGTTCAGGGAAACTTCCCAGGCCAGAACACAGGGATGGTTCCGGTCACGCCGTATCATGTCGCGGGCCGTTTGTATGACCTGTGCCTGGAATGCCGGGTCTTCCGTAAAGTACTGCCATCCGGGAATGGCATCCAGCACCAGCAACCCCAGCCGGTTACAGGCTTCCATAAATTCGGGGGAATGCGGATAGTGCGACAGGCGGACCATGTCGAATCCGGCCTCTTTGATCTTAACGGCATCACGCCATTGTGCATTGCGGGGAAGGGCATATCCTATATAGGGATACTCCTGGTGACGGTTCACTCCCCTGAGAAACGTCTGTTTCCCGTTGATGAGAAGTTCCTTTCCCCGAAAAACGATTTCTCTCAATCCGACTGTTGTTTTGCGGCAATCCACAACGACTTCCTTTCCCCGCCTGCCCGTTTTCACCAGTTCGGTTACCAGATCGTAGCAAAAAGGAGCATCGGGACTCCATAGGGCGGGAGTGTCAATTTCCAATTGATGCACAGCCGTAAGGGATTCATTTTTTCCCAGGGTGTATTCCCGGGCTGAACAAGCACAAAGACTGTCTCCCGCATACAATCGCTGACGTACTGCAAACATCTGCATGTCGGGATCTTTGTTGTCCAGCGGGACGTAACGGATATGGGTTTGCACATCCATAAGGGCTTCCTGTGCGGATACAGAGGGATACGTTACCAGAACACCTCCTCCGGCAGGTATGTTTTCCAGTAGCGGATCGGTAATGTGCAACGGGGACAACACCATCATGCGTGCTTCCCTGTACAGTCCTCCGTACATATTAAAATCAAGCAATTTCAACGGTTTGGGTCCGGTGACCGGGTTGTCCAGGTTGTCCAGCCGGATTTTCAATTCAGCATGGGATGCCTGGTCCCCGTTTTCCCTCATTACCGCTGTGAGATCAATGACAAAAGGAAGAAATCCCCCCATATGCTTTCCCGCATAATGTCCGTTGACCCACGCCTCGGCAACGTTCATGGCCCCTTCAAGGCGCACCAGCACATGTTTGCCTGATGGAATATCAACCTGCTTGCTGTACCAGCATATTCCCTGCCACTGGTCATTCACAATGTAAGGTTCCAGTTGCGGTGTGTGCGGAAGAAAAACTTCCTGAAACCGGGCATCGGTTTCTTCTTTCCGGAATTTCCACCCGGTATTGATATCCTCTACCTTGTATAACAAGGGTTCACTGCATGATATAACCCCTAAAAGAAGGATCCATACTATTTTTTTCATAGTTCAAAGATAACATGTTATTTCATACCTTTGAACTCATGAAAATGTCACGTTTGACGGCCTTATGGCTGCTGCTCGTTTTTGTTGCCTGTGAAAAACCGGTATTGCCGGATCCCGGGCACGGAACCGATCCTCCCGTATCCCTGGGTCTGAGCTGCCAGGGAGCCATTGTTATCGACGCAGCCAGCGGAACCTCCTTGTATGCGGAAAGCCCGGATTATCCGCTTGTCCCGGCAAGCATGACAAAGGTAATGACCATGTACATTGTCTTTGATCATATTGAAAAGGGATATTTGTCCCTGGACTCTCAGATCCCCGTAAGCCCCTATGCAGCAGGCCGTTCTGTCAACCCGGGCGAATCTAATGTCCCGTTGAACGAGACACTTACTTATTCTGTTGATGAAATGATACGTGCTCTTTGCGTGGTTTCGGCCAATGCATGCGCCGTCGCACTGGGCGAATACCTTTCCAAAGGGAACGAACGTGATTTTGCCGTCATTATGAACCGGTATGCAGATTCGCTCGGACTGAGTGCCAGTTATGACGATGCCTCGGGGCTGTCTGCCAAAAACCACATTACACCCAGGTCCATGGCGGCCCTGACGCGCGAATTCATTCAAAGATTTCCCCTTATCCTGGAATATACCTCATTGACAGCTACCGATTTCAGGGGAACTGTCTATAAATCCACCAACGGGTTGTTGCCCGGTCAATCTTATTATTATAACGGATGTGACGGATTCAAGACAGGCTATACGTCTGCAGCCGGTTTATGTATCACGGCCACTGCCCGCCTGGCAGACAAACGGGTTATTGCAGTCGTGATGAAAGCACCCAGCTCCCTGTTAAGATACCATGATGCGGCACGCCTGATGGATCACGGGTTCAGTATCCTGATGAAATGAAGGTTCAGGGATTCGTCCAGTCTTTGTACCTGTAATCGAGAATGCGCTTAATGGCTTCGGTCGCTTCACGGGCAGCATTGGAGGCCCCCAGTTCCATACATTTGGCATAGGCGTTCAGGGCATCACCCCATTTTTCGTGCTGACGGTACAGCCCGCCCAGTTTGTACCAGGCGTTCTGGTCGTGCGAACCTTCCGGTGTTTTTACGTATTTTTCCAGCTCTTCAATAGTTTCCATCTTTTCTTTTTTTTAGATCACACGATCCCCGAAAAACCCATAAAGGCAAGCGCCAGTATCCCGGCAGTGATCAGGGCTATGGGAACACCCCGGAAAGGTTTGGGGACACCCACAAGATCCATGTGCTCCCGTAATCCGGCAAAAATGGTTAACGCCAGGCCAAAACCCAGGGCCATGGAAGCGGCATAAACAAGGGCCTGCGGCAACGTGAGCATGGCCGCTGTCCCTCCAAAAGTAAACTCTTTGGTAACCACAATGATGGCCACACCCAATACGGCACAATTGGTGGTGATCAGGGGCAGGAAGATCCCAAGTGCCTGGTAAAGGGCCGGAGAGATCTTCTTGAGGATGATCTCAACCATCTGAACAAGAGCGGCGATTACCAGAATGAATGTCACAGTCTGCATAAAACCGATCTGCAGAGGATTCAGAATATAGGTCTGGATAAGATACGTGATAAGGGTCGCCAGGGTCATTACAAAGACGACCGCAGCACTCATCCCCACCGCCGTGGATATCCTGTTGGAAACGCCCAGGAACGGGCATACGCCAAGAAACTGGTTCAATACAATGTTGTTGACAAAGACAGCCGATATGATTATCAGAATATACTCCATACTGTCAGGCTTTTAAGAACTTGTTGAACAATACCATCAAATATCCCAGTGCTATAAAGGCCCCGGGAGCCAGAATAAAGACCAGCATCCCGTCCCCGGGCAGCATCTTCCATCCGAAAAAAGCGCCGGAACCGAGCAATTCACGGACAGCTCCCAAAAGGGTCAGCCCCAGAGTGAATCCTATGCCCGACCCCAGTCCGTCCAGGAAAGAATCCAGCGGTTTGTTCTTACTGGCAAACGCCTCGGCACGGCCCAGCACAATACAATTGACAACGATCAGGGGTATGAACAGACCAAGGGTTTCATAAAGAGCGGGGACATATGCCTGCATGATCAGTTGTACCACCGTCACGAAAACGGCAATAACCACAATGAATGAAGGGATCCTGACCTTTGAAGGGATGAGTCCGGCAATCAGCGAAATCACCAGGTTGGAAAGCATCAGCACAAAGGTGGTGGCCAATCCCATCCCCAGCCCGTTCACGGCAGAAGTGGTCGTTCCCAGTGTGGGACACATGCCGAGCACCAGAACAAATATGGGGTTTCCGCTGATAATTCCTTTTGTTATGATACGTAACCTGCTCATTGCTTACCTCCTTCTTTTTGATCCGTTTGTATGAAAGCCCGGTAAGCCAGGTCCAGCACATCGCAAAAAGCCCTGGAACTGATGGTAGCCGCCGTTATGGCATCAACCTGACCTCCGTCTTTTTTTACCGCAAGGCGGAACGTCCCGGGATTTTTTCCCTGGAACTGCAGACTGAAATCGCTTTTCCGGGGATCCATCTTATCTCCCAGACCGGGCGTCTCGGTGTGTGATATGACTGCCGTGTTGTGTATGGTCCCGTCCGGTCGGAATCCCACCATTACCTTAATGGGTCCGCCAAATCCCCTGGTGGTCACCGCTTCTATGGCCGCCCCGGCAAACACACCGTCTTTTTGTGCCGGATACACCGTTACCTGTCTTCCGTCAACCAGCACCTGATAAGCTTCCAGGGCCGGGACATTGTCAAATTCGGGCAAAACCCGGGCAATCGCCTGGTTGACTTTGGCTGCCTGAGCAGCCGCAATGGGTTCGTAAGTAATCAAATATACACTGCCCATTACTGCCGATCCTCCGAGACATATGATCAGCAGACACAGAAACATGTTCCTGAAATTTGATTCTCTAGCCACGGCTCACCTCCTTTTGATACGGGAACGGTTTGATCTTGTTTAACAGGGGCACCAGTGCGTTCATGAATAATATGGCAAATGAAACTCCTTCGGGGTATGCACCCCAGATGCGTATGATCATGGTTACAACCCCGATCCCGACACCAAAGATCAACATACCCAGCGGGGACATGGGTGATGTGGTGTAGTCGGTGGCCATGAAAACGGCACCCAGCAACAAACCGCCGGTCAGCAGATGGAAAAGGGGATCCGCGTTCATGGAAGGATCTGTCAGCCACAGGATGCCGGCAAAAACGGCGACCGTTACCAGGACGGAAAGGGGAATGAGGGGCTTGATCACTTTTCTCAGCAACAGGTAGGCAAGGCCCAGCAGGATAGCCAGGACCGAGGCTTCCCCCAGGGATCCGTCAATATGTCCGAAAAGCATATGCCAATAGGAAAGATCGTGCTGCTGACTCAACGTCTCCATAGTAAGACCGTTGGCCAGTCCTTCCTTGATGATCCCAAGGGGAGTGGCTCCCGAGGCTGCATCCAGCAATTGTCCCTGCGCCCCCAGCAGTCCTTTTGGCAATTCCCACCGGTCCGGCCTGAATATACTGTTTGATACCGACCAGTTTGTCATCTGGACCGGGAAGGATATCAAAAGGAAGACACGTGCCACCAGGGCAGGATTGAACAGGTTGTGTCCCAGCCCCCCGAAGGTCATTTTTGCGATCCCGATGGCTGCCACACATCCTGTCAGGACCATCCACCAGGGCGAGGAAACGGGCAGGTTCAGAGCCAGAATCAATCCGGTAACCACGGCGGAAAGGTCATGGACCGTCGATTTTTTCTTCATCAGGTAACGGACGATCAGGTGTTCCACAAGAACACAACCCGTTACAGAGACTACGATGACCAGCAGCGCACTAAGTCCTGCAAAATAAACGCTGACAAGTACGGCAGGCATCAGGGCTATGATCACATCCCGCATGATCCTCCGGGTACTGTCTTTACTGTGCAGGTGTGGAGCCGGCGAAATAAGTAGTTTGTCCATATTATTTCTTGCGTTTATTTTTCAGAGAAACATTCCTGGCCAAACGGATCTGGTCCAGCAACGGCAGGTGGGCAGGACACGAATAGAGACAACACCCGCATTCAATACAATCAAAAACACGGTGTTCCTCCAATGCTTCCGTTCTCCCTGCCAAAGCCAGCTGGTACAACAGATAGGGTTGTAACCTCATGGGACACGCCTGGAAACATTTGGAGCAGCGGATGCATTCCCCCGGTTCCTGACGCTTGGTTTCCTTTTCTGTTAAAAGTAAAAGTCCGGAAGTGCTTTTCATCACCGCCCCGTCAAGGTTCGCCACCGCTTTCCCCATCATGGGACCCCCGTTTACCACTTTGGCGAAACGCAGCGTACCGTCCTGTTCCGGCGCCCCGGCGGCGTTCAGGAACTCCCGTACGGGGGTGCCGGTGCGAAAATGATAATTCCGTTGAATGGAAGGATCCGAAGATGTCACTGTAAGTACATTGCTGATAAGCGGCTTGTTTTTCTGAACCGCTTCGTATACAGCATAGGCGGTACCTACATTCTGAACTACCGCACCCGTTGATACGGGAAGTGAAAACGACGGGACCTTACGCCCCAGAACGGCGTCTATCAATTGTTTCTCTCCTCCCTGGGGATATCTTTTTTTAAGCGGTACGACTTCCCATTGCAGAAAATGGGCCGCATGTTTGCGCATCAGTTCTATCGCCCGCGGTTTATTCTCTTCTATACCTATGATTCCCCTCACATCTCCCAGTACACGTCGCATCAGCTCTCCGCCGATAAGAATTTCCTGGCCATGTTCTATCATCAGCCTGTAATCCGATGTGAGATACGGCTCGCACTCTGCCCCGTTCAGGATCAGGTATTCAGCTTTCATTCCTTCCAGAGGCGTTAATTTCACATGAGTGGGAAAAGCCGCCCCGCCCAGGCCCACAATGCCGGCTTCGGATATCTTTTTGAATATTTCCTGCGGTGTATCCGTAATTTCGTGTTTTATCTCGGAAGACCGGTCTATGCTTTCCAACCAGTCATCTCCAGACGTGTCAATTACAACGGTGAGGACTTTTTTCCCCAGGAAGTCCGGATAAAGGGCCACGTCGGAGACCGTGCCGCTGACAGAGGCGTGTATCGGAGCCGAGACAAAACCTGCCGGCTCGGCTATCAGCTGTCCCACTTTCACCATGTCTCCTTTCTGAACCACGGGGACGGCAGGCATTCCCAAATGCTGGTTCATCGAGAGGAATACACGTTTTGGAATGGGAAACTCTTCAATGGGATGATCCCTGGAGAATTTTCTGTCATTTGGATGAATACCCCCAATAGAAAACGTTTTACTCATTTTCAGTCACTTGATTTTTTTGGTGGAAAATTGATCTCGAGAATGCATCCTGTCGGACAGACAGCGGTGCATTTCCGGCAAAGACGGCATTTGGAAGGGTCTATGTAAGCCAGGTTATCGGCAAATGATATGGCCTCAAACGGGCATTCCTTTACACACTTCTGACATCCTATACAGCCCACAGTACACACCTTACGTGTAACAGCCCCCTTGTCCTTGCTGGCACAGGCAATATAGATCCTGCGGTTTTTCGGTCCTTTGGGCCTTAATTCCAGGATGTTACGCGGACAGGCCTTGACACAGGCGCCGCAGGAAGTGCATGTGTCTTCAGATATTTCAGGCAGACACGTCTGCGGATTCATATGGATGGCGTCGAAGGTACAGGCGGTCACACAATCCCCCAAACCAAGGCAGCCGTAAGAACAACCCGTTTCGCCCCCGTAAAGGTCGGCGGCAACCGCGCAACTCATACTGCCATCATAGACATTCAGCCGGGGCCGGACGTCGCATGAGCCGTTACAGCGCAGTACGGCAAGCCTGGGCACCTGCTCCTTCACTTCCCGGCCCAGGACCATCGCAACGTTTTTCATAACATCGTTTCCTCCCACCGGACAGAAGAAATCTGTCATTTCGGGATTGTTCACGTAACTTTCGGCAAAAGCCCTGCAACCGGCATAGCCGCATCCGCCGCAATTTGCTCCGGGCAATGCTTCCAGAACCTGGTCTATACGGGGGTCTTCCTGAACTTTGAATTTTTGGGCGATCAGATACAACACAACGGCCAGAAGCCCGCCCAACAAGCTAAGGCTCAATATTGTGTACAGTAAAGTAGAAGTCATTCCGGATATGATCTTTTAACAAATATAGAACAAAATAATAGATTCCCATACCCGATAAAACAATTAATCCCAGCAGCCATTCAGCCATACCTGACCACACACAAAGGGCCGTAATGATGCCCAAAACGATGGCCGGCAAAACCATCCCAAGCCATAATGCCCTGAATCCCAACCGTGTCCGCATCTCTATGAAAACTTCCTGACCCAGGATCGGTTTCCAGTGTTCGGGATGTTTCAAAAGGGTGATCTCTTTAATTTTTTTTTCACTGAGCATACATACCCCCCTGGCATGACAGGATGCACAGGCAGATTCTGCAATGATCTCTGCTTTAAGCGGATCCAGACACGTAATGACACCCCTGTGCCTGATTACAGATTCTTTTCCATGGCTCATTTGATCTTGCTTGTGAGGGGAAAACGCAGGTTCTCGTAACTGCCCAGCCTTCCGGTAACCCGGCCCACAACCACTGGGGATTCTATGAACAAAGGGACCCTGTTCTTGTCGTCGCTTATCCAGAAACGCAGATCCTCCTTTCCGTCAAAAACGATCCCGGCAACCGTCTGCGCGGAAAATTTCAGACAACGGAATGTTCCCTGTCCCTGTATGCGTATTTCATCTTTTCCGTCGTAACGAAGATAGAGTTCAAACACCTCTTCGTCTATGGCAAAGGATATGGGAGAGACGTCCCCGGGCTTCATGGCCCCGAAATCCAGGTTTCTCAGAAAATAGAACAGGGTGATGAAGTCGAACGTGCACACCCTTCCCGGCAGCAACGTATCCTGTACCGAACCGTCCTTGCGGATGATCCGGGCATTGATGGAATGGTCGGTGTTATACCGGTAGTAGTTTTGGATGGAATACTTTCCTTCGTGGATATCCCTCATAAAATAGGTGGGACGCATATTTGACTTGTCGAAATGACTTTCATAGTAATCGTCCACCCGGAAAAATGCATTGAAGAAGCGGGCCGTCTGAATACGTCCTGTCGCCTGAAACTGGGTGGTGCTTTTTTCGGCAACTTCAAGGGATACCGTCCCCACATCGGTGTTCACAACACCCCACGTGTAGCTGGCAATGATCGTGATTTTTTCACCGGCTCCAAAGGCCAGCTGCGAAACCGGAACCTCCCTGACGGGAAGACAAGGTTTTTCCGGCTCCTGCTCCTGTGCAGGTAACAGCCACGATAGTGAAAGGAGGATGAAGGTAAGTAGGATGCTTTTATAAGCCGCCGTAGTTGTCATTCAGATCATTCATTTGGTTCATCCGCGAAGCATAGGTGACGGGTTCATCGGGTGCAAAATCCGGACCACCTTCGTTGATATCCATAAAACGTATCTCGTTACTGCGGAAGCGCATCTGGAATTCACCCACGGCACCGTTACGGTGCTTGGCCAGGATCACTTCGGCTATGCCCTCCAGGGACCGTCCGTTGTCATCATCCTTGAACCCGTAATATTCGGGGCGGTATAAGAAGATAACGATGTCTGCATCCTGTTCAATGGCGCCCGATTCACGCAAGTCGCTCAATTGCGGCTTTCTGTGTCCTCCGCGCGTTTCCGAGGACCGGTTCATCTGCGAAAGTGCAATTACCGGAACATTCAGCTCCTTTGCCACCGCTTTCAGCGAACGCGAAATGGCAGCCACTTCCTGTTCCCTCATACCCCTCAGTTCAGGCGGTCCCGACATAAGCTGCATATAGTCTATGATAATGAGCTTCACTCCTTTGCTGGCAACCAGCCGGCGGGCTTTTGCACGGAATTCGAATATGGACAGGGAAGGCGTGTCATCAATGTACAGAGGCGCTTTGGTCAGATTGATGATGCGCTGGTTCAATTGTTCCCATTCAAAACTTTTAAGTTTTTTCCCGCCCCTGATCTTTTCGGAAGACAAACCCGTTTCACTTACCAGCAATCGTTTTACAAGCTGTGCGTCTGGCATTTCAAGAGAGAAGAAAGCCACAGGGATGTTATGATTGACCGACATATTGCGGGCCATGGTCAGCACGAATGCCGTTTTTCCCATGGAAGGCCTGGCAGCAATGACTACCAGGTCAGCCTTCTGCCAGCCCAGGGTCATCCGGTCCAGCGAAGTATACCCGGAAGGAAGCCCGCTCAGTCCGTCCTCCCTGGTCTGGACATCGGCCAGTTCGTCAAGTACCTCTCCGAGCACCGAGTGGACAAGCCTTGTATCACGGCGGAGGTTCATCTCTCCCAGGTCAAAAAGTTTCTTCTGGGAAGCATCCAGCAGTTCATCGGCAGGAATGGTGTCGTCAAAGGCGTCACGCAATATGTTGTAGGAGGTGTTGATCAATTCCCTTTGGATGAACTTTTGGGTCAGGATCTTGGAGTGGTACTCCAGGTGTGATGCCGCTGCCACGCGCATGGTGAGCTGGCTCAGGTAATAGGGTCCTCCTATTTCGTCCAGCTCTTCTTTTTTCTTCAGTTCCTCGGCAACGGTATAGATGTCCACCGGGTTGTGTCCCGATACGAGTGTCATTATGGCCGAGAAGATCTTCCGGTGATTTTCCTTATAGAAATATTCCGGCTTGACCGTACCCACGATGTCAATGGATGCGTTGGGCTCCAGCAGCAAAGCCCCGAGTACGGCTTCTTCCATATCTATAGCCTGGGGAGGGACCTTTCCCACCTCCAGGCCCACCATTTCCACATGGGACTGCTCTTTGCCTTTCACATTTCTGCTGACTGGTGCTCGTTTTGCCATGATATGTCTGTTTTATTACAATCTGTCCAGGGCCGCCCTGACCACCCGTACCGTGAATTCCAGCTCCTCCTGCGTAATGCACAGGGGCGGCGATATGCGAAATGCCGTGTCGCAATATAAAAACCAGTCGGCCATGGCCCCTTCCTCCAAAAGCAACCGGATCATATCCTGAACCTTCCCGGACGAACCCAGCTCAACGGCCGATAACAAACCGGCACTCCTTGTTTCAATCACTTTCGGATGGTCAGCAAGAGCTTTCTCCAGAAAAGCTGTTTTTTCCGCGACCTGTCCTGTCCATCCTTCATGCAAGAGAACCTGCAAGGCGGCAAACCCTGCGGCACAACACACCGGATGTCCCCCGAAAGTAGTAATATGTCCCAGTACAGGATCTGTTTTCCAGGCATCCATCAGCTCCCGGCCACAAACAAGAGCCCCCAGGGGCATCCCCCCGCCAAGGGCTTTGGCAAAAGTGACCATATGGGGTACAACCCCGTATTTTTGCATGGCAAAGAGGCTGCCGGTTCTTCCAAAGCCTGTCTGTATCTCATCAAAGATAAGCAAAGTTCCCGTATCGTTGCACCGGTCAAGAAGAGATTGCAGAAAACCTTCGGCAGGGAGACGTACCCCCGCCTCGGCCTGGACCGGTTCCACAATAACACATGCGGTATGGCGGTCGATCAGTTCAAGATCCTGCAGGCAATTGAAACGAAGCGCCGTTATGTCGGGCAACAGGGGCCTGAAAGACCTCCTGAAAGTTTCATTCCCCATTACGCTCAGGGCTCCGTGCGTACTGCCGTGGTATGCGTTCCTGAAACAGGCGATCTTTCCCCTGCCGGTAATGCGTTTTGCCAGTTTCAGGGCAGCTTCGTTGGCCTCGGATCCGGAATTGACAAAATAGACCGAGTTCAGGGTGGCCGGAAGGTTATCAGTCAAAAGGCCGGCCAGGTGCACCTGGGGAGACTGGATCACCTCGCCGTATACCATCAGGTGCAAATGGTTCCGGGCCTGTTCCTCAATGGCCTGAATGACTTCGGGTCGGGCATGTCCCACATTGCTTACAGAAACGCCAGAGATCAGGTCTATGTAACGTTTCCCCGAGGGTGAATGAAGAAACACCCCCTCCGCTTTCTGTATTTCTATACCTAATGGAGAGGGGGATGTTTGTCCCAGACGGGCAAAAAACTGTTCGCGTATGGTTCCTTTATTCTTCAAATGCAGGGTCTACCAGAATACGGCCGCAATATTCACAAACAATGATCTTTTTGCTCATTTTGATATCCAGCTGACGTTGGGGAGGTATCTTGTTAAAACAGCCGCCGCAAGCGTCACGCTTAACCGTTACCACCGCCAGTCCGTTACGTGCGTTGTTCCTCACTTTCCGGTAAGCAGACAACACCCTTGCATCTATCTGAGAATGAATCTGTTCGGCTTTACGCTGCAGGGAATCTTCTTCCTTTGCCGTTTCGCTTACGATGCTTTCCAGTTCCTTTTGTTTCATCTCCAGGTCTTTCTTCCTCTCCTCGTAAGCTTCCCTGGTCTTTTCCATGTTCTCCTTACGGTCTTTCAGCAACAAGGAAAATTCCCGGATGTATTTTTCTGCAAGTTCGGCGTCCAGTTTCTGGTTTTCGATCTCCTTGGTCAGGGAATCAAATTCACGGCTGTTCTTCACGTTTGACTGCTGTGTCTCGTATTTGGTAACCATGCCCCTCGCATTGTCGGCATCGATCCTTCTGAAGGCTATGTCTTTTTCAATATCACGGATCTCTTTCTGCAGGTTTTCCATTCTGGTGGCCAATCTCTGGATATCGTCTTCCAGATCCTGTACTTCCAGGGGAAGTTCTCCGCGAAGCAGATGTATTTTGTCTATCTGTGAATCGGTGGCCTGCAGTTGAAAAAGAAGACGCAATTTATCCTCCATGGTCAGGGTACCATCCTGTTCGGCTTTTTGCAAAGCGGTAAATGATCCCGCATCGGTTCCTGCTGTCTTTGTCGTTTTCTTTGTCATAATATAATTGATAACTTAATAATATCTGATGGGATTTGTATTGATCCGTGTTTTGCGGACGGCAAAGGTAGGGAAATTTTTCATAAGCTCGTTACAGATCTGGTCCTGCACTCCGGCTTCTGATTCATAATGGCCTACGTCTGCCAGCATCATATGGGGAACCGTTTCAAAATATGAGTGGTAACTAAAATCTGCGCTCACAAACACCTCGGCTCCGGAAGCCATGGCAAAGGGGATCAGGGAAGACCCGCTGCCCCCGCACAAAGCCACCCGGGATACTGTGGGACGAAATGGCTCCGAGGTTTTCAGCCGGCCGGCACCAAACACCGTCCTGAGCAAGCTGAAAAACGCTTCAGTCTCCATTGGTGAGGGCAGGTTTCCTGCAACCCCCAGTCCGCAGGATCCGCTTCCGATTCCCAGGCACGACTCGGGGGCCAGGATGGTAACATTCTCAAGCTGCAAGGCCCGGGCCATGGCCCCGCTGACACCATCCATGATCTTGTCTGCATTGGTATGCATGGAGTAAACCACCAAATTGCGGCGGATGGCAAGGGCAACGGTCCGTTCTACGGGGGTGTCGTCCCGTAAATGCTTCAGTCCCTTGAATATCAGGGGATGGTGTGACACGATCATATTCAGGCCCAGGGCCATGGCTTCTTCCATTACCTGGTCTGTGCAATCCAGGCAAACCAGTATGCCGTTGACCTCTGTACCGGGATTTCCAATGCATAAACCGGAATTATCCCACTCCTCCTGAAGTGCGGGAGGTGCCCATTTTTCAAGGACTTCAATGATATCTGCCGCCTTCAGCTTCATCCTATCATATCCCTGATTTCAACCAGTTGTGATTTGATCCTGTTCAGTGAAGCAATGATGTCCACGGTTCTGTCTTCCCCGTCCTTGTTGTCGTGCATCCGTTTTCTTGCACCCTCCAGTGTCATACCGCGATCCTTGACAAGATGATGAATGATTTTGTAAGCTGCAACATCCTGTGCGGTAAAAAGACGGTTTCCCTTTTTATTTCTGACCGGCTTAATAAAATCACTGAACGTAGTGGACCAGAATCGGATGAGAGAAGTGTTCTCTCCCAGCATTTCTGCGACTTCCCCAATGGTGTAGTACATTTTTTCCATATGCTCCTAATCTAAAGATTGACCTGTATTGTATGCCGTCAGCATGATCTGGCGGTACTCTCCGGGCATCACATCCATAAAGAAATAATGAACCGGATCTGCGATCCTGTCCTCTTGCCGTATCTCGTAATGCAGGTGAGGCATAAACGACATTCCGGTAGAACCCACGCGTGCAATAACCATACCCCTGGTGACAAACTGACCCTTCCTGACGAAAATATCGCTCAGGTGGGCGTAAAGGGTGGTATACCCCCTGTACGGGTGAGCGATCTCAACCACATTGCCTCTTCCCCTGGCCGAACGTGAGACGTTGACGACCTGTCCGTCGGCAGTGGCCAGCACATCTGTTCCCAGGCCCGCAAGGAAATCCATTCCGGTGTGTTCCATGGGGATCTTGTAAAAGGGATGTATCCGGCGGCCTGTTGTCGCACCCATCGATTCCGGCGGGGGGTTTCTGAGCGGAAAAGCCGCAGGCAGGTATTTCAGACTGTCCAGCATTCCGTACACCTCGTTCCCGGCCATGTACAGGGCCCTTGTAACCAAAGCGGCCCGGTGTTCCAGACCTCCGAACACCGAATCGGCATGATAGGCCAGGGCAAACGAGGGGTCTTCCAGCAGCTTCCTGTAATGGGAAATATCAGCTTCCCGGGTAACTTCAAGGGGTGTTGAATGCAGGACCGTTCCGTAAATGCTTCTGTCGCGCATTTCCAGTTCCTCAACGACCTTGTTCAGGGTGTTCATTTCATTGGTCAGCCGCTCGTATTCGGTCTGCATAAGCTGCGTTTCCCTGACCAGGTTCCTTTCTGCCGGAGACAGGATGAACATCCCGAAGATCAAATAATAAACCAGGGCCAGTACTACACTGCCCAGGAAAACCCACAGGATGCGTTTAAGTATGGTCTTAATATTGGGACGCACCCTGGTGAATTCCAATTTTTCCTCATTGAACTGATAACGGTTCATTTCCAGAATTTATTGGCTTCCTCCCAAGATTACGGCATGGTAATCGTCCGATGCAATATTGTTGTTGAAATAGTTGTAAGGATTGACAGGACGGCCCATATAGATCACCTCGTAATGGACGTGCGCCCCGGTAGATTTTCCCGTTGAACCCAACAGCCCGATCCTTTCTCCGCGTTTGACCAGCTGTCCTTCGTATACCAGGGCGTCGTTCAGGTGGGCATAACGCGTTTTGTATCCGAACCCGTGATCAACAAGTATGTATCTTCCATAGCCGTTGTACTCGTAACGGATCGCTTCAATTTTACCGTCGCCTGTCGCGTAAACCGGCGAATTGGCTGCGCCTGTCAGGTCTATACCTTCATGCATGCGGATATCCCCGTACACCGGATCTTTTCTGTACCCGAAGGCACCGGACCATCTGAAATTCTTTGTGTCTTCCGGGATGGGCAGGATGGAGGGAATGCTCTTTGCCACTTCGCCAACCTGTCCCGCAACACGTTCCACGTCATCAAAGGATTTGGACTGGATATAGGCCTTCTTCATGAGCTTGTCGAAATTCAGAGCCGTAGTCATCAGCAGTCCTGAATTGTCTGAATATTCCAGGTAAGGATACCTGTTGGTGCCTCCGAAACCGGCATTTCTCACCTCGGGAGGTATCTGCTCCATCCCGAAAATGTTACGGTAAATGCTGTTGTCCCTGACTTGCAGGTCTTCCAGCTTTTTCCCCGATTGAGCGATCTGTCGGTTCAGAAGTTCCAGATTGGACTTTGCATTGTTGTATTCCCTTTCCAGACGAACCGTTCTGGGTGTTTTAAGTTTCAGCCCTTCGGTGTAGAGCATATAATACCCCAACGCCGCCATCAGGCTTATGGGCAGGATGATCAAAGCCCGGATCAGATAATAGCGCAGAGTGGGCTTTTGCAGCTCATAAGAAAGTGTTTCCGGATTGAATTTGTATTTTCCTCTTCCTGCCATTAAGTTTGTTAACACGTTATTAACGTGCAAAGATAAGTATTTTTCTAAAAAGCGGTATATTTGCCCGATAATTATTCATAAAATGACCTCTGCCGATATACGAAAAACCTTCCTGGAATTCTTTGAGAAGAAAGATCATACCATTGTTCCCTCGGCTCCTATGGTAATCAAGAACGACCCCACCCTGATGTTTACCAACGCGGGGATGAACCAGTTCAAGGACTGGTTTCTGGGGAACGAACCGGCATTGTACAACCGTGTGGCCGACACGCAGAAATGTCTCAGGGTAAGCGGGAAACACAACGACCTGGAGGAAGTCGGACACGATACCTACCACCATACAATGTTCGAGATGCTGGGCAACTGGAGTTTCGGGGATTATTTCAAGAAAGAGGCCATCTCCTGGGCATGGGAACTGCTTCATGACGTGTTCAGGCTGGACGCTGAGCGTCTTTATGCAACAGTATTTGAAGGATCTGAAGAAGACCACATGGAAGCCGACACGGAATCTCTTGAACTCTGGAAGCAATTCCTCCCTGAAGACCGCATCCTTCCCGGCAATAAAAAAGACAATTTTTGGGAAATGGGCGACACGGGACCCTGCGGGCCCTGCAGTGAGATCCATATTGACCTCCGGACTCCGGGGGACAGGGCGCTCATCCCCGGGTCCTCTCTTGTAAACACGGGCCATCCCCTGGTCGTGGAAATATGGAACCTGGTCTTTATCCAGTACAACCGGAAAACAGACGGCACGCTGGTGGTGCTTCCGCAAAAACATGTGGACACCGGCATGGGGCTGGAACGGCTCTGCATGGCCATTCAGGGCAAATTCAGCAATTACGACACCGATCTTTTCCAGAATCTGATTGGCGCCATTGGCCGGCTTTGCGGCAAAGAATACGGAAAAGACAAAGATATTGATATCGCTATGCGGGTGGCGGCCGACCACCTGAGAGCGATCTGTTTTTCCATTGCAGACGGTCAGTTGCCCTCCAATGTGAAAGCCGGGTATGTTGTCAGGCGCATCCTGCGCAGGGCCGTCCGTTACGGATATACATTCCTTGGTTTTGACCGACCGTTCCTCTGTGACCTGGTGCCCGCACTGATTGCCGAAATGGGTGAAGCCTTTCCCGAACTTGGGAAACAACGGGAGCTGATAGTAAATATCATCCGCCAGGAAGAAGAGGCATTTCTTCGTGCACTGGAAAAAGGGATCCATTTATTTGAATATTTCACCCAGGATAAAACGCTTAAAGAATTCAGCGGGAAAGATGCTTTTCTGCTTTATGACACCTACGGATTCCCTCTTGATCTGACCATTCTTATGGCCCGGGAGAAAGGGCTGGAAGTCAATATCGCGGAATTTGAGGAAGAATTGCTGGCCCAGAAAGACAGGGCAAGAAAAGCTACACAGGCTAAGGAAGGGGACTGGACCGAGGTCCGGCCTTTTATTCAGCCTGTATTTCTGGGGTACGAAACCACCAGCACCTATGCAAGGATTCTGCGCTACAGAAAAGTCAGGGCCAAAAACAGGGAATTTTATCATATCGTCCTGGACCAAACGCCTTTTTACGCAGAGAGCGGAGGGCAGACAGGGGATTCCGGTTATCTGGAAAACACCCGGGGAGAAAGGATCCGTATAACCGACACCATCAAGGAAAACAACCTGATCCTGCACATTTCCTCCAAAGCCCCGGAGAATCCCGAGACGGAGTTCCTGGCCGTCGTTGACCGGGAGCGGCGTCAGGCAATAGCCGGCAACCATACGGCCACGCACCTGCTTCATTACGCCCTGCGGCAGATTCTGGGTACGCACATTGAACAGAAAGGATCTCATGTTTCGCCGGAGGGCCTTCGCTTTGACTTCTCACATTATGCCCGCCTTGAACCGGAAGAAATCAAAAAAACGGAACGTCTGGTCAATGAACTGATCAGGAAAAACATTGTACAGGATACACAACAGGACATTCCCATTGAAGAAGCCCGCAAGATGGGCGCGATGGCCCTGTTCGGAGAAAAATACGGGGAAAAGGTACGGGTGATCCGCTTTGGAGACTCTGTTGAATTGTGCGGAGGCACACATGCACAGGCTACAGGAAACATCGGGATGTTCAAGATCCTAAGCGAAAGTGCCATTGCTGCCGGAGTCCGCAGGATAGAAGCCATTACAGGCCTTGCCGTGGAAAGGAAGGTGGAGGAACTGGAGACCGTGCTTTCCGGGATCCGAAGCATGATGAACGATAATCCCGACGTGATCGCATCACTGCGCCGGCTGCTCAGGGAGAACGACGATCTGAGGAAAACCATGGAACAGAATATGCGTGAGCGGGCAGCCGCTCTCCGGGAATCACTGTGGGAACAAAGAACAGAACTGAACGGCATTCAATTTGTATCGATACGGGGCATATACATGCCCGAGATTATAAAAGACCTGGCTTTTTCTTTCCGGAACGGTGCTTCGGGGAACACGGCATTTGCCGCTGCCTACGAACACAACGGAAAAGCCAATCTGACCCTCCTGCTCTCCGATGATCTGGTCCGTTCCGGGTGGAACGCCTCTGAGATCATCCGCAAAGCTTCCGGTCATATCAGCGGGGGAGGAGGAGGACAGGACTTTTACGCCACGGCGGGCGGCAAGGATCCGGAAGGCCTGCAGGCTGCCCTGGATGCCATTGCCGATGCATTGAAGAACCCTTAAACACAAAGCCGGTGAAAATTTTTGACCGTTTCCTGATCCGTTCGTTCCTGGGCCCCCTGTTTCTGACGATCTTCATAGTACTGTTCGTGCTTGTACTGCAGTTTCTGTGGGTATACATCGACGAACTTGTCGGGAAAGGGCTTGGCCTGAAAGTGATCCTGGAATTCCTTTTCTGGGGGACCTGCACCGTGATCCCCATGGCACTTCCACTGGCTACCCTGCTCGCTTCAATCATGACCATGGGGAACCTGGGAGAATTCAATGAGCTGCTGGCCATGAAGGCCGCAGGCATTCCCCTCCAGCGCATTATGCGCCCCCTGATCATCCTGTCCTTAGGCATCTCGGTGGGCGCGTTTTTTGCCGCCAACAACCTCATGCCGACAGCTTACAAGAACATATTTGCCCTGCGCGACGACATATCACGTACCAAGGAAGAGATCCGCATCCCGACGGGTATTTTTTACAACGGGATTGACAATTACAGCCTGCGGGTGGAAAGAAGGGACAAAGAAACCGATATGTTGTATGACGTAATGGTGTACAACCACAGCGCCAGAAGAGGCAACAACAGTGTGACGCTGGCCGATTCAGGGGCCATCCGGCTCACCGAAGACAAAAAAAATATCATTTTTACTCTTTTCAGCGGTGAAACGTTCGAAGAGGGAGACAGAAAATCCTCTGCAGACACCTCTTATGCCATGCAACGGATACGGTTTGAAAAACAGGAGATCATCATAGAGCTGAACAATTATGCTTTTCAACGCCGCGACGGGGACCGGTTTGGCAGTGACGTAATGGCTCAGGGCCTGAAAAGCCTGGGACACAGACGGGACTCGCTGGATTCTCTGTATGCCATTTCCCGGACACTGTTTCTGAGGCGCCTTCTCGTCACCGGAGGGCTTACCTATGCCCGTCAGCTTGACACGGCCAACAAGCAGGAGTTTCTGGGGTATTTCCCCGTAGATCGACTGGGCAGCGCTGAAGAAAGCCCCCAATATGCAGATCTGATCAACAGGGCGATAGGGAAAGTGGATCAATTATCCAACCAGGTAGATGCCTTCATGGTGGAAGAGATCCAGATCCATCTGCCTCTGCGCAGGACCAAGGTAGAGTGGTTCCGCAAATTCACCGTTGCCTTTGCCTGTTTCATTTTCTTTTTCATAGGAGCCCCCTTGGGTGCGATTATCAGAAAAGGAGGCCTGGGAACGCCTGTCATCGTTTCCATGCTCTTTTTTGTGGTGTATTACGTGATTGACATATCGGGAAAAAAGCTGGCCACCGACGGGTCAGTTTCAGCTGCCATGGGAACCCTGATCTCGGCAATGGTATTGCTTCCCGTTGGTGTTTTTCTGACCTACAAGGCTACCACCGATTCTGCATTATTCAACAAAGATGCGTATCTTTCAATGGTCAAAAAGATCAAAAAGCACATACCCTGGCATCATGACAAAGAAGACTGATAGACCCGGTATCGTTTTCATGGGGACCCCCGGATTTGCTGCCGGGATCCTGTCCTGGCTCATTCAGAACGGATACCCAGTCAGGGGAGTGGTGACCGTCCCGGACAAACCCGCAGGAAGAGGCCTTGCCACACGTCCTTCTGCCGTAAAACAAACTGCTCTTGAGAACGGAATCCCGGTCCTGCAACCCGTATCCCTGAAAGAGACCGCTTTCCTGGAAGCGCTTTCGGCATGGGATGCCCCGCTCTTTGTTGTCGTTGCATTCAGAATGCTTCCCCGTGAAGTCTGGACCATGCCCCCTTCCGGCTGTTTCAACCTGCATGCCTCGTTGCTTCCCCGGTACAGGGGAGCGGCCCCCATCAACCATGTCCTTATAAACGGAGAAAAAGAAACAGGCCTGACCACCTTTCTGATAGACGAACACATGGACACAGGCGCCATCCTGCTCCGGGAAAGGATTCCCATTGCCGACGGGGATAATGCAGGCACCCTGCACGACCGGATGATGACCGCCGCGGGTCCTTTGGTCGCAAAGACCATAGACGGCCTGTGGTCCGGGACCCTCAGGGCAACGGCCCAGCCGCAGGTCGCCCCGGAAGACCTGAAACCGGCACCAAAGATCGGCAGGGAAACGTGCCGCATAGACTGGGACCGGGATCCGGTCAGGATCGTGAACCAGGTCCGGGGCCTGAGTCCATATCCCTGTGCGTTCTGCACCCTCAGAAAAAGCGGAGTACTGGTGGATGTGAAGGTGTTTCAGGCACAGGCTGAATATGCGGACCACAGCCTGACCCCGGGAAGCATCCGGACAGATGGAAAAAAAGTTCTGAAAGTGGCTTGCAGGGACGGATTCGTTCAACTGCTCGAGGTTCAGGCCGCCGGTAAGAAAAGGCTGAATGCAGCAGCGTTCCTGGCCGGATTCAGGGACCCGGGCGACAGTGTATTCATTTAGGATCATGAAAAAAGCTGTAATTCTTGCACAGGGAAATTATCCCACCCATCCCTACCCGCTGCACATACTGCACACGGCACCCTTTCTCATCTGCACGGACGGAGCCGTGAACGACCTCGGGGATGTGGAACCCGACCTGATTATTGGCGATCTGGATTCCTTGTCCGGTCCGTTGAAAGAAAAATACGCCGACCGCCTTGTCTGCGACTCGTGTGAGGAAACGAATGACCTTACCAAAGCCGTTACATATTGCCATACCCACGGATTCCGGGACATCACCATACTGGGCGCCACCGGACTGAGAGAAGACCACACCCTGGGAAACATCTCCCTTTTAGGCATTTATGCCCACTTGTCAGAAACGGTCCGCATGGTAACGGACCATGGAATTTTCCTGGTGTTTTCCAAAGGCCAGTCCGATCCGGACGGGTTTATCAGGGTCATCATCCCCTGTGAGCCCGGAAATCCAGTATCTTTTTTCGCCCTCGACCCGAGAATGCAACTGACGGCTTCGGGGGTTCGTTATCCGGTCGAAAAAGTGGTTTTTGACGCCTTCTGGAAAGCCAGCCTCAACAGGTGTACGGGCACAAATCTTTACCTGGGATTCAGGAACGGACCTTTACTTGTATACCTGCCTCATCCTACTCTCTGACAGGAAGCCCGGGACATTCAGGGAGTACTACCGATTTGCGGCTGGAAGCATAAGACCCGAAAATCCCCAGAGCCCCTCCGGTGATGTTGCCGGGAACATTTCCCCGGGGACCCGAGAACAAAGGGAATTGCTGATTCTTCTCAATTTTTGCCGCCTGCAGGAACATGTAATATTCCTTGCTCAGTGTTTGCAGTTCAACTGTCAGTACATCTCCGGAAAAAAGATCGTAGGTCTCTCCGTTATCCCAGGTGAGGGATTTGGTTATGATCCATTCGGGAATGGGATAATGGATAAAGCCCCCGTCCTGGGAATAATCATTCAGTGTATGAATGTAATACCGGAGGATCCTGTTGCTGTAAAGCACGTTGTTGATCCAGAGCGCCGCCCCGTAAAAGTTTTCGCCGGGCGTATCCTGGAACCCCGCCATGAGCAGGAACGGGACGTCTCCCGATAACAGGGACCTGAGGGAAAGCCTTTCCAGAACATGTACGTAAGGTACCGTCGTGGTGGCGGCATAGTATTCATCCTGTCCGTCCCTGTCATAATCTATCCACACTTCAAGCAGATAGGTTTGTCCCTCCTCTGCCGCAAACATATCTGCTGTAGTATAAATGCCGGGGGCATCCCTTCTGAGCGGTTCTCCGTTGATACGCACTTCGGTCGCATCTGTGTTTACGGGAAGCTCTTTCCCGAAATAGGGAGCGGTAGAGGATATTTCCACGGTATGGGTACCGGGCTCGGTGGACAACATCCCCGTGATCACCAGTTTCGGGGCCATATCGTCACCCTTCAGCTCTATGGCTTCGGTACATCCCGTCGCCCATGCCGGCAGCAAAAAGGTCATTATATATAGTGCTCTAAGATGTTTCATCTTTTTAAAAAGTAAAATTCCAGGTTACGGAGGGAACCACGCTAAACAGATATGTCATTTCCAGATACTGTTCTCCTGAAGGGTTCATCCGGTAATTGATGGCCCACGGATTTTTTCTTCCGTAAAGGTTGTATACAGAAATATTGAGGGAATGATTCCACCTTTTTCCCGGTTTACTCAACCGGATGTTGAGCGAAGCGTCCATCCTGTGATAATCCGCCATCCTGTATGAATTCCTTTCTGTATATACGGGAATAAGCTCATTAAAGAACCAGTAGCGGCCTTCAGGCAGTGTCAGTGGCCTGCCTGTGGCATAGATCCAGTTGAGCGAGGCCTGCAGCCTGTCAGAGATGTCATAAAAGACCACAATGTTGATGTTGTGTGGACGGTCCGAAGGCGAGCGGTAACGCTGCCCGTTGTTGACCCCGGGGATTGTCCTGAAAGACCTGGACCAGGTATAGCTGACCCATCCGCTCAGGGCTCCTTTGTTTCTTTTGAGTAAAAATTCTATCCCGTAACTTTTCCCTGTTCCAAACCGGAGCTCCGTTTCGATCTTGTCATAAAGTATCAGATTGGGATGTTCCTTGAAATCCAGCACATTGTCCAGATGTTTATAAAACACCTCAACGGATGCTTCGTAATCCTTGCGGAACAAATTGGCAAAAACGCCGGCAGACACCTGGTGGGAAGACTGCGGCTTCACGGATGGTCCGGAGGGAATCCATATTTCCATGGGAGACCCTGCAGAAGAAAACGACAACAGATGCACGTACTGAAGTGTCCTTGCATAGGAAGCCTTTACGGAAACAACGGGAGAAGCCATGACTGAAATACCCAGCCGTGGCTCCCATCCGTATTCGTGGTGGAAAAAATCCCCCGGGGCTATCAGGGTACCCTCTTCTTCAACCAGGTTGTAATTCTCGTCAACGGTGTAAAGTATGGTAGGCCCGACGTTGTCAAAACGGTTAAAACGTAATCCGTACCTTAATTCCACCCTTTCGTTCAGAAGTTTGTGCTGGTTGGAAAAATACAAAACGTTCACAAAACCCTGCCGTGGGGACATGGTTATGTCCTGTTCCACCTCCACACCGGTGCCCATGGTTCCCTTCCCTATGGCTTGACCGGGCTTAAACCATTGGAAATTTGACGTATAACCAAACTCAAAGAGATGTCGCGGATTCAGAATGTACGAAAAGTCCAGGCGCATTCCCGCATCCTGTATGCTCGAAATCCACTCCATGTCCAGGTCATTGGTCTTTCCGTTGAAATCGTATTCGTAGTTTGTGAAATTGGTATACATTTTCAAGAAAAGGCGATCGGAAAAGGCATGATTCCAGTTGACTGACGCCACTGAATTCCCGAACGTCACACCCATCTCGGAAATTTTAAAGCGATCCCGTCCGTTGTATAGTGTAAGGTTCAGGTAATTGTTGTCGTTTATCCTCCACCGCATGCGTCCGTTCAGATCGTAGAAATGAATGGTGGCTTCACGTAGAATCTCGTTTTTTGCCAGCGGAAGAAAAAGGTCTGCATAGGTTCTGCGTCCTGCCACCAGGTACGTCAGGTTGTCAGCGCCGATCCTCCCCTGAACAGCCAGTTTGCTGGAGATAAGGCCGATGCCGCCGTCTATGGAAAAACGATCTTTTCCGTCGGCCGGCGTTACTTCAAGCAGAGACGACAAACGACCGCCGTACGGGGCGGGAATGTCTCCCTTGTAAAGAGACATGGATCCCACGGCATCGCTGTTGAAGATTGAAAAGAATCCCAGCATGTGGGACACGTTGTACAATGTGGCATTGTCGTAGAGGATCATATTCTGGTCCGGACTTCCTCCGCGTACGTGAAAGCCGCTGCTCCCTTCAGAAGCGGCCTGTACGCCAGGAAGCATCTGAACCACTTTGAGCAGATCCACTTCTCCGAACAGGGTAGGCACCCGCTGGATGACCTGGGCATCGATCCGCTCGACGCTCATCTCGGCCTTACGTAACCTCGTGCCGGGACTTTCCGCAAAAACCGTCACGTCCTGCAGGTAATAAGACAAAGGGGTCAGGACGAACAGCGTATCCCTGTCCCTGTCCAGGAAACACTCCCCGACACGCGTTTTGTATCCTATGTAAGAAATTTCCAGCGAAATTTTTCCCGCAGGAAGCTCCATGGTAAACCTGCCCCTGGAATCTGTCAGAGTCCAGGCAGGAACCGGATCGAGTACCCTGACCACTGCCCCCGGAAGCACCTCCCCTGCCGTGGCATCGATCACTTTTCCTGAAAGCTTGTGCCCTGTCTGCGCCTTCAGCCCCGTTGTCATGAACACAAATCCTAAAAAAACCAGGGCTATCCTGCACGTGTCGGTCAATGTCCTCTTCATCTGTTTACATGTACATAAAAAGGAGAACGTCTGAGTCCTCCTTCTCTTTTCCTGACTTACGTCAAGCTGATGTTGTACCGTTGGCTACAAATCAATACTTGGACGGAATTTAACAACCTTCTTTGCTTTAATCTTGATGGTAGCTCCGGTACGAGGATTCCTTCCTGTTCTTTCGCCTCTTTTTCCTACAACAAATGAGCCAAAACCTACAAGAGTCACTCTTTCCCCTTTCTTAAGGGATTTTGTTGTGGCAGCCAGGAAAGCGTCCAGTGCTTTTTTGGAATCAACCTTTGAAAGTCCGGATTCGGCAGCCATTGCGGCAATAAGATCTGCTTTGTTCATGATAGTAAATATTAGGTTAAATGAAAGTATTCATTAGGTAACTGCCACAAATCTAACATAATTTTCTTTTGTTTCCAATAGTTTGCAGCAATTCAGATACCTGTTTTTCAAGTTTTTTGCTAAAAAGAGCATATTCTTCCGACTCCGGGAAAAAAGGCTTGTGCGCCAGCGAGGCATTGAGCTTCCCGACTTTCCCTGCCAGGTCCCTTGTTCCCTCATCTGCAACAGCTTCCAGAAACCGTTCCAGGATATGATCAGCCGTTTCCTGTGTCAGGTGACAACGGTCGGAGGCATAAAACCTGTAATCTCGCAATTCGTCCAGAACTATTTCATAGGAAGGGAAATAGAAGACGTGGCCGAAAGACTGCTGCAGTTGGTCGATGGCCAAAAGCAAAGACGCCTTGCTAAGCTGATTCCCGTGTGCTCCGTCTCCCAAATGACGTATGGGACTGACGGTCATGATCCACAATTTGTCCCGGTGTCTTTCCAGCAAAGGAGCCATACTTTCAGTGACCCTCCGGGGATCCAGGAACACCCTGTCGAAAAGACGTGGCGGCAATTTGTGACAGTTGGCAGCCACCCTGCCGCCAGAGGTATACACCCATGCCGTCCCGAAGGTGACTACAATTACTTCCGCCTTTTGAAAAAAAGCCGAGGCTTCCTGCAGCAGTTTGTTCGCATTTTCCAGGAATGCAGCCGGATCTTTCGCGGAAAACGAAGTATGGTGGTGCAGAGTCCCGTAGGCACCGTACGGGAACTTCATGACCTCCGGAAGTTCAAAATGCCTGTTTTGTTCCAGTCTTTCAAGAGCCGAGGCAACGGATGCGGGATTGAACAACGTCCCGAAAGCATCGGGGGCCACCTGAAAATGCAACCTGTGCATCCTTAGTGCCATTTCCTGCGCAAAACAAGACCCGCAGAACAGGAAGCGGGTGGCATAGGTAAAACGATCCTGCAAGGGCCGGACTTTCACTTTTGTTTGCCATTCCATAGATGCAAAGTTAGCATTTTGTTTATCTTTGCGCAGTTATCCCAAAAACCATCCTTGTGAAAAAAATATTATTCCTGATGTTTTGTGTATTAATTGCAGGTTCCGGACTGTATGCACAAAACGATTCGACTGTAGTGTTTCAGGCCGGAACAGACATACTTGTCATCGAGGACTCCGTTGTGGAAGATGTCAATCCCTATCAGGGCATACTGGAGAGCCGTCAGTTTGTGTTCAGCTTTAAATCCATCCTGAGAGGGATCGTGGGGCTGTTCTCGATATTGCTGATCGCCTGGCTGTTCAGCACAAACAAGCGTAAGATCAACTGGAGGACCGTAGGAATAGCCCTGGCCCTGCAATTGCTCATTGCTTTGGGAATACTTACCATTCCGGCTGTCCAGATGGTTTTTGAATTTTTTGGAAAAGCCTTCGTTAAAGTATTGGACTGGACCAGGGCGGGATCGGAGTTTTTATTCGGATCTCTGATGGACCAGGGAAAGTTCGGTTATATATTTGCCCTGCAGATCCTGCCTACAATCATATTTTTCTCGGCCCTGACCTCGCTGTTGTTTTACTGGGGAGTGATCCAGAAGGTGGTCTGGGTCATGGCCTGGGTCTTTACCAAGCTCATGCGCATTTCGGGGGCCGAGAGCCTGTCTACTGCCGGCAATATTTTCCTCGGGCAGACAGAAGCCCCGCTCCTGGTCAAGGCCTATGTCCCCAAGATGACCAGGTCCGAGATCATGCTCATCATGACCGCTGGCATGAGTACCATGGCGGGAGGGGTACTGGCCGCTTATATCGGGATGTTGGGAGGAGGCGACGTGCATATGAGCGTGGCCTTTGCCAAACACCTTCTTTCGGCATCGGTCATGGCAGCTCCCGGAGCCATTGCCATGGCCAAGATACTGGTGCCCCAGACAGAAGAGATTGACAATTCCGTTGAAGTCCCCAAAGATAAATTGGGAACCAGCACGCTGGATTCCATCTCCAACGGATCTATTGACGGACTGAAACTGGCCGCCAACGTTGCCGCCATGTTGCTTGTCTTTTACGCACTTATTGCCGGAGCCAATTACATGTTCGGGAAAATTGGCCAGTGGACACACCTGAACAACCTGATCGCAGACTGGACAAACGGTATGTACGACAGCCTGTCGCTGGAATGCATCCTTTCCTACCTTTTCGCGCCTGTCATATGGCTTACCGGGGTTTCGGGCCAGGATCTGGGGCTGGTGGGACGCCTGCTGGGTGAAAAACTTATCATGACAGAATTCGTGGGATACAGCAGCCTGGCACAAATGATCCAGGCAGGAGCTTTTGCCAGTACAAAATCGCTGATCATCGCCACCTATGTCCTATGCGGATTTGCCAACTTTGCCTCGGTAGGCATACAGATCGGAGGTATTGGGGGGATCGCGCCCAATCAGAGGCATGTGCTGGCAAAATTCGGGTTTCGGGCCCTGCTGGGAGCGACACTGGTCGCTTTGCTGTCAGCCTCGATGATAGGAATGTTCCTGTAAAAAATCAGAGTGTGCTTATGATCCACGCCAGGTAAACTGCATAGACAAGCAGTAGCAGGATCCCGTGAGTCCTGTTGAGCGTGCGCTTCTTTCCTGTTCCCAGGAAAACTAAAAGCATCAGGCTTCCCGTAGCTGCAACGGCAGCGTCTGTCACCAGATTGCCGTAAGCGGGCAAGGGCCGGATAACGGAACTGATACCCAAAACCAGGAAAACGTTAAAGATATTGGACCCGATGATGTTCCCCACTGCTATGTCGGAACTTTTACGGTATGCGGCCACCACAGATGTGGCCAGTTCCGGGAGCGAGGTACCCAGGGCTACGATGGTCACCCCCACCACGGCCTCACTCACGCCCCAGGAAGTTGCCATGCGTATGGCAGACCGAACGATCATCTCGGCCCCTAAAGCCAATGCCGCCAGGCCGGCCAGCACAAACAGGATTGCCTTCCCAATGGGGATGGGCACATAGCCTTCTTCGGGAAGAGGGGCTTTCCCCTGTTTTGCAAGACGTAAAATGTAGATCATGAATCCGGCGAAACAGACCATCAGCAAGACCCCGTCGGTACGGGACAATCCAATGACAGGGGAAAAAAACAGCCCGCTTCCCAGTACGAGTACCGCCAGGGCAGCGAACAGGCTCATGGGGATCTCTGTGCGGATGGTAGATTTTTGTGCCGGAAGGGGATAAAACAGGGCTGCCAGTCCCAGGATCACATAGGTGTTAATGGAATTGCTCCCCAGTACGTTCGTTATGGCAATTTCTGTGTTACCCCTTACGGCAGCCACCATATTGACGACCATTTCCGGCATCGATGTACCGAATGCCACCACGGTCAGGCCAATTACCAGATCGGAAACATTGAGCCTGGCTGCCAGTCCCGCAGCCCCCTTGATCAACAGGTTGGCCCCAGCGGTAAGAAGTACAAAACCGGCTATTATCAGAAGATAATCCATCTTATTCCAGCAACTTTTTTCTCAGATTTTTCAACATATCATCAGCCATGGAGTCGATATCCCAACGGGGACTCCAGCCCCATTCGGTCCGTGCGCAGGAATCGTCCATATAATTGGGCCATGAATTGGCGATGGCTTCTTTCACGGGGTCAATCCGGTATTCCATCCTGAATGCAGGTATACGTCGCCTGATCACTTCGTACAGTTCGCGCGGACAGAAACTCATGGCCGTTATATTGAAACTGTTACGGTGCAACAGGCGGTTGGGATCTGCCTCTATCAGGCGGGAGCACGCCTCCAGGGCATCGGGCATATACATCATATCCATATAGGCATTATGAGGCAGGGGGCATATGAACGACTCCCCGCGTACAGCTGCATAAAAGATCTCAACGGCATAATCGGTGGTTCCCCCGCCCGGAAGCGTTCCGTGAGATATGATGCCCGGAAAGCGGACACTGCGTGTGTCCACTCCGAAACGGGAATGGTAATAATCGGAGAGAAGCTCTCCCGATACCTTGCAGACACCATATATTGTATTGGGCCTCATAACCGTATCCTGTGGCGTTCCGTTTGGCGGAGTATCCTTCCCGAAGGCTCCGATGGAACTGGGTGTAAAAACTCCGCAGCCAAATTCCCTGGCAAGTTCCAGGGTGTTGAACAAAGCGCCCATATTGATGTGCCAGGCGGTTTGCGGGTTCTTTTCCCCTGTTGCCGAGAGAACGGCCACCAGATTGAACACCCAGTCCGGCCTGTATTTGTTCATGATAGTGGCATATGCCTCGCGGTCCAACGCATTCAGACACTCGGTCCGGGATCTTTCAGACAGTGCCCGGCATACTTCCGGCCGCAATTCGGCAGCTATCACGTGATCATCACCGTAAACCGATTGCAGATGCGGAACAAGTTCCGTCCCTATCTGACCTCCGGCTCCTACAACTAAAATGGTTTTTCTCATATATGAATCAGGTTGTTTCATTATTTGGGCGCCACCCTGTACAATACAAAGGCGATCATGGCGTACAGCATATTCGGGATCCACAGGGCGATGGCGGGGGAAAGCACATCAGCATGTACAAACATTTCCGAAAACCTCAGGAAAAGGATATATGAAAAGCTCAGTGCAATGCCTATCCCAATGTTCAGGCCAATGCCGCCCCTTCTTTTCCGGGATGAAAGTGCCACGCCCATAATAGTAAGGATAAAGGAAGAAAAGGGAATCGCAAGCCGGGAATTTTTCTGGATAAGGGCAAATTTGATATTGGCGTCTCCGCGCATTCTCAGGGTATCTATAAAGCGGTTCAGCTGGCTGAGGTTGAATTGCTCCACCGATTCCTTGCGCCGAACCAGGTCTGCCCCCGTAATATTTACAAGGGTGTCCGTCTGCTTTCCCCAGGTTATCGTGTGGGCTGAATCGGAGAAATTCCGGATGTTGTAATCATTCAGGCGCCAGCGTCCGGTGAGGGAATCCCACCGTGCAGTTTCTGCAGACAACTTGGATCTGAGGTGGTTCCCGCTGAATGATTCCAGCGTAAAACGGATGGCCGTGTTGTTCCAGGAATTGTACGACTCAATATACACATACGTGTCGGGTTCCACCTGGTAGTGGATGTTCCTGTTGTATTCGGTCCTTGTTTTCAGATACTGTTCTTCAAATGCCAGCCGGTTCCTGTTGGCGGGGGGGATCACAAACCAGTTCAGGGCAAGGGACAGCATCGCAATGAACAGTGCCGACAAAAAGTACGGGTACATGATCCTGTTAAAGCTGATCCCCCCGCTGAGCATGGCAATGATCTCGCTGTGTCCGGCCAGTTTGGAAGTAAAGAATATCACCGAGATAAATACGAACAGCGGCGAAAACATGTTCATGAAATAGGGAATGAAATTCATGTAGTAATCCACTACAACGGCACGCAGGGGAGCTTCCTTGTCAACAAAATCATCTATCTTCTCGCTGATGTCAAAAATGATGACGATCCCAATGATGATCAGAAGGGCAAAAAAATACGTACCCATAAACTTCCGGATAATATACCTGTCCAGTGTCGTAATATGGAAATTGTAGGGTCTGTTTTTCATGCTTCCGTCTGTTACAGCCTTGTTTCAAGTGGTCCGACCATCTTGTTTTTCCATGCGGTGAAGTCTCCCTGCCGTATATGTTGTGCCGCTTCCCTGACCAGTTGCAAATAAAAAGCCAGATTGTGCAGGCTGGCGATCTGTGGGCCGAGCATTTCTCCGGCCGTGAAAAGATGGCGCAGATAGGCCCTCGAATACGTGGTGTCCACAAAAGAGGTCCCTTCCGGGTCCACGGGAGACAGGTCGTCGGCCCATTTCCGGTTTTTTATGTTCAATATGCCCTTCCGGGTAAAGAGCATGCCGTTGCGTCCGTTCCGGGTAGGCATCACACAATCGAACATATCAATACCGCGGGAGATCCCTTCCAGGATGTTTGCCGGTGTTCCCACCCCCATAAGATACCTGGGTTTGTCCGGCGGCAGACAGGGATGTACGGTCTCTATCATCTGGTACATGACTTCGGTAGGTTCTCCCACGGAAAGGCCCCCGATGGCGTATCCTTCCGCATCCAGAGAGGCTGCGTGTTCAGCTGCCTGACGCCGTAGTTCGGGATACACACATCCCTGTACAATGGGGAAAAAAGATTGTCCGTATCCGTACAACCCTTCCGTGGTACGGAAACGGGCCAGGCCCCTTTCCAGCCAGTTTTGCGTCAAACGCAACGATTTGCCGGCATAATCGTATGTGGCATCTCCGGGTGTACATTCGTCCAGGGCCATGATAATATCCGCTCCGATGATGCGTTGTATGTCAACCACGTTCTCGGGAGAAAAAAAATGCGCCGATCCGTCAATGTGTGACTGAAAATGATATCCTTCCGCAGAAAGCTTTCTTTTTCCGGCCAGGGAAAACACCTGGTAACCCCCGCTGTCCGTCAACACCGATCCTTCCCATCCGCTGAATTTGTGTATACCGCCTGCCTTACGGATAATACCGGTCCCGGGTCTGAGATACAGATGGTAGGTATTCCCCAGGATGATCCGGGCTTTCACATCTTCTGCAAGGTCTTTGTGGAACAACCCTTTTACCGTAGCCAGGGTGCCAACGGGCATGAAAACGGGCGTTTCTATCCGGCCGTGCTCCGTTACCAGTATCCCGGTACGGGCCGCACCAGCCGGGTCGGTATTCACTACGGTGAATTTCATCTTGCAAAGATAGGTCTTCCTGCATTAAAAAAATATTCCCGGAGAAAAAAACCCCCCGGGAATATTTTTGTGTGTATTACTTTAAACCGGTTCCTGCGGTGCCTTGTCTTCAGCAGCCTCTTTTGTCTGTACCTCTTCGGCAACAGGCTTGCTTTCGGTTTTGGCTTTTGAAGCTTTGGCACGGCTGCGGCGGGTGGTTTTCTTTTCTTCCTTTTTCGTGGAGCCGGCAAGGGCCAGTTCGTTGAAATCGACCAATTCTATCATGGCCATGTCGGCAGCATCACCCGCACGGAACCCGGTTTTAAGAATACGGGTGTATCCTCCCGGACGATCGGCGATCCTGGGGGCTATTACCCTGAAAAGTTCCGTAACGGCATCCTTGTCCTTGAGATAGGAAAAAACGGTGCGGCGGGAATGGGTCGTGTCCAGTTTGGATTTGGTGATCAGCGGCTCTACGTAAACGCGCAATGCCTTGGCTTTGGCTACCGTAGTTTCTATGCGCTTATGAAGTATCAGGGACGATGCCATATTGGCCAGCATGGCCTTACGGTGCCCGGCCTTGCGTCCCAGGTGGTTAAATGTCTTTCTGTGTCTCATGTTTCTTTACTTTCTTTTCAATGTTGTACTTGGTTACGTCTATTCCAAAAGAGAGATCCAGACGCTCCATAAGCATATCAATTTCAGTCAATGACTTTTTCCCGAAGTTGCGGAATTTCATCAATTCGTGTCTCGGCACCGATACCAGATCTGCAAAGGTTTCAATTTCTGCGGCTTTCAGGCAATTCAGAGCCCTCACGGAAAGTTCCATGTCCGAAAGTTTGGTAAGCAAAAGCTGACGCATCCTCAGGGATTCTTCGTCCAGTTCGTTGCTTACGTCTTCCTGCGGAAGTTCCAGGCTGATCCTTTCATCAGAGAAAAGCATGAAGTGATGGATCAGGATCTTGGCTGCTTCCTTCAGGGCATCCTTCGGGTGGATAGACCCGTCCGTGGTCACGTCTATAGTCAGCTTTTCGTAGTCGGTTTTCTGTTCGACGCGCCAATACTCCATAGAATAGTTCACATTCTTGATGGGCGTATAAATGGCATCCATGGCGATCAGCCCGAAAGGCGCGTTTTCCAAACGGTTCTCTTCGGCCGGCACATATCCGCGCCCTTTCCCTACGTGGAGTTCCAGGGACAGGGTTACCGAAGGATCCATGTTGCAAATCACGAAATCCGAGTTGAGAACCTTGAAAGAGGACAATTGCCTGGAAATATCTTCGGCGACAAAGGTTTCCTTTCCCTTTACAGTCACTCTGACCGTTTCTTCATCCACGCCATCAATCATTCTTTTGAAACGTACCTGTTTCAGGTTAAGAATGATATCCACCACATTCTCAATCACGCCGGGGATAGTTGCAAATTCGTGTTCAACACCGTCAATCCTGACGTATGTCAGTGCGTATCCTTCCAATGAGGATAGTAAGATCCTGCGGAGTGCGTTGCCGATCGTCGTGGCGTATCCGGGTTCCAGGGGACGGAACTCAAAACGTCCGAACGTATCGGTTGCCTCGAGCATAATCACTTTATCGGGTTTTTGAAATGCTAAAATGGCCATTGTAAAAATTTAAAATTATTTGGAGTACAACTCCACGATTAATTGCTCATTGATGGGTTCAGGGATCTCGGTCCTGTCGGGGTAATTAAGGAATTTTCCCGCAACCGAGGCGGCATCCCATTCAATCCACGCATATTTGCTCACAGAACGGGAAATGTTTTCCTGAATGATCTCCAGGTTCTTGGAACGCTCCCTTACGGCAACTACTGCTCCCGGGCGGATCAGGGATGAGGGGATGTTACACACTTTCCCGTCAACAGTAATGTGACGGTGTGTAACCAACTGACGGGCCGCCGGTCTGGAAGGCGCGATTCCCATACGGAAAACGATGTTGTCCAGACGGCTCTCCAACAGGATCAGCAGGTTCTCACCCTTACGACCCTTCATGGAGGAAGCTTTCTTGAACAAGTTGTGGAACTGACGCTCCAATACTCCGTAAGTATATTTGACTTTTTGTTTTTCTTTCAGCTGAATGCCGTATTCAGAGGTTTTTTTACGTTTCTTCAACATCCCGTGCTGTCCGGGAGGATGGTTCTTTCGTTCAAAATTTTTATCCGGCCCGTAAATCGGTTCTCCGAATTTACGTGCAATTTTGGTCTTTGGGCCTGTATATCTTGCCATCTTCTTTCTGTTTTAGTGATCAACAATTATACCCTGCGGCGTCCTTTGGGACGGCACCCGTTATGGGGAAGCGGGGTTACATCAACTATTTCGGTAACTTCTATACCGGCACCGTGGATGGTGCGAATGGCAGATTCACGGCCGGAACCCGGTCCTTTCACGTAGGCCTTGACTTTGCGCAATCCCAGGTCATAGGCCACCTTGGCACAATCTGCGGCAGCCGTTTGGGCCGCATAGGGGGTGTTTTTCTTGGAACCACGGAAACCCATTTTCCCTGCGGAAGACCAACTGATAACCTGCCCCTCGCCGTTGGCCAGGGTAACGATCACGTTGTTGAATGTAGAAGAAATGTGGGCCTGTCCGTAAGCATCCACTTTGACCACTTTCTTCTTGTTGGTTGTATTTGATTTTTTTGCCATAATCTCAGTTGTTATTTGGTTGCTTTCTTCTTGTTGGCGACCGTTTTCTTGCGTCCTTTGCGTGTACGTGCGTTATTCTTGGTCGTTTGTCCGCGTACAGGCAGTCCCAGACGATGACGGATGCCCCTGTAGCAACCGATATCCATCAACCGTTTGATATTCATTTGTACGGAAGAGCGAAGTTCTCCTTCGATCTTGAATTCTTCCGTGATCAGTGAACGGATGGAGGCGATCTGATCATCGTTCCAGTCTTTCACTTTGGTGTCAAAGTCAATTCCCGCCTTGCTCAGGATGGCCTGGGCGGAACTGCGACCGATTCCGTAGATATAGGTCAGTCCTATTTCTCCGCGTTTGTTGTTTGGTAAGTCAACTCCGGCTATACGTGCCATAATTTATAATACTTTTTGATTTTACTGTTTCTTATCCCTGGCGCATTTTGAACTTGGGGTTCTTTTTACAGATCACGTACAGACGTCCTTTACGTCTGACGATTTTACAATCTTCACTGCGCTTTTTAACGGATGCTTTCACTTTCATTGTAGTAATCTTTAATAATAATTACTTGTACCTAAAGGTTATCCGACCTTTAGTAAGATCATACGGAGACATCTCCACCCGAACCCTGTCGCCGGGAAGAATACGGATGTAGTGCATCCTCATCTTTCCGGATATGTGAGCTATGATCACATGTCCGTTGTCCAGCTCCACACGGAACATCGCATTGGACAGTGCTTCAACGATCACACCTTCTTTTTCAATAGCAGATTGCTTGGGCATTTTTGTTATTCCTTTATCATCTCATTTCTTTATATCTTCACCTTCTATGAAGGCAAAAGTGGACAGGAGTTCGGCTTTTCCCCTGCGAACGACCACCGTCAGTTCGTAATGGGCAGAATTCCTGTTATCTGCAGTCCTGAGTGTCCATCCGTCCCTTTCCACATACACGCCTCTTCCTCCCTCGTTGATCATAGGCTCTATGCACAACACCATCCCTTCCTCCAGATGCTTGCCCTGTCCGGGCCTGCCGTAATTGGGCACATCCGGTTTTTCGTGAAGCCTGGTGCCAATGCCGTGACCTACCATCTCTCTGACAACGGAAAAACCCCGTTGCTCCACGTAAGTCTGGACTGCAGCGCCGATATCGCCAATGCGGTTACCGGCCACAGCTTTCTCAATTCCCCTGAAAAGAGATTCCCGGGTCGTCCGCATAAGAAGTTCAGCCGCTTCGGATACCTGCCCCACCGCAAAGGTATAGGCAGAATCTCCAAAAAAACCCTTATACTTTGTCCCGCAATCTACGGACACTATATCTCCTTCCTGCAGTCTGTAGTCACCGGGAAACCCGTGGACTACAACAGAATTCACAGAGATACACAGGGAATAGGGAAAACCGTTGTATCCGAGAAAAGCAGGGACCGCCCCGTGATCGCGTATGTAGGTTTCGGCTACTGTATTGAGTTCACTTGTCGTGATACCCGGCGCAATATGCCTGCCCACCTCCGCAAGGGTCCTGGAGACCAGCATCCCGTTTTCGCGCATAAGCGCTATCTCTTCCTCGGTTTTCGTAATATTCATTAATCAAAGAACTATCGATCCGGGACTTACATGTTCGAACGGCCTTTCAGTCGTCCTGTCTTCATAAGTCCGTCGTAATGACGCATCAGCAGATGGCTTTCGATCTGCTGCAGTGTGTCAAGTATTACCCCAACAAGGATCAGCAGCGAAGTACCTCCGTAAAACTGGGCGAACTGCATGTTGACCCCTATCATCTGGGCAAAAACAGGCATGATGGCTACAAGACCCAGGAAAATGGAGCCGGGAAGGGTGATGCGGGACATAATACTGTCTATGTACTCGGCCGTTTTCTTTCCCGGCTTGACGCCCGGAATGAATCCGCCGTTCTTTTTCATATCATCGGCCATATTGGTGGGATTGACCGTTACCGCCGTATAAAAGTATGTAAAGGCAACCACCATTATGAAAAACACAAAGTTATACCAAAAACCCTGCATATTGCTCATCACAGCCGCAAAACCACGGGTAGCGTCAAAACTGGCAAAGATCATGGGGAACAGCATCAGGGCCTGGGCAAAAATGATGGGCATAACACCTGCCGCGTTGATCTTCAGGGGAATATACTGTCTTACACCTCCGTATTGCTTGTTCCCGACAATCCGCTTGGCGTATTGTACCGGAATCTTGCGCACGCCCTGTACCAACGCAATGGAAGCTACAAAGATAAAGAATAATACGATCAGTTCAACAACCAGCATCAGGATACCTCCCGAAGACTGGGTCCAGCGGTCCCCCGCCTCGGCCACAAAGGCAAAAGGCAGACGGGCCACGATACCCACCATGATGATGAGAGAAATACCGTTCCCCAGTCCCCTGTCGGTGATCCTTTCTCCAAGCCACATGATAAACATGGTTCCTCCAATAAGCACTACCGTGGCAAAAAGGTTGAACGAAAATCCGCTCAGCAGAAATGCCGATTCAGGAAGCTGTGTATGTAAATTGGTCAGATATACCGGGCCCTGCAGCACAAGGATCAGAATGGTCAGGTAACGGGTCCACTGGTTCATTTTTCGGCGGCCGCTCTCCCCTTCACGCTGCATTCTCTGGAAGTAGGGGATCATAATACCCAACAGCTGTATCACGATCGATGCAGAGATGTAGGGCATTACCCCAAGCGCAAATATGGACGCGTTTCCGAAAGCGCCACCCGAAAACATGTTCAACAATCCAACCAGACCTCCGGAAGCCTGTGCCTGCAGATTGCTCAACTGTGTGGGATCGATCCCGGGCAGGACAACAAAGCTGCCCAGCCGGTAGATCAGAAGAAGCAATACAGTGTACACGATCCGCTTGCGCAGTTCCTCAATCTTAAAAATATTCTTAATGGTTTCAATAAGTTTTTTCATTGGTCAGGCATATTCTGGGTTATTCAATGACTGCGATCTTCCCTTCTTTTGCCTCTATAGCTTCTTTCGCCTTTTGGGAAAAACCGTGGGCCGTAACGTTCAGTTTGACGTTCAGTTCACCGTTCCCCAATATCTTAACCAGGTCGTTCCGGGACACCAGACCTGCATCGCGCAATGCATTAAAATCTATATCGGTAAGACCCGTTTTTTCATGTAACGCCTGTAACGTGGAAAGGTTGATGGCCTTATACTCTACGCGGTTGATGTTTTTAAATCCGAATTTGGGGAGACGACGCTGCAAAGGCATCTGACCTCCTTCAAACCCGGGCTTGCGGGAATACCCGGAACGCGACTGGGCACCTTTGTTTCCGCGTGTAGATGTCCCGCCTCTTCCGGAACCCTGTCCGCGACCAATTCTTTTTCTTTTGGAAACCGCCCCTTCTGCGGGCTTCAGATTAGATAAATTCATTTTGTTTCCTCCTTTACTTTACTTCTTCAACTGACACCAGGTGACGCACCTTCTCAACCATCCCCCTGATCACCGGCGTTATTTCCTTCTCCACCGAATGGTTCATCCTGCGGATCCCCAACGAGGCCAGCGAGGCCAGCTGACGTTTGCTGGCAGCATTGCTGCTCTTGATCTGGGTGATTTTCCAAACTTCCATGTTTTCTTCCTCCTTATCCGTTAAAGACTTTGTCCATTTTAATACCACGTACGCCGGCCACCTGGTAGGCATCACGCATTTCCAGCAAAGCATGAACGGTCGCTTTTACCAGATTGTGAGGGTTGGACGAGCCCTTGGATTTGGCCAGGACATCGTGTACTCCCACAGATTCAAACACCGCACGCATGGCACCTCCGGCAATCACTCCGGATCCGGGGGCGGCGGGCTTCATGAACACACGCGCTCCGCCGAATTTTGCCTCCATCTCGTGAGGGATGGTCTCCCTGCTGAGGGGTATGCGGTAAAGATTCTTTTTGGCATCCTCAATACCTTTGGATATGGCCGAGGTTACCTCTCCGGCCTTGCCGAGTCCGTATCCCACGACTCCCTTCTCATCACCGACAACCACAATGGCGGCAAAACTGAAATGACGACCGCCCTTGGTTACTTTGGTGACACGCTGAATGGCCACAAGACGGTCTTTTAATTCAAGGTCCGTGGCTTTTACTTTTTTTGCTCTTATGTTTGCCATATCCGTAGTTAGAATTTAAGACCGCCTTCCCTGGCGGCATCTGCTAAACTTTTTACTCTTCCGTGATAGAGGTATCCTCCGCGGTCAAAAGAAACCAGCGAGATCCCCTTTTCTGCTGCACGCTCTGCAGCCAGTTTTCCCACAAGGGCAGCTGCCTGGACAGGTGTTTTGCCTTTGATCTGTTCGGCCAGGGATGCATCTTTGGAGGATGCCTGGGTCAACGTGATCCCGGTAGTATCGTCTATCAACTGTACGTATATCTGTTTATTACTCCTGTAAACGGCCATTCTGGGACGCTCGGGAGTGCCGGAAATCCGCTTGCGTATGCGGTATTTGATCCGTTGTCTTCTTGCTTGTTTTGTTAAAGCCATAATTTCATCTCCTACTATTTAGCTCCTGCCGATTTACCGGCTTTACGGCGCACCTGTTCGCCTACAAATCTGATACCCTTGCCTTTGTAAGGTTCGGGAATACGCAGTGAGCGAATCTTGGCAGCCACTGTTCCGAGCAACTGTTTATCATGACTCGTCAGCGTCAGGACCGGGTTGGCACCTTTACGTGCAATCTCAACCGATGCCTTTACTTCATTGGGCAGCATGAAATGGATATCGTGGGAATAACCCAGATTGAATTCCAGCATCTGTCCTTTAGCTTCAACGCGGTAACCCACGCCGACCAATTCCTGCTTAATGGTGAAACCTGTCGACACGCCAACCACCATATTGTGGATCAGTGCGCGGTACAAACCGTGCATTGACCTGTGACGGGGCTGATCGGTAGGACGTTCCAGCTTAAGCTCCGTTCCCTCTATCGACACCTTGATGTCCGGATCCACTTTCTGTTTCAGTTCTCCGAGAGGGCCTTTCACCGTAACCAAATTGCCCGAGCCTACTTGAACGCTCACGCCTTTGGGAAGGTTTACAGGGAGTTTTCCTATTCGTGACATATTGATCTGTTAAATTAATATACGTAACACATGATCTCTCCGCCCACATTCAGCGTTTTGGCTTCTTTGTCGGTGATGATCCCTTTTGATGTGGAAATGATCGCTATACCCAAACCGTTCAGAACGCGGGGCATTTTGTCCACGTTGGTGTAACGGCGCAAACCGGGACTGGAAACGCGGATAAGCTTTTTAATAGCCGGGCGTTTTGTATCCGGATGGTACTTCAGTGCGATTTTAATGGTGTTGGAGGGTTGACCTTCCTCAATCTTGTAACTGAGTATATAACCCTTTTCGTGCAAAATACGGGTGAGTTCCGTTTTTACCTTGGATGCGGGAATCTCGACAACTTTGTGTCCTGCTGTCACCGCATTACGAATCCTTGTCAGATAATCTGCTATTGGATCAGTCATAATAAAGGTTTTAAATAATTTGTTTTCGGCAATAAATTGCCCGATATCCAATAAATAATATGTGTGTCGGTCCCGTTGAGGGCACCGGTCTACCAGCTTGCTTTGCGAACGCCGGGTATCAAACCGTTGCTTGCCATTTCGCGAAACTGTATGCGGGAAATCCCAAACTCGCGCATGTAACCCTTAGGCCTTCCGGTAATGGAACAGCGGTTGTGCAGGCGGACAGGGCTTGCGTTACGGGGCAGCTTTGCCAACCCTTCCCAGTCTCCGGCTTCTTTCAAAGCTTTTCTTTTTTCTGCATACTTGGCTACTAATCTGGCACGTTTGATCTCACGCGCTTTCATTGACTCTTTTGCCATCTATTGTCCTTTTTTAATATTTTTGAAAGGTAACCCGAATTCACGCAACAAGGCAAAGGCTTCTTCGTCCTTCTCCGTCGACGTAACGAACGTGATCTCGATCCCCAGTATCTTGGAGATCTTGTCAATGTCAATCTCGGGGAAAATAATCTGTTCCCTGATCCCGAGGGTATAATTGCCCCTGCCGTCAAATTTCTCGGCTATTCCCTTGAAGTCCCTTATGCGCGGAAGCGCAATGGAAATAAGACGGTCCAGGAATTCATACATTTTGGCGGAGCGGAGTGTCACTTTCACCCCGATGGGCATTCCCCGGCGGAGCTTGAAATTGGATATGTCCTTGCGGGAAACTGTCTGGACGGCCTTCTGGCCTGCGATCAGGGTCAGTTCGCTTTGCGCCACATCGATGAGCTTCTTGTCGGCGGTAGCCGAACCAACGCCTTCGTTCAGAATGATCTTTTCCAGTTTGGGTACCTGCATAATGGACTTGTACCCGAACTCCTTCATGAGCCTGGGCACGATCTCTTCCTTGTATTTTTTCTGCAGTGCGGGCAAGTAGCCTTTCACCACCACAGGAGCCGGTTGCTGTTTTTTTACTGCTTTTGCCATTACTTAATCTCCTCTCCCGATTTTTTAGCATAACGTACCAATTTACCCTGTGCATTCAGGCGGCGACCAATGCGGGCCGGTCCTCCCTTGGAAGGATCCACCACCTGAAGGTTGGATATATGTATGGCGGCTTCCTGTTTAATAATGCCGCCCTGGGGATTTTTGGCCGAAGGTTTGGAGTGTTTGCTCACCATGTTGATACCCTCAACTATGGCTCTCTGGTCTTTCGGACGAACCTCCAGCACCCTTCCGGTCTTCCCCTTGTCTTCCCCGGTATTCACAAATACCGTATCACCTTTTTTTATGTGCAGTTTTGTACTCATAACTCAATTCCTATAATACCTCCGGGGCCAGTGAGACAATTTTCATGTAACGATCCCTGAGCTCACGGGCAACCGGACCGAAAATGCGCGTTCCGCGCAATTCACCGGCGTTGTTTAGTAAAACACAGGCATTGTCGTCAAAACGGATATAAGACCCGTCGGGACGGCGAATTTCTTTCTTGGTCCTGACCACCACCGCCTTCGAGACGGAACCTTTTTTGGCTTCCCCGCCTCCGGGTATGGCGCTCTTAACCGTAACTACTATGGTATCGCCAATACGCGCGTATTTGCGTTTCGTACCACCCAGCACACGGATGCAAAGCACTTCCTTCGCCCCGCTGTTGTCAGCCACCAGTAAACGTGATTCTTGCTGTATCATGGCTATTTAACTTTTTCAACGATTTCTATTAAACGCCAGCATTTGTTTTTGCTCAAAGGCCGGGTTTCCATAATGCGTACGGTATCACCTTCGCTGCACTCGTTCTTTTCGTCGTGGGCAACGAATCTGGTGGTTTTATTAACGAACTTCCCGTAAATGGGGTGTTTTACCTTGCGTTTCACAGCAACGACAATGGATTTGTCCATTTTATTGCTGACCACCAATCCTGTTCTTTCTTTTCTAAGATTTCTTTCCATGAATCAATTATTATAGATTCTGTTTGGCTTTTGTTTCACTCAAAATAGTAAGCATCCGTGCTATGTTGCGGCGTGCTTTCCTTATTTGTGATAAATCATCTACAGGAGAGATGGCGTGGTTCATTTTAAGACGAAGCAAGTTGGCTTTTTCCGCCTCAATACGATCGCTTAAATCTTTCACAGATAACTCGCGTATTTCAGGTGCTTTCATTGTTGTTAAACTAATTTTGTTCTACATAATCCCTGCGTACCACAAATTTTGTGATAACAGGCAACTTCTGGGCGCCTAACCTGAGGGCTTCCCTGGCAATGTCGAGGGGAACGCCTTCTACTTCAATAAGGAGCCTGCCGGGAGTAATGGGGCAGACAAATCCTTCCGGAGCACCCTTCCCTTTACCCATACGTACTTCAGCAGGTTTTTTTGTAAAAGGCTTGTCCGGAAATACACGGATCCAAATTTGTCCCTCACGTTTCATGTAACGTGTAACTGCCTGACGGGCCGCTTCTATCTGATGGCCGGTCAACCAGCAGGACTCCGTGGTCTTGATCCCGAACGACCCAAAGGCAAGCTGGTTCCCTCTTTGGGCGATCCCTTTCATACGGCCTTTCTGTTGCCTTCTGAACTTGGTTTTTTTAGGTTGTAACATTGTTTTTTCTAAACGTTTAACGTAACGTAAATATGTATTGTTGCTTCGGTGCTAATTGTGTCGGTTATTTATTGTAACCTTTTGTCCTGCAATTTATTAGACAGACGCTGCCTTAAAATTGCGGGTTGCAAAGATAGAACTTAATTTCTGATTTACAAAAATTTATGAACAAAAGAAAGCGAAAAATGTTAGAAACTGCGGGCATATGCATGCACCTGGTCCATCAGGCGCAAAACATTGCCACCCCATAATTTCGCGATCTCGTCGTCTGAATATCCCTCTTCAAGCAACGCCCTTGTAATGGCTTTCATCCGGCCCATGTGCTCCACCCCAACGATCCCTCCTCCGCCGTCAAAATCGCTTCCAATGCCCACATGTTCAATTCCGGCCAGTTTCACTACATAATTGATGTGATCCAGCAGTTGCCGGAGGCCTACCTCCTCTTTGGGCAGGAACGAGAGAAAATACCTGCCGATGGAAACCTGTATCAGGCCGCCCCGGGAAGCTATGGCAATGATCTCGGCGTCGGTAAGGTTCCTGGGGATCTCCTTCAGGTTGTACACGCCTGAATGACTTGCCATTACCGGTGTCCGGCTTGCCTCAACAGCCTGCAGGCAGGCCTTGCGGGACGCATGGGACACATCTACGATCATCCCCAGGCGGTTCATCTCGTCAATAACCTCATACCCGAACGGCGAAAGTCCTCCGTGACGTTCCACGCTGTCCATGGCGGCATCGGCCAGGCAATTGTTCCCGTTATGGGTAAGACCAATCATCCGGACACCCATCCTGTAATAATGCTCTACCAGTGAAATCTCTTCTCCCAGACAATAGGCGTTTTCTATGGAAAGCAGCATGGCGGCCCTTCCCTGTTTTTTCAGGGCCCTGATTTCGCGGGTATCGTAAGCGACTCCGCCAAGATGTTCATTTTCTTCAGTATACCTGTGCAAGGCACGTAACATGCTGTCGGCAAGATATTGCGCCCTGGCATGTCCTGCTTCCGTACAGGGTCCCTGGCTCTGAAAAGCAGCGAAAAAAGCTGCGTCCAGCCGGCCCTTACGCATCAGTTCAAAAGACACCTGACCCTTGGCGACGGTGGTGCTTCGTTCGGGGAATGCAAGCGACATGGCAAAATCGTTGTGTGTATCAATGGATACTATCGAATCATGCAGGCGTTCCACGCGTGTCTCAAGGGAATCGGGACCGGGGGCCTGTGCCATCAGGCATAATAGAAAAAGGAGTTTCATGGCGTAAATATATTACCTTAATCCCAATTTTGTTACATTTGTAAGATAAGATTTAAAGCACGACCGGCTTATGAAATATATTTTTACTGTTTTGTTTCTCACGTTTCTGTCATCGATGCCGGCCGCTGCCCAAAAAAACTCCTACAGTCTCCTGCTGCACTGGTATCCCCAGGCTCAGTTCGCCGGTTATTATTATGCGCTCGAAAAGGGATACTACCAGGAAGAGGACCTGAACATAGAGATCGAATTCGGGACTGTTACCGACCCTTCCACGGCACGTATCAAGACAGGTGATTTCGACTTTGCCATCATGTGGCTTACGACGGCCATGCAGCTCAAGGCTTCAAAAGTGCCTCTGCGCCACCTGGCGCAGACCAACCAGACTTCGGCCCTGCTCCTGGTAAGTCACAAAGGTCGGGGAACAGACCGCCTGGAAGATTTCAACGGGAAAACAATCGGCATCTGGAGCGGAGATTTTGAGCTGCAACCGCTCAGCCTGCTGAAGCGGAACAACATTGACATGAAGGTGATCAACATCAACAATTCCATCAATCTTTTTCTGCGTAAAGGAGTGGACGTCTGCACGGCCATGTGGTATAACGAGTATCACGAAATGCTCAGTGCAGGCCTCAGGGAAGAAGATTTGAACATTTTCCGCATGAGCGATTACGGGATGAATTTTCCTGAAGACGGTATCTATGCCAGTGAAAAACTGGCCTGGAACCGGCCCGGCGTATGCCGGAAATTCATAGAAGCCTCCATCCGTGGCTGGATGGATGCGTTCAACGACACAGAGGGCACACTCGATATACTGGAAAAAGCATGCGCCAAAGCAGGGGTCCCTTTCAGCAGGGCCCATCAGAGGTGGATGCTCAATTGTTTCCGGGAACTTCTGATCCATCCGCGTACGGGAAAAATTGAAACAGCCCTTCCGGCACATGCCTACAACTTTGTGGGATCCGTTCTCCTGGAACGTAACTTTATCAAATCCATCCCTCCTTATGAAACATTCATCGCCACCTTATAAAAGAAAAAGCATTTCCTATACGATCGCAAAATACGTATTTGCAGGCAGTGCTTTGATCCTGGTCATCATCCTTGGTCTGAATTACAGCAATTCAAAAAAGCACATGACGGCAGTGATCCTGGAAAAAGCGCAGCACCAGACTGAAGAATATGCCGGCAGGATAAACGAGGTTTTTGTCGCCGCGCAGCGCATTCCCACGGTCATGGCCTCCCAGCTGAACCAAATGCGGGACTGGTCTTCACAGGACCTCTCCCGCATGCTGGAATCCATGCTCCTGGAAAATCCCGACATATTCGGGGCTGCCATTGCTTTTGAACCGGGAATTTACGAAGGACTGTCACACAGGGCCCCTTATGCATACAGGACCGGGACCGGTGTCGCATCCACTCTTTTATTTGACGGGGGCAAAGATTACTTCATGGAGGACTGGTATATGGTGCCGGCCAGGCTTGAGGAACCCTTCTGGTCAGATCCTTATTTTGAAGCCTCGGCAGGTCAGGAAGAAGTGCTTATGATTACCTATTCAGTACCGTTTTTCGCGGAACGTGAGGGAAAACGTGTGGTCGCAGGGGTAACGACGGTGGACATTTCCCTTCGCTGGATCAACAGCCTGATGGAAAACATGGAAGTCTATGAAACGGGTTACGGATTTCTGATCACCAACAGCGGCAGGTATGTATACCACCCGGACCAGAGGCTCCGAATGAACGAGACCACGTTCTCGGCCATGGAGGACTGGATCATTCGCAACGGGGACCTGATAGGAGCGAAGGCAGACACCGTCAGGCAGCAGCAGTTTGGCGTGTACCGAAAGATGCTTGCCGGTGAAAGCGGTCTGTTCATGGATTCGTTCATGTTTCCGGACTGGAAAGAAAAGGCCTGGTTTGCCTATGCGCCCGTCCGTGCAAACGGATGGTCCCTTGCCCTGGTCTACCCTCGTGAAGAAGCACTGTCGGAATTGCACAGCCTCAACACCATCCTTATCATTGTAGGTCTTTTCTCCCTGTTTGTTCTGTTCGGGTTTGTCTTTATCATTGCCAGGATCCTCACCCTGCCGGTGATCAACCTGACAAAATATGCAAAATCGGTGGCCGAGAGCGGAGATTATACCCGCGAAGTGCCTGAACTGGCATCCAAAGACGAAATCGGGGAACTTGCAGGATCCTTCTCCGTGATGATGCATGAAATTGAAGAAGCGCAACGAACGCTCGAAGACAGGGTAAAAGAACGAACCGCCCAGTTGGTACAGACCCAGGAACAGCTGGTCCAGTCTGAGAAAATGGCATCCCTGGGGCAGCTAACGGCCGGAGTGGCACATGAAATCAAGAATCCTCTCAATTTCATTAACAACTTCTCTGAACTCTCGGTTGACCTGGCCAAAGAACTGAACGAAGCACTTGTTCCCGTTCAAATGAAAGATGAAGACAGGTCTTACATAAAAGAGATCCTGGGAGATCTTTCCATGAACGCGGCCAAAATACTGGAACACGGCAAACGCGCCGACAGCATTGTTAAGGGAATGTTGCTCCATTCAAGGGGAAAAAGCGGGGAGTTCCAGCTTGCCGACATCAACAACATGCTGACCGAAGACATTGCTTTGGGATACCATGGCATGAGGGCACAGGACAACTCCTTCAACATAACCATAGAGGAAGACCTTGACAAGGAACTGCCGCAGGTAAGCGTTGTCCCGCAGGACCTGAGCCGGGTGTTTCTGAATTTAATCAACAACGCCTGTTACTCGGTCAAGGACTCGGCGCCATCCAAACCGCAGGGATGGGTTCCCACCCTCCGCGTCAGCAGTCGCAAAGAGGGCGATATGCTGGAAGTGCGCATTCGTGACAACGGGAAAGGGATCTCGCAGGAAAATATCAAAAAAATATTCGACCCCTTCTTTACCACCAAACCCGCAGGCAAAGGGACCGGTCTTGGGCTCTCCCTGAGCTACGACATTGTGGTCAAAGTACACAACGGACAAATACGCGTGGAATCGGAACCCGGAGAATATGCGGAATTCATAGTGACTATACCTGTAAAACAATAAGAAAAAATGGCAGCAGAAAAGATCCTTGTAGTAGACGATGAAACAGATCTCCAGTTTGTAATCAATCAGAAATTCAGAAAACAGATCCGAAACGGTCAGTATGAGTTCCACTTTGCCTTCAACGGACTGGAAGCGTTGTCAAAACTTATTGAAATACCGGATATTGCAGTGATCCTGAGCGACATCAACATGCCCGAGATGGACGGTCTTACCCTTTTGAGCAAAGTCAGGGAATTGAAAAATCCGCTGCTCAAGACCGTGATCTGCTCTGCCTACGGCGATATGGAGAACATCCGCACAGCCATGAACCGCGGAGCGTTCGATTTTGTAACCAAACCTGTTGATTTCACGGATCTGGAAGTTACTTTAGAGAAAACCATAAGTGAACTGAACGTGGTGCGTGAAGGCATGGCCTACCATGACAAACTGCTGTCCATTGAGCACGACCTTATGGTAGCCCGGGAGATCCAGCGTGCCATTCTTCCCAAAAGCATACCGGAACTCGTGTGGGCCGGGATTTTCGGCTCTATGGATGCCGCCAGGCAAATTGGAGGTGATTTTTTTGATTATTTCATGATGGATGCCCACCGCCTGGGATTTGTCATAGGAGACGTTTCCGGAAAAGGGATCCCCGCGGCCATTTTCATGGCCGTCAGCCGCACCCTGATCAGGGCGACGGGACTGAAAGGCATGTCTCCCTCCGAATGCATGAACTACGTCAACCACCTGCTGTGCACAGAAAGTGTCAATTCTATGTTCGTGACCGTTTTTTACGGTATGATAGACAAGGAAAACGAGACCCTGCACTATGTGAACGCCGGACACAACCCTCCCGTGCTGCTTCGTCAGGACGGGTCTGTCGAGGTGTTTCCCCTGACAAGCAACATCGTCCTGGGAGTATGTGACGGGTATGAATTCACATCCCATAAGGTCCCGTTTCAAAAAGGCGACATCCTTGTCCTGTACACTGACGGGGTGACCGAGGCTTTTAACGGGGATCAGGAAGAATACGGCTTTGATACCTTGAAAACCCTGCTTCGGGAACAGGTCCTGGAAAAGCCCGAGATCATGGGAGCCGGGGATGCCGCCGCACAAACATGCCGTATCATAACCCGGGATGTTACACGTTTTGCCGGGGATGAAGAACAAAGCGATGACATCACTGTCCTTATCCTGAAACGAAATTAGTCCACCCTGACATGAAACGGATACTGGAACTGGAAAACAATTTGTCCCAATTGTCCGGACTGCTGGACACAACAGGAGACTTTCTGGATAAACACAAGGTCCCGGTTCCCGTACAATACAAGATCAAGCTGATCCTTGACGAGATGTTCAGCAACATCGTCTCCTACGGGTACAAACCGGGAGACCCCCCCGACACGGTCCGCATTGAAATGTGTATAAGGGATAAAAAGTTCACGGCCGTTCTTGATGACGGAGGGATTCCTTTCAATCCCCTGGAACACGACCAGGCAGACACCACCCTGCCTGCCGAGGAACGCCCTATTGGAGGTCTGGGGATCCATCTGGTAAGAAACCTCACCAGCGAACTTTATTACGAAAGAAAAGAAAACAGGAACGTTTTTTGCTTCTCTCTGGAGATTGAATGAAAACACGGCTGTCATTAACCGCCCTGATCATGGGACTGACCTTCCCGCTGACATTGACCGGTCAAACCGCGTCACGGCAGGACGGGCAACTTATGGGCTATATTGTTGAAAACGGAGACACCCTGTACGTGGCCTCCATCCCGGCTCTTTATGTATACAACCGCGATAACAAAAAAAACGACAAGGAATGGCGTGAATTTTACAGGACCGTCCACAATTTCGCCCGCGCTTATCCTTTCGCCCTGCAGGCCAGGGAACGCATGGACACCGCCGACAGCATACTGGCCAACCATACTTTCTCTCCACGTGAACGGGAGCAGTTCCTGGCACGTACAGAAAGAGACTTGTTTAACGAATTTGAAGGGCCGTTAAGAAAACTCACCTTTACTCAGGGACGCATCCTGCTCCGGCTCATTGACCGGGAAATTGGCCAGACTTCATTTTCTGTGGTAAAAAGTTACCGGGGCGGGCTGACCGCTTCTTTCTGGCAGGGAGTCGCCCGAATTTTCGGTGCCGACATGAAAAAACCCTACGACAAGTATGGAGAGGATAAGATCCTGGAAGAATTAGTGAGGATGTACCACGACGGACGTTTTTACTACCTCTACTTTTCCCTCTTCGGTCCCCCGAAAGATCCCAATATCTCCCCTTACGGGACCCGCAGAGCCAACTGATAACCAGTCTTCCAGCACAATAAGTTCACCTCCGGCAGGCAGCTGACTGCGCACGGAAGCATGCATATGGCCGACTATACAATAGTCGACCGGCCTCCCGTAAGCGGCTACGTATTTATAGACAGGCTCCTCTTCGTTCCTGAATCTGTAGTGTGGTGGCCTGGCACACCTGTTGTGTGAAGACCATTTTTCAGCCATGGCAAATGTCCAGCGCGGATGCAGACAGCCGAGCATCATTTGCAGAAACCGGTTGTGGAACATATGATGCAACACCCTGCTCCTGAAAGGGTGGCGGCCCATTCTGTGCCCGTGGCCCAGCAGGAAGTTTTTTCCTTCCAGAGAAATATACAATTCCCCGCGATGCACCTGCAGCCCCAGCTCCTGTTCCAGGTATCCGAAAGTCCACAGATCGTGATTCCCTACAAAAAAGTGCACCGGAATCCCCCGGTCGGCAACACGGGCCAGTGCCCCCAGGGTACGTGTATACCCTCTGGGGATCACGGATTTATATTCAAACCAGAAATCAAAAACATCTCCCAACAGAAAGAGAGCTGCCGTATCGTCTTCCAACTGCTCCAGAAAAGAGATAAAGCGCCGTTCTCTTTCGGCCGGATCTCCTACTTTCAATCCCAGGTGAATATCGGCGACAAAATAGTATTTTTTCATAACAAGGGCACTATAAGACAGGCCAGACCCACCAGCAGGCAATATACGGCAAACCAGGCAAACTTCACCTTGCGGACAATGGCTATCATCAGCCTGCAGGCAAGCAGTCCGGACAGGAAAGCCGAAGCAAATCCTATGCCCAGTGCATAAAACGGAATGCCTGTGAGGGCGGGGTCAAAACCTCCGCCAATGACTTCCAGGAAGGTCTCTCCCAAAACAGGGACCAATACCATCAGGAAAGAAAAAGGAGCGACCTTGTCCTTTTCCCCGCCAAGGGACAGCCCCGTGGCAATGGTGGCTCCTGAGCGCGACAGGCCGGGCATTACGGCACATGCCTGAGCAATCCCGATGATGAAAGCATCCCTGTACCCTATGGGGTGTGTTGTGCCCTTCCTTTGTCTGATAACGGAAAGCCATTGGGAAAGCGCCAGCAGGAGCGCAGTCAGCAGCAACATCCATCCCACCACGGTAAGTCCCCCGGTAAAAAGTGCTTCTATACGGTCCTTAAAGAACAAGCCGATGATCAGGACCGGGATGGCAGAGAACAGGATCCGGAGCGTCAGGCCGGAAGCCTCGGTCTTTCTGAAACGAACCGTGTCCGATATCATTTCCCACAACTGTTTCCTGAAGACGACCAGTGTGCTCAGGACCGTTGCCGCATGCACAACGATCTCGAACGAGGCATCGGCAGTTTCAATTCCGAAAAGTGTTTTAACTATAACAAGATGACCGCTGCTGCTTACCGGCAGGAATTCGGTAAATCCCTGCAGCAATCCCAGCACCAGCGCTTCAAACCCGTTCATTCCCTTTCGCTTTCTTTATGCGCATGATGGCCACGATCTCAAAAACGAAACCGCCGCATACCAGAACAGGAGCGATTACCATCCGGCGGAAACTGAAAAGAGTTTCCCCGGAAAAGATTTCCGGATCACGAGAACCTCCGCCGGCCATCAATACAAAGCCAAGAGCTATCACTACAAGACCAATGATCAGAAGATAGACGTTCTTCGGGGGAAGTGCGAATTTTTCTTCTGTTTCCTTTTCGATTTTTTTCGTTTTATTCATTTTCCGATCAATAATAAAAAGCGGAAGCCTTCAGCTTCACGACACGGTTCACAACAAAAAAAGTGGATATCCTGCACAACAGTACTCCGGTTACCGCCATAGCCCCGACCACAATCAGGAACATTTGAGGAGAAATAAGCATCAGAATACCCGGAAATTCACGTTGCAACAGGTAAAGAACGCCCATAAGCAGAAGAATGGCAATCAGCGAGGAGATGAATCCCTGGATGAAGGCCTGGGCCATAAACGGTTTTCTGATAAACCGCTTTGTGGCACCAACCAGTCTCATGGTATAAATGGTAAAGCGCCTGGCGTATACAGACAACCTGATGGTATTGTGTATAAGCGCAAATGAAATGATCATCAGGATCAGGATGACCACCCCGAGCACCATGCCGATATTCCTCAGATTCCTGTTTATCAGGGATATCAGGGGTGCCTGGTAGGCAACCTCTTCTATGTGTGGAAATCCTGACAAATACGTTTCCATCCTGGCGATACTGTCGTTGTGTACGTACGGAGCGTTCAGCCTCAGCTCTACGGAAGCAGGCAGCGGGTTGTATTCGAAAATATCCAGAAAATCCGAACCCAGTAACTGCGCCATTTCCCGGGCACCCTGTTCCCGGGATATATAGGCCGCCTCCCGTACGGCGTCCCTGACATACTCCAAAGCAAGCAACTGCTTGACTATCAGAGTAGAGTCCGCATCCTTGATGTCACTGTCCAAAATCACGGAAACGCCCAGATGTTCTTTGAAATAATCGGACACCGTCTTGGCGTGAATGGCAAGAAGCCCGGTTATCCCCATCAATAAAAGCACCAGCGATATACTAATCACCGAGGACAGGTAGGACTGAACAAGCTGCTGATTGATTATATTTTTCTCTTGTTGTGCCATATTTAGAAGATTCAAAGATAATGAAAGTATAAGAAATTTTGCTATCTTTGTGTGATTTAACCGGGTAAAAGCACTATGACCAAAGCCAAAAAGATCCTTTTTGTGAGTTCGGAAATTCTTCCGTTCATGCCACAGACGGATATGTCATATGTTGGCCGTCATTTGCCTCAGGCGGTACAGGAGTCAGGTGGCGAGATCCGTTCTTTCATGCCAAAATACGGATGCATAAACGAACGACGCAACCAGTTGCACGAGGTCATTCGCCTTTCGGGCATGAACATCATTATCAAAGATATTGACCGCCCCCTGATCATTAAGGTCGCTTCCATATCTGCCGCCCGCATGCAGGTTTACTTTATTGACAACGAAGATTATTTCCAGAGAAAGGCCGTTTACAGGGACGGGGATGAAACGTTTTTTGCAGACAACGATGAAAGGGGCATATTTTTTGCTCGGGGTGTACTGGAAACTGTGAAGAAATTGCGTTGGAAGCCGAATATCGTACATTGTCACGGATGGCTGAGTCACCTGTTGCCCCTGTACCTTAAGAAAGCCTACCACGATGATCCCCTCTTCACGAATGCCCGTGTGGTCGTATCACTTTATAACGATCTGACCGCAGAAAGCTTTCATGAGAATATGAAGTCAAAGGTTATCGTCCCCGGTATCAAACCCAAAGATGTGGAACTTCTGGAAGAGCCCACCGCGCTGAATCTCACCAAAACGGCGATCCAGTACGCAGACGGCGTGATCCTGGCAAATCCCGGTGTTGAGAACGCCCTTACTGAGTTCGCCCAATCCCGAAACATTCCCATCCTTCCCTTCGTTAACCCGCAAGACCCTGAAAGCACCTATATTACGGATTACAACCGTTTTTACGATCAAATTTTACAAACCAAATGACAATCAGGGCCTGCAGCATCATCCTTTCCGCTTCCATCCTTTTTTCTCTTGCCTCCTGCGTTCCGATAGACAACCGCACGGGATCGGACTTCATCCCCACAAACCAGGTTTTGTATATCCAGACACGGGACTTTGAAGCCCCCGTATTCACGGCTCTGGCGGACAGTATGAACATGTCGGCTCCGTCCTACCTGCAATTCGGGTCTGTCAATGCTCCCCTTTTCGGGAACACAACAACCGCAGGGCTGGTACAGTTTGCTCCCCATTCCTATCAAAATGAATACGGAGAAGACCCTGTAGTGGACAATATGTTCGTTAACATTCCCATATCCGGCTTTACCCTCTTCAATGACAGTGACAGGTACATCCCGCAGAACGTCTATGTCTACAAACTCATCAGGGACCTTGACCATCTGGCGGTCTATCACGATTCATTCTCATCCGACTACATTGACCCGGTTCCCGTAAACAAACCCGGACACATTTTCCTGGGCAGAGACACACTGCGAATAGACTTTACCGATGCGTTTGCCTATGAGCTGCTGGAAGCAGACTCCATCCAACGGGACAGCCTGGAGGCCTTTACGGCCAGATACAAGGGATTGTACTTTACGACAGAGAAGTATGAAGGTTCCGCTGCCGGAGGCCGGATCAATTATATGGATATTTCCGAAGCCTACATATACCTGAATTACAAATCGGGCGGGGGAGACAGCCTGCTTACGTATTTTTTCAACACGTACGGCACCTATTATAATATATCTTCCCACGAATCTTCCGGCCTGGCAGGCGATCAGCCTGCAAAACATTTGTATTACGAAGGCCTTGCCGGAGTAAAGCCCTGTCTTGACGTTGCAACTCTTATCGGACAGATAAGGAACTGGGGTCTCTCCCAATCTCCCCCTGTAGACACGGAGCGGATCCTGATATCCCGTGCAGAACTGGTCATGCCCGTTGAAATTCCCTCCGGTCAGGATTATTCAGAAGTCAATAAAGCCCCCGGACTGCTATACCCGTGCCGGTTAAGAGCCAACGACTCACTCACCTATTACACCCCCCTGAAAGACATCTACTATCAAAACTCCGGAGGGAAAATGAACCGTTCCCACTGGCAGTATACTTTTGAGATTACTTCCTACCTGCAGGAAATGCTCCGGCAGGATACGGTCACTTCAAGGGACAATCTGTGGATTTTGCCCACCTACTCGGTAAGCACCAATTCCGGAGATACGTATTATGTGGATAATTTCACCTACCGCAACACCCTGCTCAACGGATCCCTTTCGGAAAGGCCGCCGTACGTAAGAATCACGTACGCGATTTTGCAACAATAAGAAAAAATATTACATTTGCAGCCCCTTTAAGACTTCGTAGCTCAGTTGGTAGAGCAAATGACTCTTAATCATTGGGTCGAGGGTTCGAGCCCCTCCGAGGTCACCATGCAACACGTACTTTTGTTGCTTTTTCTGTGTAGCTCTTTTTTGCCCCTCAGGGCACAGGTTTTTCATCTGGAACCTAAAGATTTTCTTAAAAGCATTGAAGAGAATCCGCGAGCACAGGTGCTGGACCTGAGAGATCCCCCGGATTATTCCTTCAAACACATTCCGGGTGCGGTGAATATACAGCCCACAGATGCCTTTTTTCTTGAAGAGGTCCGCAACCAATTGTCCGCCTCGGACACTTTGTTCATTTACTGCCGTATAGGAAACACCAAAGAAGTCTCCCGACTGTTGCTCGACAACGGATATCGTGTGATCTGCAATTTGAAGGGAGGGTCTGTTGCCTGGGATACCTGGCTGGAAAAGGAAAGACGCAGGGAACGAAAAGCAAGGCGCCCCTGAGGGTCCCTTGTTAAATTTCAGACAGCTGCCCGGCCGTATCACGGTCCTGTCCACGGCTGAATTCACGCATCCAGGCCTGCCTGGATGCCTCCTGTTCGGCATCTTTTTTGGAAAGCCCCCTGCCCGTTCCCAGAATACTGCCATCGGAAAAAGCCTCGGCTTCGAACAGGGAAGGTTCTCCCGGTTTCTGCGGAAGCATGTGTACCCTGAAAGAAAGAGATTTCCCCTTTTTCTGGCATCGTTCTACCATACGGGATTTGTAATCGGTTTCCGTACATTCCAACTCCTGCCAGTTTACACGGGAGAGCAAATGCCTCAGCAATACCGTTTTACAGCGCTCAAAGCCGATGTCCAGAAAAATCGCCCCCGAGAGGGCTTCAAACATATTCCCTCCAATGTTGCGGAAATGCAAATCCTTCCCCTTTATATCCATCCATTGGCGCAGTCCGGTCTGCTCGGCAATTCTGTTCAGGGAATCCCGGCTGACTATACGTGAACGCATCTGTGTAAGATATCCTTCGTCGCCGTCGGGGTAACGCAGGTACACCGCCTCGCCCACCACGGCACCCAGGATGGCATCTCCCAAAAATTCCAGTCTCTCGTTGGAATCCTTGTCGTTCACGGCCGCTGAACGGTGTGTGAGTGCAATTTTATATATATCCAGATTTTTTGGCTGAAAGCCGAAACACTCGCTTAGGGCTCTTCGCAAGTCCTTGTCTTTGGGATCTTTATCCGCGGGGCGGAAAAACATTATCAGATTTTTTTGATCAACAGGCTGGAATTGTGTCCTCCAAAACCAAAGGTGTTGGATAGGGCAACCCGCACTTTACGCGGCTGTGCCTGGTTAAATGTAAAGTTCAATCGGTAATCTATAGCAGGATCTTCTTCCTTGAAATTGATCGTTGGAGGTATCATTTCCCGTTCCATGGCACATATGCAGGCAAGTATCTCAATGGCGCCCGTCGCACCCAGGGCATGACCTGCCATCGACTTGGTGGAACTCAGGTTCATTGTATAGGCATGATCCCCGAAAAGATCCCTGATGGCCTTTGCCTCCACAATGTCTCCCAGGGGTGTGGACGTCCCGTGCAGGTTGATATAGTCTACCTCCTGTGGTTTCAGGCCCGACTCCCGGATCGCTTCTTCCATCACACGACGCGCTCCGTCCCCGTCGGGATGCGGTGCGGTTATGTGATAGGCATCGGCCGTCATTCCGGAGCCTCCCACTTCGGCGTAAATTCTGGCTCCCCGGGCTTTGGCGTGTTCGTATTCCTCAAAAACGAGTATGCCGGCACCTTCCCCCATGACAAAGCCGTCGCGTGTTTTGTCAAAAGGCCGCGAGGCCGAGGCGAATTCATCGTTATTTGTAGAGATCGCCTTGGCAGCGTTAAATCCGCCTATACTGGCAACATTGATAGGAGCTTCCGCCCCACCGGTAACGATTATGTTGGCTTTTCCCATCCGGATGAGGGTAAAAGCATCGCTCATGGCATGATTGGAAGTAGAACAGGCAGACACCGTGGCGTAATTGGGGCCGCGGAGCCCGTATTTCATCGAGATCATCCCCGATGCCATGTCAGGGATCATCATGGGAACAAGAAAGGGACTGAACCTGGGGACCGAACCGCCCTTGTAAAATTCCAGGATCTCTTTCAGAAGTGTTTCAATACCGCCTATGCCAGAGCCCACTACAACTCCGGCAAGGTCTTTATCTACAGCGTCAAGGTCAAGACCGCTGTCTTTGATGGCTTCGTCGGTAGCTATTAACGCATACTGTGCGAAAGGATCGTTCCGGTGGGCTTCCCTCCGGTCCAGACCGAACTTCTCGGGATCGTAATCCTTAATCTCGCAGGCAAAGCGGGTTTTGAACAAAGAAGCGTCAAAACGGGTAATCAATCCGGCGCCGGATTTTCCTGCTATCAGGCTGTCAAAATATTCGGGGACGTTATGCCCCAGGGAATTGATCGTACCTATACCGGTGATGACTACCCGTCTGAGCTCCATGGTTTTAAAATTATTCGGCTTTAGCGTTTTCTTCAATGTATTTGATGGCGTCGCCTACTGTCGAAATCTTTTCGGCGGCTTCGTCAGGAATGTTGATGCCGAAAGCTTCTTCAAATTCCATAATCAGTTCTACGGTATCCAAAGAATCCGCACCCAAATCATTTGTAAAGTTAGCAGTGGGGGTTACTTCATTCTCATCTGCACCCAATTTGTCCACGATGATTTGCTTAACTTTTTCTTCAATGTTAACTGCCATAATTCAGTGATTAGTTAATAAATATGTAGTTTAATCGCAAAATTCCACGAACTTTGCAGCCAACAAAGTAAAAAAAATAATTCCAATTTACGAAATCGGCCCCTGCCGTTTCAACCTCCTGCCTCCCCCCGATCAACACAAATCTCTAATAATGAAATCAATGGGAAAAACAAGATGGCACAATTCCGGAGTTCTGCTGATGCTGCTCCTGCTGCTGCACCCGACCTTGGTCCCGGCACAGATCAACCGGGGAGACTGTCCGTTCTATGAGGAATTCAGGACCTTGTCGCTGGAAGACCGCGAAACTCTTGCCTGCAGGGAGATCCTCTCAGGCAATGTTCCCGAATACATGAAAGGGTTCATCCGCATCACTACCCGGCAAAAAGACCTGAACGGGAAACAACACCGTGTCACCCTGCTTGTCAAACCCGACTACCTGACCGTGCTCAGCGGGGGTGTTCCCTTCATTGTCCCCCTCACGCCAATGACTGCCCAAAAAATCGCGGATTCACTGGATTGTTCCCTGCCCACTCCGAAGATCGTTGACATTATCTTCCGGAACGCCCGGGCTACTGCAGAACCGTTCAATTACATCCCCCGTGAACACCGCAACCTGGACCCCGACCTTTTCTTTGACCATTCCCGCGTAATCTTTGCCCAAATGAAAGCCGCCGGTAAAAAACCGGGTACGCTGACCGCCGGAACAAAAAAGGACGTTGTCATGACCAGGGTCCCTCCCAATCCGTCCTGTGGCCTTTAATCAGTGATTAACGGGCCGAGGTGATCTTTGTCTTTATCTCCATGGTCACAGCCATCGTCTGGCTCTGACCTCCCTGTTCCACCACCAGATCTCCGCTCAGTGACTGTGAACCGCTGCTTTCGATCACCCAGCCGCTTTGGGCATCTACCACCGTGGTAGCCTCGCCGTTGCCCGAGATGCGCTCCATGCGCTGAACGGCATCGGATTTCTTGGCTACGGGATCGGGCATGATCACAGATTTGGCAGTCAGGGTAGCCCGGTTCCCGGACAATTCGGTCAGACGTTGCTGTACCGTAATAATGGCTCCCAGTTCCTCGCTGTTTTCCTCGTCGGTCCAAACAGAAGGTATGGCCAGTGCACGGTCGGGAAATTTCGTAAGACCTGCCTGAACAACGCTTTTGATGGCATTCTGGCTGAACATGGACTTGATCTGCTGCATGGCCGTTTCGCGGCGACGGCGGGCGTACTGTGTGGCCAGGGTTTCATCCGCCTGGGTAAAGAAAGTATCCTCGACGGGCATTTGCTCAACAATCTCGCCCTTGCGGGAAATGATCATTAGCAGGGGCTTTCCCATCATGGTCTTAATGGCCTGGCCCATAATATCTTCTCCTTCCGAATCAAAGACCTGGGACTGTCCCTGGCCGCTGGCCGTAATGGTCATTCTTGTAAGACGGGCTTCCACAAGATATCCCTGCTCCACCTCCCGTTCCAGGGTCACTACGGCGCTGATGATCTGATCGGATTGGGTTGTCATCTCTCCCATCATGGGAACCCGTATGGTCGTGGCCTGGCTGACCTCCATGGAAACGGGATACTCCACGCCTTTAACGGGTTTGAATTCCAATGTAACGCTTTGTGCCTGCAGAGAAAGGGTCGCAAACACAAAAAACAAGCTAACGATTCGTTTCATTTCTGATTTCTTTAAATTTCCACAAACTTACAATTTATTCATTAATTAATCTGTCGTTGAATCCTCTTGTTGATGATAATATCCGTTTGGTTGAATCTGGTTTGATATTTGCAACATTTTGCGTAATATTGTGATAAATAGAGAATGCCATTCATTATGAAAATCATAAAATTATTTCTTTTGGCCTTTTGTCTGGTCGGGTTCTCTCACATGTCAGTCGCACAGACCTCCATAGATGCCGAAGCTTCCATTACTTTGGGAGCAGACGTCCGTGTTGAAAAAATCAGTGATCTGCATTTCGGCGACATAATGGGCCAGCCGGTGGGCGGGGCAGTCAGGGTAAATCCGTCGGACGGAAGCGTTGTAAATGTTTCCGGGAATTTCCAGCTCCTCGGCAACAGCACTGCCGCCATTTTCCAGGTTTCCGGCACTTCGGGGCAGTCCTTTCTGATTGCCTCGGGAAGCTACCCCGCACAAATCACATTGAGGAACGAACAGGGAAATACCATGATCGTCAACAATTTTCAAATCATTCCCTCCAGCGGAAATCTGGACAACACCGGCACCGCTCTCATAAAACTCGGTGGCACTTTAAATATAGGTGCAAGCCAGCCGGCGGGGAATTATACCAACACCACAGACCTTACGGTAACCATTTCTTTCCAGTAAGAAACGGGTTGCAATACATCTTAACCAACGTTATGAACAGAACATTCTTATTTATGATGATGCTGACTGGCTCACTGGCGCTGAACGGTTGCAGCGAGAACGCTGACAGCAAGACTCCCCCGATAGGAAAAAACACGGACATCCTGGAAAACGACCTGCTGGACCCCATTGTCCTGAATCATTTCGGACGTGTGTCCGACCCGCAGGTCTCTCCTGACGGAACAAAAATCGTGTACGGGGTCACCTATACCTCTATTGAACAAGACAAGCGGAACAGGGAGCTTTTTGTCATGGACACAGACGGAAACAACAACCGCCAGATCACAAGCACCGATGCGGGAGAATCCAATGCCCGCTGGCTGGACAATGACCGTATGCTGTTTCTGAGCGGAGGGAAACTGTGGATCATGCAGGCCGACGGCTCCGGACGACGGGAGATCAAAGGAACGGAAAGGAGCATTGCGGAATTCAGCCTTTCCCCCACTCACGACAGGATTCTTTTTATCTCTGCCGTCAAATCGGGCGTCAGGCCCGATGACCTTTACCCGGATCTGGACAAATCCTCGGGACGTGTAATAGACGACCTGATGTACCGTCACTGGGACTGCTTCGTGGAAGAGATCCCCCATGCTTTCGTTGCCGCCTTTGACGGAGAATCCCTGTCTGAAGAGGTTGACCTGATGGCAGGCCTGCCTTACGAACTGCCCACGTTGCCCTTCGGGGACATAGGTGAATTGTGCTGGAGTCCGGACGGCAAAAGCATAGCCTATTCCTGCCGCAGACTCACCGGCGTTGATTACGCGGTATCCACCAATACAGATATTTTCCTCCGGAACCTGGAAACCGGAAATGAGACCAACCTGAGCGAGGGTATGAAAGGATACGACACCGCTCCCCGTTTCTCTCCTTGCGGAACCTACCTGGTCTGGAACAGCATGGAACGGGACGGTTACGAAGCCGATAAAAACCGCCTGATGCTCTATTCCCTTGCAGACGGTTCCGTTACCGACCTTACCGCCGGTTTCCGGTACAACGTGGAAAGCGTAACGTGGATGAAGGACAGCAAAGGCCTTTTCTTCACCTCGTGTGCCGAAGGGATCACCCACGTTTTCGCCCTGGACCGGGGCACGGGCAAGATCCGTCAGATCACCTCGGGCTGGTACAATTGCGGCCCCATGCAACTTACCGGCAATCCTTCCGAAGGAGAACAACTCATAGGCACCTATGTTTCCCTGTCCATGCCCGCCGAGCTCGTTTCCATTGATCCCGTTTCGGGTGAATACAAACAGCTTTCCTTTGAAAACAGCCATTTGTTGGACCAGCTGACCATGGGTCAGGTGGAAGAACGCTGGGTCACCACCACCGATAACAAGAAAATGCTTACCTGGGTGGTTTACCCGCCCCATTTTGATCCCGACAAGAAATATCCCGCCGTGCTTTTTTGCGCCGGAGGCCCCCAGTCCACCCTGTCGCAGGGATGGTCCTACCGCTGGTGCCACCAGCTGATCGCCGCCAACGGCTATATTGTCATCCTGCCCAACCGCAGGGGCACAACGGCCTTCGGCCAGGAGTGGACGGAGCAGATAAGCGGCGATTATGCCGGCCAGAACATGCTGGACTATCTGAGCGCCGTGGACCACATGAAGCGGGAACCTTTTGTGGACGGAAACCGGATCGCTGCCGTGGGCGCCAGTTACGGAGGGTATTCCGTGTTCTACCTGGCCGGTAACCACAGTGAACGTTTTGCCGCCTTCATAGCGCATGCCGGCATATTCAACACGGAACACATGTACATGACCACCGAAGAAGTCTGGTTCCCGCACTGGGACAACGGGGGTGCACCCTGGGACAGAAACCCCGTGGCCGTGAACCATTACGCCCAATCTCCTCACAAAAGGGTGCAATTCTGGAACAAACCCATCCTGATCACGCACGGGGAACTGGATTACCGCGTTCCCGCCGATCAGGCCATGGCTGCGTTCAATGCCGCCAAACTGAACGGGGTTCCTGCCAGACTGGTGCTCTTCCCCGATGAGAACCACTGGATCCTGAAAGCACAGAACAACATTCTCTGGAACAGGATCTTTTTTGAATTCCTGGACAAATACCTTAAATGATCGCCCAGAAAGCGGTCATTAAGGGGCAAACGTAAAAAGATCGCAGGACAATTTTCACTTTTTATCTTTTACGCCATCTTTCCCGGTCCGGTGTTATAAATTTGTTGCATATAACCACAATAAAAAAGTATTATGGAATTATCTGTCAACAAAGTAGAACTGATGGGACGCGTTGGCGCAGATCCCAGAATAGGTCAATCCGAAGAGGGAAGAAAAGTAATGAATTTCAATCTGGCCACGGGAGAAGTGGTGAAAACCACAGACGGGACACTCAAGGAAGAAACCACATGGCACCGCATCGTTGCCTGGGAAGGAAAAGATATCGCTTCTTTTGACACGGTCAGGAAAGGTTCGCGGCTCATGATCACAGGAAAGATCCGCACCAATGTCTTTGAAAAGGACGGTCAGCCCAGGTATATCCAGGAGGTCCTTGCACAGACGCTGAAAGAAGTGACTTCGAGCTGAAAAATTACCTACATTTGCAGTCAGATGTAAGAATGTACCCGTATGCCAAGAGATCTTTTCATATACAACACCCTTTCCAGGGAAAAAGAAAAATTTCAACCGCTGGTTCCCGGGCACGCAGGACTCTATGTCTGCGGCCCCACTGTTTACGGTGATCCGCACCTGGGACATGCCAGGCCCGGCGTGGTGTACGATGTGTTCGTCAGACTGCTCAAAGACCTGGGATACAAGGTCCGTTACGTCCGCAACATTACCGATGTGGGGCACCTGGAAAACGACTCTGATTCGGGGGAAGACAAGATCAACCGCAAAGCGCGGCTGGAAGAGCTGGAGCCTATGGAGATCGTTCAGTATTATACCATCCGTTACCACCAGGCTATGGCAGCCCTGAACACCCTTCCGCCCAGCATCGAACCCAGGGCATCGGGGCATATCACAGAGCAGATTGCCATGATCCAGCAGATCCTGGATACCGGGATGGCCTATGAGATCAACGGATCCGTATATTTTGACGTGGAACGGTACAACCGGGAACACCGTTACGGGATCCTGTCCCGCCGTGTACTGGAAGACCTGCAGACCAATACCCGGACCCTGGACGGGCAGGATGACAAACGCTCCCCCTTCGATTTCGCACTCTGGAAGAAGGCTGCTCCCGAGCACATCATGCACTGGCCCTCCCCGTGGAGCGAAGGATTTCCCGGATGGCACCTGGAATGCTCGGTAATGAGCTCCAAATACCTGGGGCAGGTATTCGACATTCACGGCGGAGGCATGGACCTGCTCTTTCCCCACCACGAATGTGAACTGGCCCAGAACACCGTTACCCGCGGGGAACACAGCGTCCGGTACTGGATGCACAACAACCTGATCACCATCAACGGCCAGAAAATGGGCAAATCCCTGGGAAACTTTATCACACTGGAAGAACTTTTCAGCGGAAAGCACCCGCTTCTTACACAGGCATTCCACCCCATGACCGTCAGGTTCTTTATCCTGCAGGCCCATTACAGGGGCCCGCTGGATTTCAGCAACGATGCCCTGGTCGCAGCGGGCAAAGGCCTTAAACGATTGCTGCAGGCACGCCTCGTGCTGAAAAAGATACCGGTTCAGGAAGGACTGGCGGCCTCGGACACGTTGGCGGAAATGGAAGAAAAGATCTACAGGGCCCTCTGCGACGACCTGAACACCCCGGTTGCCCTGGCCGCCCTTTTCGATATGGCGGGATGGATACAGGCAACTTCGGACGCACGGAAACCCATTGCCCCTCAGGACAGGGACGTGGCCGAAAGGATCTATGACCGTGTGGCAGAAGGTATCCTGGGCCTGAAAGAAGAAACGGCACAGGACCACCTCCCCCTGGTGGAAGGACTCATAGAAATGATCCTGGAGTTGCGTACCCGGGCCCGCTCCCGTAAGGAGTGGAGCGAATCGGACAGGATCCGTGACAGGCTCTCTGACCTTGGCGTCAAGATCAAAGACAGCAAAGACGGTACGGACTGGGAATTTTGAATGACCCTAAAGGCAAAGAGGGATACTGTCGCCTGTCAGTATCCCTCTTTATTTCGTGGCGCGATCAATAGATCTTCTGTTTGCATGAAAAAATTCCGCGCGCTCACTGTGTTCGTTCTCTTTTATATACTCAAATAACGTTCCATAAACATTCCCCAATCCAAAAAACCCCCAAATCGTTCAAAGATACATTCCCTGAAATGTTATTTTATTGAATATTAGTGACTTAATTTATTTTCAAAAACC
>LFSY01000101.1:1256-4426 GCA_001512865.1 Rikenellaceae bacterium DTU002 | reverse complement strand
TATTGCCTTTTTTAAGCTGCTTTGTCCCGCCCGGATTTTCTTCATATCTTAGTCTCATGAAACCCGACGTAGGTTTTCGCCTTAAGATCATTTTCAGTTACCTGTTGCTGGTGGCCCTGGCCATCGCGACCGGATGGTATGTTTACAGACACGTATATCCATTCCTGTTTCAAAGCGAAGACCGTCGGGAAGAGATCCTGGAACGCAGTCTGCTCATCAGCAATACCATTTCGTTACTGTACGAAGCCGAATGGCTGGGAACGCGGTTTATCCAGGATCCCAAGGCCGAGAATTACGACCTGTACCGCAATGCGCTCGACAAGGTGGACCTGATGCTCGATTCGCTGGGCAGGGGCACGGTCATGGAACGCCAGCTCGAAATCCTGGAGGGAATTGACAGCCTGTTGATATACAGGGACACCAACATTCGCCAAATTGCACAGCAGCAAAGCGAGCTCAGCCGGAGAAGCAGCCGCGAGGTGCAAAAGAAAGTTGATCGGGCACTCCCGCAGCTGCCAACCATGACACAAGTTCCCAAACTTGCCGAGGTAACCTCCCGCCCCATGCCTCCGGTCGTGATCCGGGAAGAGATCATCTACGACACCATCACTACGGCGGTGCGCAGGCCCCGGCAAACGTTCTTTGAGCGCCTGGGGAACGCGTTTTCCCCTTCCCGCATGCAGGACAGCATCACCGAGATCAAACAGATCCGCCGGACCATCACCGACTCTCTTGTCCGGATCATTCCCGGCACTCCGCAACCGGTCGCCCAGCAGACCACCAGCCGCGACACCGTGGTGCAGGCGGTATTGCGGGTGCTGGATGATGTGGAGGAAGAACGGCAACGACAGATGAGGGCCATCTCCATCCAGCTGGAACAGCTCATTGAAACGGACCGGGCCCTGAACCTTCAGATTAATAAATTGCTGGAAGAACTTAACCAGGAATGGTTCAGCAGCACCCTGAGCGCTCTGGAAACCCGCAGGGCTTCGCTGGAACAGGCCGGCAGTTCCCTCTCCATCCTGGGAGTCGCCGCCCTGTTCATCATCCTGCTTTCCACCCTGCTCATTTTTACGGACCTGAACAAAAGCCGCAGGTACCGCAGGGATCTGGAAGTGGCACGCAACCGTGCCGAAGACCTGATGAAAAGCCGGGAAAAACTGCTCCTGACCGTTACCCACGACATCAAGGCCCCGCTAAGCGCCATCATCGGGTACCTTGACCTGCTGCGCCATCCCTCCGACAAGAGTGCGGAACAGCAATTGAAAGAATACCTGGATCCCATGATGCACTCGGCCGGACATGTCATGGAACTGCTGGCCAACCTGCTGGAATATTACCGCCTGGAGGCACACAAGACACAATTGAATCCCGTGGTCACCCCCCTTCGCAGGCTGTTCGAGGAAGCCATAGCCGTATTCACCCCCACGGCCAACAAAAAAGGGGTCACGCTCAGCCTGCACACAGCCGTACCGCCTTCCCTGTGTGTGATCACAGACCCGCTGCGTGTACGGCAGGTGATCCTGAACCTGTTGTCAAATGCCGTAAAATTTACCGACAAAGGGCACATAGACCTGCACGTTTCGCTGGACGGAACGGAACTCTTCTTTTCCGTTTACGACACAGGGACGGGCATTTCGCCGGAGGCCCAGCAACGCATCTTTGAAGAATTCATGCGCGTGGAAACTTCCCGGTCCCCGGACAAGGAAGGTGTAGGCCTGGGATTGTCCATAGTTAAGCGCATTGTGGACCTGTTCAAGGGAAACATCACCATTTCGGGGAATGAAGACTCGGGCAGTACCTTCAGTGTATCCATTCCCGTCGAACGGACAGAGGAACAGGCCCGGGAGCAGGACCTTGCGGTCCAGCCGGTCTCCCCCGGACCATCCCCCGACCCCTTGCGGGTTTTGGTGGTTGACGACGACCCGGCCCAATTGTCTCTGTCTTCTGAAATGTTGCGGCTGTCCGGGCACCTGGTGGCCACTGCTTCCGGGGTACAAGCCGCCCTGGCATTGATAAGCACCCTGCCTGTCGACGTTGTTCTGACGGACATCCAAATGCCCAACGGAAACGGATTCCTTCTCCTGGAACAGATACGCCGCATAAGCCGGGTCCCGGTAATAGCCGTTACCGCCAACGGCCTCTATTCTTCACAGCATTTCATGGAAAAAGGGTTTGCTGCCCACCTTCCCAAACCCTTTGTAAAGGCCCAGCTGAACCGGGTCCTGGCACCTCTTGACCCGTTGGTCCCATACGACCTGTTCTCCCTGTCCGATATGGGAAAAATGGTGGAAGGAGACCTGGATGCGGTAACACAGGTACTGCGTGTATTCTTTGCCGCCGCAGGCGACAGTGTCAATGCCATGGAAGCAAGCCTGGAACAGGGGGATTACGGACGCATAGGCTCCATTGCACACAAAATGCTGCCCATGTTCCGGCAGCTTCGGTCCCCGCTGGTAAAAGATCTTGAAATCCTGGAACGCTCCGGAAAAGAAGACCCCTCCAGGATCAGACGGGTCATCCGGGAATCGCGTGCTTTACTCCAGGTGATAAAGCTTCATTTTATTATATAGTGTCTTGCGGTCCACCCCCAGAAGGCGCGCGGCCCGGGTACGGTTGTTCCGGGTACGGGCCAGGGCTTCCACAATCATCTGGCGTTCGTGCTGCTCTTTCAGGGTATGGGCATCCTGCCCCTGGCGGGGCACAGGTCCCTCGCTAATCTCTTCGGGCAGGTCCGCCGCCGTGATCAGGGGCCCTTCACTCAGAAGTACGGTGCGTTTCACCACATTGAGCAATTCCCGCAGGTTGCCCCGCCAGCCGTAAGACAACATCAGCTGTTCTGCCTCGGGGGAAAAACCGGAGATCTGCTTTTTCATCTGCCGGTTGGCATATTCCAGGAAATGACGGGCGAACAGCAGGATGTCCTGTCCCCGCTCCTGCAGACGGGGAATCTGAAGCTGAAACTCGTTGATCCGGTGGTACAGGTCCTCGCGGAACCTGCCTTGTTCTATCATTTGCTTCAGATCCACGTTGGTAGCCGTTATGATGCGGATGTTCACCTCCACAATGCGCGAACTCCCCACGGGCTTGATCACGCCTTCCTGCAATGCCCTCAAAAGCTGCATCTGTACATCAGGCGACAGGTTCCCTATCTCGTCCAGGAACAGCGT
>LFSY01000101.1:0-1193 GCA_001512865.1 Rikenellaceae bacterium DTU002 | reverse complement strand
ATGTGGTTGGCCACGTATTCCTTCCCTGTCCCGCTTTCTCCCGAGATAAGCACCGACAGGAGCGTGGGGGCCACCAGCATCATATAATCGTAGAGCTTGAGCGAAGCGGGACTGTCTCCTTTGATAAAAGGGATGCGTTCGTGGGGCTTTTCCTTTTTCCGGAGCACCTCATCCATTTTTTCTCTCAGTACCACGGGGTCCACGGGTTTTTCCAGGTAATCTGCCGCTCCCATCCGGATGGCCTGTACGGCGGTCTGGATATCGGCATACCCTGTCATAATGAACACCGCACTGTCGGGCGAGGTTTCCCGGATCCATTTGAGCAAAGTCAGGCCGTCAGTGTCGGGCAGCCGCAGGTCACAAAGGACAATGTCATAGACCTGCGCCTGTATGGCCTTCATGGCCTCGCCGGCGGAAAGAACCCCTTCTGCGCGGAACCCGGCCTTTCCAAGCCACGTCTTCAACAGGGTGTTGAAAGCCGCGTCGTCTTCTATGATCAGTATTTTCACCATGAGTACAAATGTAGAAAATATTTTTTTGTATCTTTGGCCCTATGAAAGGTGCCATATTATCCTTCTTATTATCTGTCACTTTGTTCTTAACGGGATCTCTCATGATCTACGGACAATCCGGCACCAAGTATGTCCCGCTGACAGCCCAGCTGGAAATTGAAGTGATCGTGCCCTTGTCCATATCTAAAGAGGCCAACCTCTCTTTTGGTTTTGCATCTCCCGGTAACGGGACCGGATACGTTACCATCCTCCCGGCCGAAAATCCGCAACGGACCGCTTCGGGTGTTGCCACCCTTTTGCCCAGCGGATCCGGGATCGTTTCCGCCGCCAAGTTCAGGGTGACCGGCGCTCCCGGGGCACAGGTCAATATCAGCGTGCCCGACTATACATTCCCCCTGTATCATCAGGGCGGCACCACTTCGGTCAATCTCAACCTGACGGGATCTTCCAACAGCCTGCAACTGGGACCCGCCGGGGATGGTGTGTTTTATGTAGGCGGCACGGTCACCATGTGGTGGGGTCAATCCCTGGGCGTTTATTCCGGGACCTTCAATGTAACCGTTTGCAACAATTAATTCAGGCTTGTCATTGACCAAACAAGTCGTTTGGTAGATAAAAACCTCCTTTCTGTTGAAACCATTTTCACCTTATGCGGGGAGGGCATATCTTTGCATCACGTTT
>LFSY01000003.1:29591-31192 GCA_001512865.1 Rikenellaceae bacterium DTU002 | reverse complement strand
TGCCTTTATGCTCATCCTGCTGGCCGATATTTCTAGCGCTATCCTGCATCTGTTCCGGGTAAAGTTGGTTCTTTCCCCGCCTGTACGGTCTGTTCTCTGGTTGGCAGGTTTTTTCATGATTGGTGCCGTTTTGGTGACAGGAAATATCAGGTACCGGAATTTTGTACGAAAGGAAATTGCCTTTGATTTTCCCGCACCAGTTAAAATGCTGGTTGTTAGTGACCTTCACCTGGGGTTGCTGGTGAATGCCAAAAGACTGGAAAAATTTGTGGAGGCTATCAACCGGGAACGTCCGGATGTGTTGCTTATTGCCGGGGACCTGGTGGACCGTTCCATCAGTCATGTACAGGAACAGGGAATGGGGGAGATCCTCAGGAAAATTGAAACAACGCACGGGATCTACGCCATTGCGGGCAATCATGAATTTTATGCGGGCGAGGAAGACACCTTTGCCTGGATGGAAGACCAGGGCATCACCGTGCTCCGGGATTCTTTGGTCGTGATCCCCGGGATTGCTTATTTGCTGGGCCGGGAAGACCAGTCTGCTCCTGAACGTAAAACGCTCCGGGAAATATGGGAGCATTCGCCTTATGCCGGACAACCTCGCGAGCTTCCCTTGATCGTGATGGACCATCAACCGACAAAAACAAATGAAGCCGTTGAATTCGGGGTGGACCTGCAATTATCGGGACATACGCATGCCGGGCAGATCTGGCCGGTGTCCCGGATCGTAAGGAAAGCGAACGACTTGTTCTACGGTGAATACACAAAGGGGAAAACCCGGTTTTACGTGACCTCGGGACTGGCCATCTGGGGCCCTCCTTTCCGCGTAGGTGTTGCCCGCAGCGAATACGTTGTCATTCAGTGAAACAGAGGAATTATGCCTACGGACAGGGTGTAATTGATGCCGGGCATGGGTCTGGCCAGGACCGATTCATATTCTTCGTTGAAGAGATTGCGCACGATCCCCTTCAGATTGATCACCGCACCGGGTAAACGGATGGCGGTTTCCAGGGAGATGTCGTTCATGAAATAGGGGGAAAGTACCCCTATGCGGCTGCCCGTCTGGTTGCTGGATGTGGTAAACCGTTCGCTGTAATAAGTCCATTGGTACATGAAGGTCCATGCTTTCCAGGATATTCGACCCGTGACGGCCGAGGAAAATTCCGGGATGTAAACCAATTGTTTCCCGATAGCCTGATCGGCCCAGTTTACGGGATCTCCCAGGTTTATGGATTTGGTCCAGGCAAAGTGCCCGTCGGCTGCCAATTTCCAGTTCTTATTGATTATGACGGACAAAGATCCGTTGATTTCCGTTCCATAGCTTTTTACCTGTTTGACATTCACCGGAGACCAGAATCCCTTGAAAGTAGGCAGCCATACGATCCAGTTGTCGACCAGGGAATAAAAACCGGTGACATTTCCCTTCCAGGAATATCGGGAGCCTTTGTGAGCAGTCGCGATCCCACCGTCAAAGGTAAATCCCTGCTCGGGCTTAAGCCCGGGATTGCCGCCGGGCATGAAATACAGGTCGTTGAGTGTGGGATAACGAAAATTCCTGGCAGCAGAAGCTTTCAGCACGATTTCACCCCTGCGCGAGA
>LFSY01000003.1:26358-29529 GCA_001512865.1 Rikenellaceae bacterium DTU002 | reverse complement strand
CGGGCCTGTTCGTATCCCATGATGTTCTGTCTCCCTTCAACCGATACCACGGCATGATCCATACTGGTGACAAAGTGCTGGTTCAGGGATACATTCCCGGAAAACATCCATTTATTGATGTACCATTCGGTTTCCACCTGAGCAAAGAAGGTGTTCACGAAACTCCGGGCATGGACCATATTGGCCCACTGGTCTTCTCCCAGGTCCTGTTTGTATTCATAGAGCAGGTCGGTGTAGGTGTATCCGGCCCTGGCTTCCCATTTTGAATGCTGTTGCAGTTTGTGCCACCGGATGACACCCCTGAACGTGTTTTCGGTCTGGTTGTTCCTTACACTCGTGTTCTCTTTGTAATCCACATTCAACAATGGGATACCGCGGTCAGTCCGGCTGTACCAGGCTGACAAATTCCAGTTGCCCCATCCGGATCCGTTAAAGTCAATATCCTGTAAGACGTGAAAATCCCGGAAAGACCCGTTTTGATTTTTTTCTTCAGGATATTCAAAGCCCGTGATATTGCCCTGTTGATCGTGATAAAAGATTTTCTTTCTGTAATTAGTGTAGGTGTAATCATTGGCGGAAGAAGCAAAAAAGACCCTGGTGGAGGAGCTCCACCTGCCTTTTCCGTAGGATAATTGCAGGAAATCGTCAAAAGTCCGGAAACTTCCGATTCCCTGGATGAAATGGACATGAATGCCTTCTGCCGGAACCGTTTGGGTGGACAACGCAATGGCACCTCCAAGCCCGCCCGAAGCAACGATCACAGACCCGGGACCGTGATACAGCTCGGCCTTATCGATGAAAAAGGATGGGATGGTGGAAAAGTCCACCATACCCAGCATGGGAGAATTGAGCTTCATCCCGTTCCAGGTTACCTGGGTATGAGAGGGAGACGTTCCCCGGAAAGATGCGGTGGACAATGTAGCCCGGCCGTAGCTTTTGATGAAGACGTTGCTGTTCCGGGACAGGACCTGGGCCATGGATCCGGAAATATCATTCCGCAACACGGCGGAATCCATGGATGTTTTCTGCACACCCATGTCCCGGAGCCTTCTTTGGGCAACTATACTTATGGAATCCAGTTGTCTTGCCTGTAGCGTGTCCTGCGCATATAAACAGGATCCGCAGCAAGCAACACAAAACAATAAGACAAGGGATTTCATTACTTCACAAGATTGTAATCCCTGATCATGGTGATTTCCGTAGAGATCTCACCCAACCATCCCGATTTTCCGTTCACTCCGGTCTGAATTTTCACAAAATCAATGAACTCCAGATGAATGGGATCTCCATCAGGCGTGATGGCATCGGATATTCTGAAAAGACCCTGCCGGTCGTTGTCTACGTATCCCCAGTCGAAAGGAGGGCTTATCCAGGATCCGGTTTCAGACAGGTAATGGCGCGATTCCAGGCACGTTCCGGTCAGGGTGTAATAGGGATCTTCTATCCATAAGGGGTAATACGTTGGCTGGTCGTGATATGCCGCCAGGTAATCTACTTTGCCGGTGGTTCCCTTGTTGTCGATCCAGTGAACCGGATAACCGGGCTGACGTGGCTTGAAATAGGTGACGCTGTACTGTCTTGTCACGGATGCGGAATGGTCTTCGCTTCCTCTGAGTTCATACCAGCCATCATCGGGCAACCCGTTCCCGTTGCTGTCCTGCATGACCCAGACAACACCGGGCTCGGAAGAATTCTCGTGGGCGTTGCCTTCTATCTGAAGGTTATACCCGCCGTCATTGACAACGCTGTGATCAAAAGCGGCTACAATATACCCGCCGAACGCTCCCAGAGAAATAAACAGGTTGTTTTTCAGCCTGTTCCCGGCATAGATGATAGCTTCCCCAGGGGTCTTCTCGCCTGTAAACCCTGCTGTTCCGGCTTCGTTAATAAACTGCCCTGGGGCCGGCAGGTACTCATGTATCACCGCCCAGTCTGCCCGGCTGTTGTCCTGCACGGGGCGGAAATATTTCCCCGAGGGTACTTCAGGAGGGTCGGTCCCGTTTTCGTTTCCTGTCTGTTCACTTACGGTGACTGAAAAGCGGATCTCATCAAAACCTTCCGTTGTCCGGGCGCTGAAAATGAGCTCAAAGAGCCCGTTTTGCGGAGCGCTGAACAGGTACAGGCTGTCACTGCTGACTTCCATGTCATTGACTTTCCATGAATAGGTGGCGTTTTGACCGTTTTCTATTATGGGACGCAAGGCCAGGGTGCTGTCCGGAACTATGAAAAAACCGTTGGCCGGGACTGCGAGAAATATGGCAGGAACAGCGTTTCCTTCCACCTCAATACGGATCTCCCTGCTGACCGTTATGTCCTGGCGTATCACTTTAAAGGTCAGGTAATACGTACCGGTTTGGTCGGCATTAAAAACATATACGGTCCGGGTGCTTACTGTGTTTCCGCCCATCAACCAGGCAAAGGCCGCATCCTGTGCGTAACGCACCTGCGGGGCCAGGGTCAGTGTGTTTCCTACTTTAAGGGTATAAATGCCGTCCTGATCCTCAAACCGGATCTCCGGGGCAGGCAGGGTGTACAACTCCCGTCCCCCGTTGCATCCGTTCAGAATGAGAACCAGGAGAACCAGCGGTATGTATAGATACTTTCTCATGATCATCTAAAACAAAAAGCACCCGGATTGATGCCCGCAGTCAACGTATCTGAAGGTACTCCTTCCGGATCAAAGCGGTATATTTTTCCGGGTTGCACGTAATCTATGGCATCTGCAATATAAATATGGGATGTGGCCGGGTCCACCGCCAGTCCGTAATAACGTTTATTCTGACCGCTTATAAAAGGTTTAAGAGGGATTGCACCTGCATCTGCCGCCATACGCCAGACTTCCCGGTTCAGTATGTACAAGGTGTCCCTTGTACCGTTGAGGGCGAGGTAAGAATACGACGCATCTTCGGAAATCGTGAAGATATCTTCTACGGTTCTCGTGGATGCATCAATGCGATAAATCCTCCCCGAGGCAGCACACCATATCTTGTCATTTTTGTCCAGCAGCATTTGGGAAGGCTGATGTCCCACTTCAATAGAATCTGTGATCCTGTCAGTTTGGGTGTCAATGACCAGAATTTTATTGTCGTATGACCAGCAGCTCACAAACAGGTCGTTTTTCCACTGTACCATTTCTTCAGTGGATCTGTGTCCGGGGGTGTTTACAGCTCC
>LFSY01000003.1:18894-26324 GCA_001512865.1 Rikenellaceae bacterium DTU002 | reverse complement strand
ACCACAATATATCCTTTCCCGTTGTGCATGGTCATGGATTGGGCCACATCTCCCAGGTTGATCCCGTTGGCCCTGATGAAAACTTCATTTTCCACGATCCCGGATTGTGTGTCGTAATAAGAAAGGGATGCGTTGCCGTACATAAAATTCCCCTCGTTGACAATGAAAAGGCCTTTTGATGAAGCTCCCGGCAGGAATGCTTCAGTCTCTGACGGTCCGTATTTCATACAGGATCCCGTCACCAACAGAAGCAGTATGATTGTAAATGTCCGGGTCATCTTGAGGATCATTAAAGGGGATAATTTTCAACAATGATATTGTCCAGGCAAAAATAGGCAGGGGTGTTCATTCCGTAGGCACCGGTGTCTGAACTTGCCATGGAAAAGGTTATGCTGTGGACGTGTCCCAGCGGCGTAAGATCCACTTTTTGCCATGAAGTGACCACCCCGCCAGAGTCCGGGGTACGAAAATCTGCCAGGTAAAAATCCGTTGTACCGGTAGCCGTTCCTTCCTTGTCGTGTCCTGTAAGGGTCAGTTTCAGCCAGTCTTTGTCTTCATAGGAAAACGTTTTGCAGAACATGTCTCCGTGGATCATGGATAAAGCGGTATAGGTACTGTTGGCTACGAAAAGGGTCAGAAAACGCATCTCTTTTTCAGGATCTTCAAAAGAGATCACGGCATCCGGTCCCAGGTATACCAGGGCAAAGGTGGCAGAATTGCCGTGACCTCCGAATCCGGTTTCCGGGTCCCGGTAAAATACGCTGCACTGATTGGCATAACCTTCTGTGTACATGTCATTCCATTTAGACAGAACAATTCCGTTCCAGGAGCTGTACACATATCCTTCGTATTCGAAGGACGAATAGGCGTACCCGAAGGTCATCCCGGTAGATTCATGGATGTAGGGGGTGTAGGAATCCTGATAAAGGTTATCCCCGGAAATGGAACTGGCCAGAACCGATTGCGGTGCTTCTTCAAAAGTGATGACATAAGGTTTGGGTTCCCCGGGAACACAAGGGGTACAACGCACAAAAAGTGCAGCAATGCACAAGGCAGACAATAAAGGAAAGCTTTTCATGTTTGTAGAAATTAAATTAGTTCTCCGCTAGTTTTACAACGGCAGGTCTTCTGACTTATCCCTGTTTCCGTCGCCTTCCCGAACCGTTAGGTCAGTGGCAAGATTGACGGGAACTGTTGGAACTTGAGTTCCTGGGACTCACAGCAGCGGGAACTGTTGCCGAATTTCACGGCATTCCCTTTTAATCCTCCGGACCGTTTTCAGGCCCGTCGGAACCGGTGCAGTGCAAATATACGAGGTTTAAGGCAATAAATAGCTATTTTTGTAAAGTAAATAAATCCTTAGTATGAAAATTTTTTATAGTCTGTTGACCCTTATTGTTTTATGTTTTTTTCTTTCGTTACCTGCACAGGCTCGGGGAACATACGTTGTTGATTCCATGGAAAGTCAGATATTGGGAGAGATGCGGTGTTATGCCGTTTATCTTCCCCAAAGTTATCATACAGATAACGCAAAGGAGTATCCCGTACTATATCTGTTGCACGGAGCCGGTGGTAATTGGCGGGATTGGTCCCGGTTCGGGAATGTGGCCAGAATAGCAGATCAGTTGATGAATGCCGGAGAGTCCCGTGAAATGATCATTGTGATGCCCGATGCAGGAACCACATTAATGACTTATTTTAACGGGGGAACCTGGAACTTTCAGGACCACTTTTTTCAGGAGTTCATGCCGGCAGTGGAAACCCGCTACAGGATACGTCCGGGAAAAGAGTCGCGAGCCATTGCCGGCTTGTCGATGGGAGGACAGGGGGCCGTTATGTACGGTTGTCACAGGCCGGATCTTTTTTCCGTTGTTTATGCCATGAGTGCCTACCTTTACAGAATGGAACTTAGTGCCTTCAATATGGAAAACCCTGTGCACCGGGATATTCAGCAAAGGGTAGAGGACAACAATGCCGTCAAATACATACATAACCTTACAGAGGAACAGGCCCGTGAACTGTCATCGCTGACCTGGATTATTGATTGCGGTGACGACGATTTCACCTACGCAGCCAACGTGGAATTCTCACTGGCCATGAAAGAGAAAGGCATCCCTCTGCAGGTCAGGATCTTTGACGGTGCACATTCCTGGGATTACTGGCAGGCATCTCTGCGGAGGGCCCTTCCCTACATCTCGGCAATTCTGTAAACAAGCGGGGCTTCCCGGACAGGAGGGACGATCAGGTAGCCCTCTTCCAGATCGAGTGTCCAGCCGTCACCGTGATACGGCACAAATGCTTTGGTCCAGTCAGCCGAGATCAGGCACCCTCCCCCCGTGACTTCCAGAATCCCGAAATCACCGGTGATCCTGATATTGGGATACAATGTTCCCAGGTCTCCCATGGATTGTACGTTTACCGGAGAAAAGCCCATATTGAAACGGCCAAGCCGGATAGCCAGTATGGTGTCTGCGGTAAAGGTTTTCAGGTATGCCTCCATGATACGGGCTTTTTCCCTTTCCTTTTCTGTTTCAGCTGCAGCGACCGTGTCGTACCCGTATTTTTGTTTGGTAACTGAATCAGGATCAGAGGAAAGGTCTTTGCCTGGGTAGCATGTTCTGTATAGCATATCCGGGAGGGATGCGTCTTTTTTCAGGCTGTCCCGCCATGAAACATGATAGCGGTCAAGCAGGTAACCATAGGTCAGTCCCGAATGATAGGCGAAAGCGTATACGAATGATTCGTTGTCCCAATGACGAATACGGCTTTTGATGACTTGTTCCTTCATGTGGGCTGTGCCGTCGCAGCAAATCTTGTAGGCAGTATATTCGGGAAGCCCTTCCAGGATGAGGAAGGCGTCTTCGTTGATCCTGGCTTCCCGGGGGAATGCACGTAACCGGGCTTCCCTGATCCGCAAAGCATCCAAAAGGGCATCCCGTGCGGCTGCGGAGTCTTCCAGGGAAACGGCGGCATCCAGCGCATTCCACTCTGTTTTGAGCCATATTCTGGCCGGGAGGGTCTCCATGTGACTGCATATGCCGGGATTTGGATCAAGCTGCAGTTCAGGTTGCCGGTAATGGAATGTTTCGTGCACCAGCAATATATTCCGGTCAAATGCTTCTTCAGGCAACGGCCACAACGCCATAACCCAGCGCATACCTCCCAATTGTGCCGTTGAATTGGCCGGATTCATCTGTTCGGGGAATTGTCCTGTCCAGATCTGCCCAGACGGTTCCAGCATGCCTTCATTGTCGGCCCTGTCGGCATAAATGATTTTTGTCTCAGGATCCGTAAAGAAGGTGGGTGCATACAGATCAACACCCCAAAGGTTTCCGGCATCCTGTTGTAAAACGGTTGCCAGTGAGTTAAAATAACTGTGAGCCAGGGAAAACGTCCGGTCGGCAGTCTTGCAGGCAGCCGGCGAAAGAATGGCTGTCCATAGAATTATGCGGGACAGAAGTTTCATGATATCTGCTTTTTAATTTAACTGCAAAACTATAAAAATATAGTATATTTGCGCCTCAAATTCAATTTGATGGAATCTACCCGCCAGAGAATTATTCGTTCTGTCAGGGACGTTACTCCCGGAGCATTGAAAACATCCTGGTGGCTTGTCAGGATCATGTTCATCGTGACATTTGTCATTACCATCCTCAATTATTTGGGAGTCATCTCATGGATATCCGTGCGCCTGACACCGCTTTTTTCACTGTTCGGACTGCCGGGAGAGGCGGCCCTGGCATATGTGTCGGGTTTTTTTGTAAATTGCTATTCAGCGATTGCCGTCATCACCACACTGGATATGGATCCGCGTGCTATTACCATTCTTGCCGTTATGGTGCTTTGTGCACATAACATTCCGATGGAAACGGCCGTACAGAAAAAAACCGGCACGCCTGCCCTGAGGATGATCCTGGTAAGGACCTTTTCTTCACTATTTATGGGTTGGTTTTTGCATCAGGTCATGCCCGGAGAGGCAGCAGCGCCTGCAGCAGGACTAATTGAGAAACAGACTATGTCTTTCTGGCCGATGATCGCCGACTGGGCTCTGGATACCCTGAAGATCGCCATACCTATGGTGCTTCTGGTATATGCATTGTCGGTGATACAGCGTTTGCTGTCGGAATTTGGAGTGATTCGTTTCATAGCAAAGTCCCTCCGACCGGTGATGGTGTTCTTTGGCTTGCCTCCAAAAACTGCATTTTTGTGGATTGTGGCCAATACACTGGGCCTTGCCTACGGAGCGGCCGTGATGATAGATGAGGTGAAGGAAGGAAAGATATCCGAACGCGATGTGGATTTGTTGAATCATCATATAAGCGTGTCACACAGCAACCTGGAAGATCTGTTGCTGTTTACTGCCATAGGAGGCCTGTTACCCTGGATGTTGCTCTCGCGTTGGGGGATGTCCTTGCTGCTTGTATGGGAAAGAAGGCTTGAGCAGCTTATGGGCAGCAGGATAAAAAACAGGAAGATTAGCAGGGTATAAAAAAAAAGTCGGGGCGAAATGACTCGAACATTCGACCCCTTGCACCCCATGCAAGTGCGCTAGCCAACTGCGCCACGCCCCGCTTTTTTAGAGCGGCAAATATACAGCTTTTTTATGAATCTTATATATTTATATCAAAAAAACTATGGAAACCATTAAATGCCTTATTGCCGGAAGTGGACCGGCCGGTTATACAGCAGCCATATACGCAGCACGTGCCAACCTGCAACCCGTACTTTATGAAGGTATTCTCAGGGGAGGTCAGCTGACCACAACTACCGAGATCGAGAATTTCCCTGGTTATCCCGAAGGGGTGGACGGGAACCGGCTGATGGAAGACCTTCGTAAGCAGGCAGAACGTTTCGGATCAGACCTCAGGACAGGGATCATTACGGAAACCTGGCTGAACGAATCGCCTTTTCGTATCAAACTGGACAGCGGGAAGGAGATCCTGACAAAAACACTGATCATTGCCACAGGCGCTACCGCCCGTTACCTGGGACTGGAATCTGAACAGAAATTCAAAGGAATGGGTGTATCGGCCTGCGCGACATGTGACGGGTTCTTTTACCGGGGCAGGGACGTGGCCGTCGTGGGAGGAGGCGATACGGCCTGTGAAGAAGCCATCTACCTGTCCGGCCTGTGCAGGAAAGTGTACATGATCGTCAGACGTGATGTTTTCAGAGCCTCCAAAGTGATGCAGAAACGTGTCCTGACAGCTTCCAACATCGAGGTGTTGTGGGAGCATCAGACACAACAGATCCTGGGAGATGATTCCGGGGTCACGGGAGCCAGGCTGGTTCATAAATCCGGACGTGAAAGGACCATAGACATACATGGTTTTTTTCTGGCCATTGGCCACCACCCCAACTCCGAACCATTCCTTCCCTGGGTCAGGGTCAATCCGGAAGGATATGTCATAACACGTCCCGGAACTTCAGAAACGAACGTGCCGGGAGCTTTCGCTGCCGGAGACGTGCAGGATCCCAGATACCGCCAGGCAATCACTGCCGCCGGGAGCGGTTGTATGGCGGCAATGGACGCAGAACGTTACCTGGCGATGCAATCTGGCCTGTAATTTGCTAAACTGTCGTATATTTGTATGCGATGTTATTGATGAAAAGACAACCATTACTCTTAACGGTCCTGTTTCTATCGGTGGCGACATCATGTGTCAACCAGTATGAGACATTGTTGCGCAGTACCGATTACGATCTGAAATTCAGGAAGGCCATAGAATATTTTGAAGCCAGAAAATATTCCAGGACACAGCCTATTCTTGAACAATTGCAAATGGTATACCGGGGGACCACCCGTGATGATACCCTGCAGTATTATCTGGGTCTGAGCAATTATCATTTGAATGATTTTGTGACAGCGGAAGATAATTTCAAACAATTTGTGGAAATTTTTCCGCGCAGCCCCTTTACAAAGACGGCCCGATTTCTGAGACTTGACTGTCTTTTTCAAAACACATACCGTTACGAGCTCGATCAGCAGCCCAGTCACGTTGCCATAGCAGCCATTGAAGAGTTTCTTTACGATTATCCCGGGAACGAGTACACGGAAGTGTGCCGCACTATGCTGGATGATCTCTACAACCGCCTGGACAGGAAGGCGTACGAGTCTGCAAAGCTATATTATACCATTGAAGACTACAAGGCGGCAACCCACGCCCTGAAGGAAACGTTGAAAGATAATCCCGAGAGCAGTTACCGTGAAGATATACTTTACTACATCGTGGCCGCCAATTATCATTACGCAAACAACAGCATCCCTGCATTGCAAAGGGAACGCTTCCTGAACCTGATAGATGAATACTACAATTTCATAAGCGAATATCCCGATTCCCGCTACCGAAGGGAAATGGACACCATGTTCAAAAGAGCACAACAGTTTACAACAAGAAATAATAATTAATAACAGATATGGAAAGCAAAAAACAACCTGTCCCGGACACGACAGTCACCCGTGATCTCTCTAAGTTATCTGAAAGGACAGGTAACATTTATGAAACAGTGATGATCATTTCCCAGCGGGCAAATCAGATAGCGGCAGAGGTGAAAAAAGAACTGAACGGCCGGTTGGAAGAGTTTTCGACTTATGCCGACACACTTGAAGAAACGTTTGAGAACCGCGAACAGATAGAGATATCACGTTATTACGAACGTCAGCCCAAACCGACCCTTATTGCCGTTAAGGAATTTGAGGAAAAAGAGACTTATTACAAGCTGGTTGAAGAACCTAAAGATTAATTGTTATACGCGCTGAGCATATCCAATTATGCCCTCATTCATGTCCTTGACGTTCAATTTTCCGGGGGGCTGACTATCATTACCGGCGAGACCGGTGCTGGTAAATCGATCATATTGGGTGCCTTGTCTCTCGTTCTGGGACAAAGGGCCGATGCAGGCGTGTTAAGGGATTCTTCGGTCAATGCCGTTGTGGAAGCGGGATTCCGTATTCCCAAAGCCAGCCCGGACATAGAACACCTGTTTTCCGAAAACGAAGTTGATTATTCCGACGATCTTATCATCAGAAGGATCATCAGTCCGGGGGGGAAGAGCCGTTCCTTCGTGAATGACCAGCCTGTTCCCCTGAATTTTCTACGATCGTTGGGCAATATCCTCATCGACATACATTCCCAGCACGGCAACCTGCTCCTTTCTGACAGCGATTATCCTGTTAGGGTTGCTGATGCTTTTGCAGGATTGGGTCCTCTGTCAGAACAGTATTCCGCGAAATTCCGGGAAGTGATCTCTCTGTCCGGCCGTGTACGGACTACAAGAACTGCTTACGAGCAAACCAGGAAAGATCTGGAGTACCTCTCCTATCAGTACCAGGAACTTCAGGCGGCAAAATTGTCCGCTGGAGAACAGGATGAACTGGAAAAGGAGTTGAACCTGCTCCGGTACGCCGAAGAAATCCGTCAATCCCTATC
>LFSY01000003.1:7222-18881 GCA_001512865.1 Rikenellaceae bacterium DTU002 | reverse complement strand
CTGCCATTGCCTCCCGGAACCCGGATTTTTCTGAAGTCGGGGATAGGATGGAACAGGTTCGGACGGAGCTCAGGGACATCGCACAGGAGTGTGCACGCATGTTTACCGGGATCCAGGACGATCCTGAGAGAATGCTTCAGGTCAGCAGACGCCTGGATACCATTTATTCCCTGCAGAGAAAACATAATGTAATGACGGTCAGTGACTTGCTGGACATTGCCCAATCGGTGGGAAAGCAACTGGACGATGCGGTAACCGATTCCTCACGGCTGGAAGCCCTGGAAAAAGAACTGGCAGAGGCGACGGCTCAGAGAGATCGGCTTGCGGCGCGTCTTCATAAGGAAAGGACAGGCTGTTTGTCAGAGCTTTCGGGCCAGTTGCGGTCGCGTCTGGCACTCCTGGGGATCCCCCATGCCAGGATAGAATTCAGCATCTCGGAAAAACCGTTGTACGGCCCCCTGGGCAACACACATCTGGAAATTTTATTCTCGGCAAACAAGGATGTGCCTCCCCGCGAATTGAGCCGTATCGCCTCGGGTGGGGAAATGTCACGTCTCATGTTGTGCATAAAATCCGTGATCGCCCGGCATTCGGGTCTGAGCACGATCATTTTTGACGAGGTGGATATGGGCGTGTCAGGTAAAATTGCTGATTGCATGGGGAATATGATTCATGAATTGTCAGACTGCATGCAGGTGCTGGCCATCACACATCTGCCGCAGGTGGCAGCCAAGGGAAATGCACATTTCCTGGTTAAAAAGGAAATGGTAAGGGAGGTGACCGAAACAAGGCTGCTTCCCCTGCAGGGGGAGGACCGGGTGAGGGAACTTGCCAGGATGCTCAGCGGATCAAGTATCACCCCGGCGGCTGTTCAAAATGCCAAGGATCTTTTAAACTATACATCATGAGAGTTATTATTTTAGAGAATTACGATCGACTTTCCGCCTGGGCAGCCAATTATATTGCAGCAAAGATCAATGCTTACGCTCCGACTGAGGACAGACCTTTTGTTCTGGGACTTCCTACGGGATCTTCTCCCCTGGGCACATACAAGGCCCTGATATCATTGCATCAAAAGGGAAAGATCTCTTTTAAAAATGTGATCACCTTCAATATGGATGAATATGTCGGTCTTCCGGAAGACCATCCCCAGTCCTACCATTATTTTATGAAGGAGCACTTTTTCAGACATATTGACATACGTCCTGAAAACATTCATATTCTGAACGGAAATGTACCGGATCCCCGGAAAGAATGTGCTGCCTATGAAGAAGCAATAACCAAAGCGGGCGGCATTCACCTGTTCCTGGGAGGAGTTGGTCCCGACGGTCATATTGCTTTTAACGAACCGGGTTCTTCCCTGGTGTCCAGGACCCGTGTAAAAACACTGACTACTGACACATTGGTGGCAAATGCCCGTTTTTTTGACAACGACATTGCCAAGGTTCCCAAAACAGCTCTTACTGTTGGTGTAGGTACCGTCATGGACGCTGACGAAGTGCTTATTCTGGTCAACGGACATGCCAAGGCCAGGGCTTTACGACACGGAGTAGAAGGTTCCGTGTCTCATATGTGGACCATCACTGCCCTGCAGATGCATCCCCGTGCCATCATAGTCTGTGATGAAGCTGCTACAGCCGAGCTCCGGACAGAGACGGTAAGGTATTTCAGGGATATTGAAAGGGATAACCTTTGATCAGGGCAAAAGTTCTACCGTGAAATCGGGCAGATAACGTACCACACGTACTCCTTTATTGGAAAAACCGCTTCCGGCCTCATTCCTGGAAAACCAGAACCCGTTCTGGAGACCCGGAAGTTTCAAAGTGTCCAGGCAATTTTCAAAACGGGGACCCAACCGGTACAGAGCATTCAGGAAATAATAGGCCACATCGTATCCCTGAAACGCATAGGGGGAAGGTTCTCCGTGGAAGATCATCCTGTAATTCCGTACAAATTCCTTAACCTCCGGCAGGGTATAATCGACATAGGCAGAAAGGGGCAGCATCACCTGTAACTGGTGCAATGCTGTAAGGTCCAGTGTTTCAAAACTTCTCCACCGGGAGAGTCCGAACAGTTCAACAGGGATGTTGTCGTAAGCCATCAGCAGGTGAAGATTTCTGAGGGCATCGGAAACGAACGCTTCGTTCTGAGAAGCAATGATGATCTGGTTCCTGGGATTGGAGGATAACAGTTCTCTTAGAATTTGGGTTACCTCTCTTCCCTGCAGCACGTCGTAAGAAAAATTCCGGTAAGGTATCAGGCTGTTGTCCAACAGTGCACGGATCTCGGGAGAGACGACGGCTTCTCCTTCTTCCGATATGATCCAAAGGGTGGCTTGATGGGGCTCCAGGTATTTGATCAGGGCTTCCTGCTGTGCTTTCAGGGTACTTTGTACCTGGAAAAGGTTCGGAGAGGAACCTACCCAGATCTCGGCACCGGGATCCAGGGGTGATACGATTTTTATCTGGCTGTGCCTGAAATAGGCAAGTGCACTTCCTATCTCGGTGGCGTATACCGGTCCTATGATCAGGTCGCTGCTCCCCAATTTGTCACCCGAGAGAAGGTCGTCCACTGGCTGTTCGTTCCAGTCAAACACCTGCAGGGTGAAACGCATTCCCTGGTTTTTCATTTTATCGACTGCCAGCAAAGCCCCCTGGTAAAACTCCAGAAAACCGTTGTTGAATGTGGGCCCTGACATAGGCAGGATAAGAGAAACGACAGGCCGGTATGATTCCGTAGCAATGAAATCTGCGCAGGGGAATTCCTCTTGTGCCTCGGATTCCGGCAGGTCAACCGCGTGCAGGGTTTCAGGGATGGTGTCCTGCACGTATTCTTCTGCAGGGGGGTCTTTGTGAGGGATCAGCAGGACCTGACCCCTCGATATCTCACCTGTCCTGAGCTCATTGAGCAGTGCGATATCCTTTGGGTCCACCTTGTACTTTCGGGCAATGGAATACAACGTTTCCATCCAGCGGACTTTGTGCCGGATATAAGACTGATCCTGGGCACCAAGAGTGATTGCGGCAAACAGGATAAGGAAAGTTATTATAATTCGGTATCTCATAAACGGGCCAGCATATTGAGGATGCATCCTTCCATGTCGTCATAAAATGCATCGTCATAGGTAAGCGGTACAAAAGCCGTGCCTGTCAGGTGTTCGAACAATTCAATATAACGGTTGGATATGTCACGGATCACCTCATCAGTCAGTTCGGGCATTTTCTGACCCGGTTGCCCGCTGAACCCGTTCTCCATGAGCCATTCCCTTACAAATTCTTTTGACAACTGTCTGGGGGGAAGTCCTTTCGAAAAATTTTCCAGGTAATCCTCCGCATAAAAATACCGGGAAGAGTCCGGAGTATGTATTTCATCGATCAGATAGATCTGATCCCCAAGCTTGCCGAATTCGTATTTGGTGTCAACCAGAATGAGACCCTTTTCTGCGGCCAGTTGTTGTCCCCTGGCAAATAAAGCGAGGGAGAAGGCTTCCATTTGCTCGTAATCGTGGCGGCTTACCAGGCCGCGGCTGATGATCTCTTCCCTGGAGATGTCCTGGTCGTGGGCACCAATTTCGGCTTTGGTCGTAGGGGTAACGATCGGGCCGGGAAAAGCCTGGTGTTCCCGCATGCCTTCAGGCAACGGGATGCCGCACAAAAGATGTTGCCCGCTTTTGTAAGTGCGCCAGGAACTTCCGGTCAGATAGGCCCTCACGATCATTTCAACAGGGAATGGGTCACAACGGTAACCGACAGTAACCATGGGATGGGGACTGGCGATCTTCCAGTTGGGAACAATGTCCGCTGTAAGATCCAGGAATTTGGAGGCGATCCTGTTCAGGATCTGTCCTTTGAAAGTGATCCCTTTGGGAAATACAATGTCAAAGGCAGAGATCCTGTCGGTAGCGATCATAACAAGGATCCTTTGGTCAACGGTATACACATCGCGGACTTTTCCAATATACAATCCCGTCTGACGGGGAAATTGGAACCGGGTTCCTGTAACGGATCTCATAGTAAATGCCTATTTGCGGCTTTTTGCGTATTCGCTGTTCAATCCTGCAACAACATCTTTGGTGATGTCCAGGGAGGGGCTCCCGTCTATTACAGTATTGCTGCTGCCGTCTGTGGTCAGGATCAGGTCATAATTATTCATGACGCGGTATTGCGCCAGGTAAGTTTTGATAGCGTCCAGCACACGGTTGAGCATAACCTGGTTCTCTTCTGCCAGTTCCATTTGTTTTTGCTGCGCATACTGTTCCAGCTCCTGCTGACGGGCAGCAAGCTGGTTTTGCTGGGTCTCTGCCTGGGATCTTGTGATGAGCCCTTTTTGAACCTTTTCCTGGAAGCTGTTCACATCATTCTCAAAGGCACGGCCTTTCTTTGTAAGATCGTCTTCAACAATACGGGCTTTGGCATTCAGGTCAGACTGAAGATCCTGGAAAAAATTGTAGCTGTTCAGCAGTGAATCAATTCGTATGTATACGATATTTCCTGTGGGAATTTCGCCGGTTTCCTGGTCGGATCTTTCGTGCACGGTTGTACCTGTCCCGATCCCCGTAAAGTGTAAAACAAAGAGTACTGCTACGGCAAGTGCCAGCAAGATGGTGATTATCAGTGATGATTTCTTCATGATTAAAAAAATAAGAACTTGCAAATATAATTAAAAATCGGAGAGTTGCCTTATATACATCTGAATGGTGTTTTCAAGTCCCAGGTATATAGATTCACATATGAGTGCGTGACCGATTGAGACTTCCAGCAGTTCAGGAATTTGATGCCTGAAATACGCCAAATTGTCCAGGTTCAGGTCATGACCGGCATTCAGCCCCAGGGAACAGGCAGTAGCGGCCTGAGCCGCGAGAACGTATGGGGCAATGGCTTTTTCCCGGTTTTGGGTGTACATACGGGCGTATGCCTCTGTATAGAGTTCCACCCTGTCTGTCCCGGTTAAGGCTGCAGCACGAACCATATCGGGATCGGGATCAACAAAAAGAGAGGTACGGATACCCGCTTCCCTGAAAACCCTGACCCATTCCTTCAGTTCACCTGCATGGCGTTTTGTATCCCAGCCTGCGTTGGAAGTGATCACATCATGGGCGTCCGGGACCAGTGTCACCTGGGCCGGTTTGATTTCCAGCACCAGCTGTATAAAAGAAGGTATGGGGTATCCTTCAATATTGAACTCAGTAGTAATAACAGGCTTGAGCTCCCGTACGTCCCGGTACCTGATATGACGCTCATCAGGACGAGGATGGACAGTGATCCCCTGTGCCCCGAAACGTTCACAGTCCCCGGCAGCTTTAACAACGTCAGGCATATTGCCTCCCCTCGCATTTCTGAGGGTGGCAAATTTGTTTATATTGACACTCAATTTTGTCATTATTGGTTATCTTTGCTGCAAAAGTAAGCAACTTATCGGCATTACAAATATGAGGGTCGTTTTTTACGGGAAGGAAATCAACAGGGAATGGCTTCTGCCGGAGAGGAAAGAGATTTCATTTTCCATGCTGGGAGATGACCGGAAACTGCCTCCTGGTACAGATGTGCTGGTTACTGTGGGAGGTGACGGGACCTTCCTGGAGGCACTTGAAATCGTCAAGGATTCCGGGGTGCCTGTAGCTGGAGTGAATTACGGAAGGCTTGGCTTCCTCACAGGATGCAGTCCGGATTTTTTGGGAAACCTTTTTGATTCGCTGCTGCAAAAAGAATATGTAAGGACAAGACATACGGTACTTACCATTGAGCAGCAGGAGGTAGAGCAGCGGATCTATCCTTATGCCATCAACGAGATCTGCATTCAGAGATTCAGTTCGGCCATGATCGAAGTGGATGTCAAGATGGACGGAAAACATATTTCCACATACCGCGGCGACGGGATCATAGTGGCTACTCCCACAGGTTCTACGGCGTATTCCCTGAGCGTTGGAGGGCCTGTCGTTTTTCCCGAATCCGGTGTACTGATCCTTTCTCCCATCGCTCCGCACAATCTGAATGTCAGACCTATAGTGTTTCCCGATCAGGCTGTCCTCGAGATCAGGGTAAGAAGCCGCAGTCCAAAGGCGCAGTTGCATCTCGACAACCGCTCTGTCGTAATTGACCTGCCTTACAGCTTTATTGTCAAAAAGGCTCATTTCCACATCACCAGTCTTACTTTTGCAGGGAACGATTTTATTACGACCCTGAGGGAAAAGCTTATGATGGGATTCGACAAAAGAAACGGAGGAGAAGACTATGAGTGAGATAACCGAAAACATACCTCGACACGTGTGTGTGATCATGGACGGAAACGGTCGATGGGCTCTTTCTCATGGTCTGCAACGTAAGGATGGACACCGCCAGGGAGTGGAAGCTGTCAGGGAAGCTACGGAATTTGCTGCCCGGAAGGGAATCCGTTACCTGAGTCTTTTCGCTTTCTCGGAAGAAAACTGGGGAAGGCCCAAGAGCGAGACGGACGCCATCATGTCCCTCATGGTCCATGCCATTCACAGAGAAACGCCTACCCTTATGAAAAACAACGTACGGTGTCTTTTTATCGGGGATATTGAACACCTGCAACCAGATGTCCTGGAAAGGATGGACGCGTGTATGAACCAAACGTCAGACAACACAGGCCTGACGCTGGTGGTAGCTGTCAATTACAGTGGAAAGTGGGATATCATGCAGGCCGTGAACCGTTTGATGGAAGAACAGCCTTGCGGCAAACACCCCGTGACGTCAGAAACGTTATCCCGCTACCTTTCTACTGCCGGGATACCAGACCCCGACCTTATGATCCGGACAAGTGGTGAGATGCGGATAAGTAATTTTATGCTGTGGCAACTGGCATATACTGAATTGTATTTTACCCCTGTACTTTGGCCCGATTTTCGCAATCCTGATTTCGAAGCTGCTATTGAGTCGTTTACAAACAGGAAACGCCGTTTTGGAAAGATTGAAGAATCCTTGTAATATATCTTGAATGAAGTACCTGATTTTCTGCCTGATCTTTATTTTTTTGGCAATTCCAGTTTCGGCACAAGAAACCGAGAAGACGGCCCTGCCCGATACTACTGCCGGAAATCAGCGTTCAGTAGTGATAGATTATGCCAATCCCAGTAAGTGTGTGATTGCCGGACTGACCGTCACCGGTGTAAATTATCTTAACCCGGATCAGATTCTTTCACTGACCGGACTGGCCATTGGAGATACCATCAGTATTCCGGGAGAAGAATCCCAGACAATTGTAAAACGTCTTTTCATGCAGCGGTTCTTTTCCGATGTGGCTGTATTCGTGGACAGTCTTGTTAACAGCCAGGTCTATCTGAACATCAGTATTACTGAACGACCCAGGGTTTCACAATGGAAATACGAAGGTGTAAAAAGAGGAGAGCAGACAGACATTGAAGAACGTGTACGACTGAGAAGGGGAAGCGAGCTGTCGGATTACGTGATCAAATCCTCAAGTGACATCATAAGGCGTTATTTTGTAGAAAAGGGATTTCTCAATGCAGAGGTTACTGCGACACATAAAGAAGATTCAACCATAAAAAATGCCGTACAGGTTACTTTTCATGTTGATCGCAAAGAAAAGGTCCGCATAAAGGAGATCCGGTTCCTGGGGAGTGACCAGCTGTCCCTGTTAAAGATGCGTTTTGCCATGAAGAAGACAAAGGACAAACGTCTCTACAACTTCTTCTTCAGCAAAAAATTTGATGAGAAGGAGTTCCGTAACGACAAACAGCTTCTGTTACAGAAGTTTCATGAGCTGGGGTATCGTGACGCACGGATTGTGAGGGATACCATGTACCACATCGATGCAAAAAATCTTGGGATTGATATTGAGATAGATGAAGGGAAACGCTACTATTTCCGGGATATCACATGGACCGGAAACACCCAGTATTCGAGCGACATGTTGAATTCCGTACTTCGTATAGAAAAGGGCGATATTTACGATGTGGTCACCATGGAGGAACGGTTGTTCGGGGGGGGGAAAAGCCAGCAGGGAAACGTTTCCCAGGTATATAAGGACCAGGGATACCTGTTTTTCAGGATTGTCCCTGTAGAAGTCAACATCGAACAGGACTCGGTCGATGTGGAAATGAGGATCTTTGAAGGGAAGCCGGCCACCTACAACAAGATCATCATCAACGGCAACAACGTTTCCAACGAAAAAATCGTCCGCCGTCAGGTCTTTACCCGTCCCGGTTATCTTTTCAGCCAGACGGAACTGGAACGATCCATCAGGGAGATAGCCTCGATGGGCCATTTTGACCAGGAAGCCATCATGCAGATGGGTAGTGGCTTCAATGTAGTGCCCAACCAGGTGAACAATACGGTCGACATTATATACAACGTGACCGAAAAGCCTGACAGCCAGTTTGAAATAGCAGGAGGCTGGGGCGGAAATACTTTTGTGGGAACCGTGGGGATCAGTTTTAACAATTTTTCCGTCAGAAGGCTGTTTGACAAACAGGCGTGGAGGCCTGTGCCGCTGGGAGACGGCCAGACACTGTCCCTTAGATTTCAGACAAACGGGACATATTATATGGCTTTGAGCGCCACTTTTGTGGAACCGTGGCTTACAGGCAAGAAACCCACTTCATTCAGTACCAGCTTGTATTATACAAGACAAACCGCATCCACCTATTATTACCTGACCAACGACCAGTTTATGGAAGTATACGGTCTTGGCATAGGTCTGGGGACCAGGCTCAAATGGCCCGACAATTATTTTGTTTTCTACAACCAGCTGGATATTAAGAGATACAACCTGCAGGACTGGGGTTATTATTTCATGTTCACGGACGGGCAATCCAATATCATTGATTATTCCCTTACCCTCCAGCGCAATTCGACAGACCAGATCATCTACCCCCGTCAGGGTTCGGACTTTAAGTTCGGGTTGCAGGTAACCCCGCCCTATTCACTGTTCAGGGACAAGAACACGGATTATGCTTCAATGACAGAAGCCCAGAGGTACCGTTGGATAGAATATCACAAATGGACTTTTGATGCCAACCTCTATACTCGGCTTATCGGGGACCTGGTACTTATGACACGTGCCAATTTCGGATATCTTGGATTTTACAGCAGGAAACTGGGGTATTCCCCGTTCGAGGGATTTATGCTCGGTGGAGACGGGATGAGCGGTTACAACACATACGGTGCCGATATCATATCACAACGGGGTTATTCCAATTATTCTCTCACGCCCACCATCAACGATGCGTATGCCGGTCGTGTGTATACCCGGTACACTGTAGAGTTGCGTTACCCGGTGATCCTGCAGCCGCAGTCAACCATTTACGCCCTTATTTTCATGGAAGGAGGAAACTGCTGGAGTGATATGCGCGACTTCAACCCGTTTTCTATCAAACGTGCCGCTGGTGTAGGGGTAAGGGTTTTCCTCCCTATGATAGGCCTTTTGGGTATTGACTGGGGATACGGATTCGACACCGATTTCAGCGGAAAGAAAGGCGGTTCGAATTTCCACTTTATGATTGGACAAACTTTTTAAAAATCACAGTTATGAAAAGAATGGTTTTATTATTACTGGTCTTCCTGACGGCAGGCAGTCTGACGGCTCAGAATTATGCCGTTATCCATTCACAGAACATCCTGAATTCTTTGCCCGAATATACTGCAGCTCAGGAAAAGATTGCCGGTTTGCAGGAGCAGTACCAGCAAAAATTACAAGATGAATACAATGTGCTGGAGGAGATGTTCCAGCAATATCAGAAAGAAAAAGCAGGTCTTTCTCCGGAAAGGAGACGTGTTCGTGAACAACAGATAATGGACAGGGAGAAAGATGTAAAAGCTCTTCAGGAACAATACTTTGGACAGGAGGGGACACTGGCAAAGACATCTGAAGTGCTTTTCAAACCCATCCAGGAAAGCATGGAGGAAGCCATCCGGTATATCGCCGGCCGAAAGGGATACAGCCTGGTACTGGATATTGCATCCGGAATGGGAGTCGTTCATTATGATCCCCAAATAGACATAAGTAATCTGGTTGTGGAAAGATTACAGAGTGTCAGGTAAATTTTCGTACATTTGTAATCTTTAAACCAAAACTTATGAAACGTATTGCTACTGCCATTGCCTTGTTGTTATGTATTGCCGGGACAGCTTCTGCACAAAACCTGAAATTCGGTCACATTAATTCCCAGGAACTGATCGGCCTGATGCCCGAAAGGGATTCTGCCCTGATCAAACTGCAGAATTACACGAACGAACTGGAAGAAACGATTGCCGAGATGCAGCAGGAGTATCAGACCAAATACAACACATACCAGCAGAGACAGGCTACCTGGACAGCAGCTGTTCTGGAAGCGAAACAACGTGAACTTATTGAGATCCAGCAGCGTCTTGAACAATTCAGCCAGGGAGCGCAACAGGAGTATCAGCAAATGCAACAGATCCTGTTGTCACCTGTCTTTCAGAAAGCCAACGAAGCCATTGCCAAGGTTGCCAGGGATAACGGGTTCGCTTTTATATTTGATCTTTCGGCCGGAGGCCTGATCTTCTACGATGAGCAGATTAGTGTAAACGTATTGCCTTTAGCCAAGACCGCATTAGGTATACCTGCCGAGAAAGTGGCTCCGACACAATTACCCGGCATGGAACAACAACCACAATAAATTTTCAATTATGAGCGGTTCACCCATCGGAATAATGGATTCCGGTATTGGCGGACTGACCGTTCACTCCCGAATCAAGGCGCTTCTCCCCGGAGAGCGCCTGATTTATGTGGCCGATTCGGCTTATTGTCCCTACGGCCCAAGACCGGTTGAGGAGATCATTCAAAGATGTTGTCTGATAACGCGCTTTTTCCTCTCCCGGGACTGTAAGATCATTGTAGTGGCATGCAACACGGCGACAGCGGCAGCCATTGACATCCTCAGAAAATCTTTCCCGCATACCCATGTTGTTGGCATGGAACCGGCAGTAAAACCGGCAGTCTTGCATACAAAGAGTGGTGTTGTGGGTGTTCTGGCTACAAGGGGAACCTTCAAAGGATCACTTTATAACAGGACCCTGGCAACATTCGCAGGCAGGGTGCGTGTTCTGGAACAGGTAGGAGAGGGATGGGTTGAAGCCGTTGAAAAAGGCGAATATGATACGCTCAAAACAGAAGAAATGGTCCGGAAGACCATTGAGCCCATGCTCAGGGAAGGGGCAGACCATCTTGTCCTGGGGTGTACCCATTATCCTTTCCTGGTGCCCGTCATCCGGCGGGTTGCCGGTCCCGGTGTGGAAATTGTGGATCCGGCACCGGCCGTCGCACAAAGAGTGAAACACCTGCTGGATGAACATCTTCTGGCAGGAACCGCAGGTGAAAAATCCGGGGAGGATCTGTATTATACCTCTTCTGAAGAAACGAGCGTACTGCCCAGCGCTGTACCGAATGCGGCAAAGGGAGGTATTATATACTGGAGACCGTATACTTTCGAGAACATGGAATAGACATCTCCTATCTGGGGGAGGCGTGTAAGCGAACCTACAAAAACCACATTCGATTTGTGACAACTCTTGCACACCATAACTGCCATGCTTCCAATTACCTGCAGTACAAGATTGATCAGTGCCAGGGCAAGGTCTTCCCGGCCTGCCTTTGAGGCTTCTTTTGTATAAAGCGGATGGCCGAGTTTTCCGAAATTCGCTGCAGTCAGATAAGA
>LFSY01000003.1:0-7197 GCA_001512865.1 Rikenellaceae bacterium DTU002 | reverse complement strand
TTGCCGTGTGAAGCCAGCCGGGCAATTTCACTTACGGATGAACTTCCCAGGATGCATTGACCGAGGCCAGTAAGTGTGCCTCCGCCGATACCTGTTCCTCCCAGGTGGCGCATCCCCTCAGAAGAAGCATCAATGTACGTGGTGCCTGTCCCCATATTTACGACCAGGGCTTCTTCAAGTTGCGCCAGTGCCAGACCGCCCATGCCAATGGAGGCTACTTCGGGGACAATCCGGGTAGGTATTCCCAGTATGTTGTCTTTGACAAGGTTTGCATGAGTCCCGGTAGCCGAAATGTGGTCAATGGTCCCGAGCGGGATATTTTCCTGTATCAGGAAACTTTCCAGGGCATTGTAGAAATCTCCCGTACAGTCGTTGGTTTTGTATTGAAAAATAGCCTGGGGAGAAGGGTAATCCTTTTCCCCAGGCTTGGTAAGAGCCATTTTAGTCAGTGTAGAACCGAAATCAAGGCCCAGTCTGTACATCTTAAATAACTCCCTGTTCAAGCATGGCACGGGCCACTTTCATGAAACCGGCAATGTTGGCTCCCTTCACGTAATTGATGTAGCCGTCTTTTTGTTTGCCGTGATCCACGCAAGCCTGGTGTATGCTGGACATGATCTGATGGAGTTTGGCATCCACTTCTTCTGCAGGCCAGTTGAGGTGGGCGGCATTTTGTGTCATTTCCAGACCCGATGTTGCTACTCCGCCGGCATTGACTGCCTTCCCGGGAGCAAAATTCACTTTTGTCTTATGGAATGCTTCAACGGCTTCCGGGGTGCAACCCATGTTTGAAATCTCGGCGACAAGAGAGACACCGTTGGCTATTAATTGTTTGGCATCTTCTCCGTTCATTTCGTTCTGGGTGGCGCAGGGCAAAGCAATATCCACTTTCACTTCCCAGGGACGTTTGCCTGCGTAAAATACCGATCCGGGGAATTTTTCTGCGTAGGGAGCTACGATATCGTTTCCGCTGGCACGAAGTTCAAGCATATATGCGATCTTTTCTTCATTCAGTCCGGCTTTGTCGTAAATATACCCGTCAGGTCCGGAAATGGTTACCACTTTGGCCCCGAGTTCTGTGGCTTTCTGGGCAGCGCCCCAGGCAACGTTGCCGAATCCGGATATTGAAACGGTCTTGCCTTTTAGCTCCTGGTTCTTTTCCCGGAGCATATGCTGTACAAAATATACCCCTCCGTATCCTGTAGCTTCCGGACGGATCAGGGATCCTCCCCAGGTAAGGCCTTTGCCTGTCATGACACCCGTGTGCTCACGTGCCAGTTTCTTGTACCAGCCGTAAAGATAGCCGATCTCCCTGGCTCCGACGCCGATGTCACCGGCGGGTACGTCTGTGTCGGGGCCGAGGTTATGCCACAGTTCTGTCATAAAAGCCTGGCAGAAACGCATGATCTCGTTGGCTGAACGGCCGCGGGGGCTGAAATCCGATCCTCCCTTGCCGCCACCCATCGGCAGTGAGGTAAGGGCGTTTTTAAAGATCTGTTCGAATCCCAGAAATTTCAAAATGGAGAGATTCACGGAATCGTGAAACCGAAGTCCACCCTTGTACGGTCCGATCGCATTGTTGAACTGAACACGGTAACCTGTGTTTACGTGTATTTCCCCTTTGTCATCAACCCAGGTCACCCTGAAGGTAAAAATCCGGTCAGGCTCAACAAGACGTTCAATGATCCTGGCTTTCTCAAACTCGGGATGTTGGTTGTAAACATCCTCAATGGATTCCAACACTTCGTGAACAGCTTGCAGATACTCTTTTTCGTGCCCGTACTTTTTCTCGAGAGTCGCAATAATTTCTTTTGCTTTCATGATAAATAAGTAAATTTTAAATATGATTATTTTATGGTGCAGATTATTCCACTACCCATGTTGCCCCGCTTCGCAACATATCGTTCATGCATCGGATATTTGATTTATTGGCCACTTCGATGACCTGATCCCTTACCATATCGTCGTATGTACGATCCTTAACCTTGCGAATAATGCCCAGTGCAACAGGAAGTTCAGGCCATTCCATTTCACAGAGCATCATATGCATGCCGTGATTCTGTTCTTCAGCATTGTGCACAAGAATATCGTCCGTGGTTATCCCGTTCTCTCCAATGGTGACTGCTTTAAGTCGCATGCCGTCCAAAACCAGTCCTTTATCTTTATTCTTCCCAAAAATCATAGGTTCTCCGTGCCTCAGCGTTATGGTCCTGTCAGCCCTGACTTCTTTGTCGGAAATGACAGCGTGAGTTTTGTCGTTGAATATAACACAATTCTGCAATACTTCCACGAGGGCTGTGCCGTCGTGTTTGGCAGCCTGTACCATGATCTCCTGGGTCAGTTGCAATTCCATATCCAGTGTCCGGGCAAAGAACGTTCCGCGTGCACCCATCGCCAGGGCCCCCGGGCTGAAGGGATGTTCCACAGTCCCCAGCGGGGATGTTTTGGTAACCGTACCCCATTTGGAAGTGGGGGAGTACTGACCTTTGGTAAGGCCATAAATACGGTTGTTGAACAAAACGATGTTGATGTCGATGTTCCTGCGGATGGCGTGTATCAGGTGATTCCCCCCAATGGCGAGGGAGTCTCCGTCACCTGTCATTTCCCATACCGACAGGGTAGGGTTAGCCACCTTGATTCCCGTGGCGATCGCGGCAGCCCTTCCGTGAATCCCGTGAAAACCATATGTTTTCATATAATAGGGAAACCGAGAAGAACATCCGATCCCTGAAACAAAAACATATCTTTCATGAGAATAGCCGAGTGCTTCGCTGATTTCGGGCAAAGCCCGCTGAACGGCGGCCAGGACGGCGTGGTCTCCGCAACCGGGGCACCATTTTACCTCCTGGTCTGATTTGAAGTCTTGAGGAGTAAATTTCATTTTACTATCTTATTGATTGCTTCCGTTATCTCTGTTACTATAAAGGGTTGTCCCTGTATCTTGTTGTATTGCAAGTAACTGAACTGAGGCATTTTTGCCCTGAGGTAGTTGACAAAATGCCCGCTGTTAAGTTCGAAAACCATGATCTTCTTAAAGCGCCTGAATACATCTTCCGTGTTGGAGGGGAGCGGATTGATGTAATCGAAATGAGCCAGTCCCACCTGAATACCCTCGGCCCGTAACTGGCTTTCGGCACTGAGCATATGACCGTAGGTCCCTCCCCAGCTTACAATCAGTATATCCCCTTCCTGTTCTCCAATGATTTTTTGTTGCGGGATCACCTGAGCAAGCAGGGCTACCTTTTGGGCACGTTCTTCCACCATTTGCTGGTGTACCAGGGGGTCAGACGAAACAGCCCCCTTGTGGTTCTTTTCAAGACCGCCCACACGGTGTTCCAGGTGAGGTGTTCCGGGCAAAGCCCAACGGGGCACCATGGTATCGGGATCGCGCTTAAAGGGATAAAAGTAGGGTTCGTCCGCGGGAAGCGTGTCAATGACAGGGGGTTTGATTTCGGGATAATCCTTCATATCCGGAATTCTCCAGGGTTCCGATCCGTTTCCCAGAAAACCTTCTGACAGGACAATGACGGGCATCATGTGCTCCATGGCATATTTCGCAGCATAAAAGGCGGCCTCAAAACAATGGGAAGGCGAATGCGGCGCAATTACGGCAACGGGGCATTCCCCGTTCCTTCCGTACAATGCCTGATTCAGGTCAGTTTGTTCGGTTTTGGTGGGGATCCCGGTCGAAGGTCCTGCACGTTGTACGTCTACCACCACCAGTGGCAATTCTGCCATGACGGCGAGCCCGAGAGCTTCCGATTTCAGGGATAGTCCCGGCCCCGACGTAGTGGTCACAGCGAGTGAACCTGCATAGGAAGCCCCTATGGCGGTACAGATCCCGGCAATTTCATCTTCACATTGCAGCGTTTTGACACCCAGTTCCTTATGGATCGCCAGTTCTTCCAATATGGCCGTAGCCGGCGTAATGGGATATGATCCGCAGAAAAGGGGTCTGCCCGATTTTTCAGAAGCAGCCATCAGTCCCCAGGCTATGGCCCGGTTGCCGTTGATGTTGCGGTATAGGCCGGGTTTCTGTTTGGATGGCTTAACTATGTATGTATCGGCGATGGCCTGAATGTTCCCTGCATAATTGTACCCGTCTTTGAGGACTCTGTTGTTCATGTCCATCAGACCGGGTGATTTGGCAAAGTGTTTTTTGAAAAATTCTTCCGTATGCTTGAGAGGCATATTGTACAGGAAGAAACAGATTCCCAGTGCGAACATGTTTTTGCAGCGGAGTCCGGATTTCGGATCCATTCCGCAATTGTTCAGGCATTCTTTAGTCAGCGTGCTGATAGGTGCCGCAATGATATTGCGGTTTTTGATCTTAAGTTCTGCAAAAGCGTCTTCTGTCTGAAAACCAGCTTTTTGTAATCCTTTTTGATCGAAAGTGTCGATATCCACAATGATTGTGGCATTTGGCTTAAGCCATTTGACATTGGATTTAAGGGCTGCAGGGTTCATGGCAACCAGAACGTCGCAATAGTCTCCGGGAGTATAGATGGCCCCGCTTCCAATATGTACCTGGAAACCCGATACACCGGCAACGGTTCCCTGCGGGGCTCTGATCTCTGAAGGATAATCGGGAAAAGTGGAAATGTCGTTCCCGAAATAGGCGGAGGCATCGGCAAACAGGGAACCTGTCAATTGCATCCCATCACCTGAATCACCCGTAAAACGAATCACTACATCCTGAACGTCGATTACTTTGTGCTGCATACGTCTGTAATGTTGATTTATTATATAATTTGGCAAATATATATAAAATAATAAGGGCAGTAGCCCTTATTATTAATTATTTGTTATAAAACACATCTATTTGGGCAAAGTTCGTTCTTCCACCATTTTTTTATAGTCTCCAAGCGAAGTTACCAAAATATTCTCAAATTCCCTTTGCCCTGTACCGGCAGGGATCAGGTGTCCGCAGATCACATTTTCTTTCAACCCTTCCAGGGTGTCACTCTTGCCGAATATGGCAGCTTCGGAAAGAACTTTGGTCGTTTCCTGGAACGAGGCAGCTGACATGAAACTGTTGGTTCGTAATGCGGCACGTGTGATCCCCTGTAATACCTGGTTGGAAGTGGCAGGCATGGCATCCCGTGCCTGGACCAGTCTGAGGTCTTTACGCTTGAGTGTTGAATTCTCATCTCTCAGCTTACGGACCGTAATGGTCTGTCCCGCTTTCAATTCCTGGGAATCTCCGGGATCGGTAATGATCTTTTTGTCGTATATGATATCATTCTCCTGCATGAATTCCCACTTGTCCACGAGCTGTTCGGGCAGGAAACGGGTATCACCCGGATCCACGATCTCGACTTTTCTCATCATCTGGCGGACGATTACCTCAAAGTGCTTGTCGTTGATCACAACACCCTGGTTACGGTAAACGCTCTGGATCTCGTTAACGATATATTCCTGTACCTTGGTAGGACCCTGGATCAGAAGTATGTCAGTGGGTGAGATGGCTCCTTCCGAAAGTGCCATGCCGGCTTTTACATAATCGTTTTCCTGTACCAGGATCTGTTTGGACAAGGGTACGAGATATTTCTTTTCTTCACCGGATTTGGAACGTATGATGATCTCCCGGTTCCCTCTTTTGATACGGCCCATAAGCACTTCGCCGTCAATTTCCGACACAATGGCCGGGTTGGAGGGGTTACGGGCTTCAAACAGTTCAGTAACCCGGGGAAGACCGCCTGTGATATCCCTTGATTTTCCAATCGCCCTTGGAATCTTGACCAGGATATCCCCGGCTTTGATCTGCTGGTTCTCGTTGGCCATGATGTGGGCACCCACCGGCAGGTTGTACTGCTTGAGTTCCACTTTGTCCTTCATGATCTTCAGGGTCGGGTTGCGCGATTTGTCACGGCTTTCAATGATCACTTTGTCACGGTGCTGGGAGTACTCGTCGGCAGCTTCCTCCCGGTATGTCACCCCCTCAATGAGACTGTCAAAGGCTACGGTCCCGTCGACTTCGGCGATGGTAACCGCATTGTAGGAATCCCATTCACATATCTTGTCTTTTTCCTTTACCTGGTCGCCGTGTTTGAAATAGAGAACGGCTCCGTAGGGAATGTTGTAGGAAGACAGGGTAATGTGTGTATTGCTGTCCACAATACGCATCTCTGCGGTACGCCCGATAACTATCTGGAGGGGTTCTCCCGTCTCGGACATTTTGGTCAATGTCCTGAGTTCGTCAATTTCAAGTGTCCCGTTGTAACGGGCAACGATCTCACTTTCCGAGGTGATGGTTGACGCAGTACCTCCCTGGTGGAAGGTCCGCAGTGTAAGCTGCGTACCGGGCTCTCCGATGGATTGAGCCGCAATCACGCCTACCACTTCTCCTTTTTCCACCATCCGTCCGGTAGACAGATTCCGTCCGTAACACTTGGCACAAACACCCTTTTTGGATTCACAGGTCAATACGCTTCGGATCTCAACCTGTTCTATGGGGAGAGACGATATCTTCTCGGCAATGTCTTCGGTGATCGCATCTCCCGATTCCACAAGAAGATCGCCGGTAAGGGGATCGAACACGTCGTGAACGCTGGTACGTCCCAGAATACGGTCGTGGAGAGATTCCACCACCTGGTCCTTGTTCTTGATGGCAGTAGCCACTAGACCCCTCAGGGTGCCGCAATCTTCTTCGTTGATGATCACATCGTGCGAAACGTCTACCAGACGACGGGTAAGGTAACCGGCATCGGCTGTCTTAAGGGCCGTATCAGCCAGACCTTTGCGGGCTCCGTGTGTGGATATGAAGTACTCCAGGACAGACAAACCTTCCTTGAAGTTTGCCAGGATGGGGTTCTCGATGATCTCGGCACTCGTAGATCCCGATTTCTGGGGTTTGGCCATAAGACCGCGCATACCCGAAAGCTGCCGGATCTGTTCCTTGGACCCGCGGGCCCCGGAATCCAGCATCATATATATGGGGTTGAATCCTTCCTTGTCTTCCTTGAGCTTCTTTTCCACAATGTTGGTAAGACGCACATTGACATTGGTCCAGATGTCCAGTACCCTGTTGTAGCGTTCGTTGTTGGCCAGGAAACCCATATTGAAGTTTGCCCTTTCTTTTTCTACATCTTCGTATCCTTTTTCCACCAGGGCGGCTTTTTCTTCGGGTACGATCACGTCGTCCAGGTTGAAGGACAGACCGCCCCGGTAAGCCATATTGTATCCAATGGACTTGAT
>LFSY01000085.1 GCA_001512865.1 Rikenellaceae bacterium DTU002 | reverse complement strand
CATTGTGTTGTCGGCGCCGGTATCGAACGTAAACGGTTTTCCATCCAGACATATCATGGGCGTAAGCCCGTTCATGGCCATATTGGAAGGACCGGAAAACGCGGTCTGTTCAGCCGGTATCACAATACGACCTTCCCTCGTAATGTGGATCTCGCCAAAAGCTTCAATGACCGGATACCCAATAATCCCCTGAATCTTGTATCCTGCATGGGGAAACGTCAGTTCTTCATCGGGCAGGACCAGGAAGACCACGTTTTCAACCCGTACATGTCCCACGTGCATTTCCCTGCAAACGGCCAGCCGTGTCGGGACCTTTACCCCGGTAATGGATCTTACAAGGATCTGAACCGGGATCATATCCATTCCCATGCTTTCGGCAACAGATCTGCATGTGGTCGAAAGGTTGGCTCCCGTATCAAATACAAATCCCAGGGTATCACCTCCCGCAGACACGGTAATATTATCCAGACCGGCCATATCTTTTTTCAGGTCCAGAACGGTATGCCCGTCTATCAGCACCCTCTGGGGCGGTACGGCGGCCAGGGCCGACCACAAATTCAGATTATTTTCCGCATTTTCTTTTTCCGGGACGTCCATAAGATGACCGAACCGTTCCCATTGCACCAAAGCCGCATCCCGTGCCTTGGCATAGTCATACATTTTCACGGCATTATCCTCCTGGATGGCGTACAGCTCCATTACCAAAGAGTCCGGTAGAGATCTTTCCCCGACCTTTGTCCCATCCCATTTGCCGAGCAGCCGGTCGATCTGTTGCTGCGAAGACTCCAGACGATTGAAAGCATTGTCCAGGAAGGCTCCGGCCACCAGCCGTTCAGTTTCGGACAATTCCTCTTTGACGGGTTCAAACATCGCTGCCGCCCTGAAATAATCTTTTTCAGTGATCCACCGGTAGACCTCATTAAACGCGGGGCTCTCTGTTTGCCCGTAAGCAAAAACCCCGTACAGAAAAAGTACCGGGATAAGAATCATTTTTTTCATTGTTTTCACGGAGGTGGGAGGCTCGGAGGTGGAACCTCCTGCGCCAAATTTATATATTATTAATCCTAATTCTCTTTATTTCNNATGCGCTGGCTTTTGGCTCAGGAGGTTCCACCTCATCCTTCCAAATATAATATGTAAATTCGTATTATGGATAATCTGAAGATCGCTACAGCTCAATTTGAGCACAAAAGCGGGGACAAGAAGTACAACCTGTCTGTCATTGAACAGCTGGCAAAAAAAGCCTCACAGGAAGGAACCCGGGTGATGGCTTTTCACGAATGTTCAGTCACGGGCTACACTTTTGCCCGTAACCTGATGCGGCAGCAATTGCTGGATCTGGCAGAGTATATTCCCGAAGGGGAAAGCATCTGCGATCTCCAAAAGATCGCCGCCGACACCGATATGACCCTTCTGGCGGGTCTGTTTGAAAAAGACAGGGACGACAAACTATACAAAGCTTACGTCTGCGTCAACCGGGACGGGCTGGTGGCCAAATACCGCAAACTGCATCCTTTTATCAATCCTTTCTTAAATCCCGGAAATGAATATTGTGTTTTTGAGCTTTATGGATGGAAGTGCGGGATCCTGATCTGTTACGACAATAACATCATAGAAAACGTACGCGCAACAACACTTTTGGGGGCCGAGATCATCTTCATGCCCCATGTGACCATGTGCACCCCATCCCCCAGGCCGGGTGCCGGTTTTGTGGACCCTGCCCTGTGGCAGAACCGCCAGGCCGATCCCACGTCGCTCCGGCTGGAATTCGATGGGATGAAAGGCCGTGCCTGGCTTATGAAATGGCTTCCCTCCCGGGCATACGACAACGGTATTTACGTAGTATTTTCAAATCCCATCGGCATGGACGACGATCAATTGAAGAACGGCTGTTCCATGATCCTGGATCCTTTTGGGGACATCCTGGCAGAATGCCGGGAACTGGGTGACGGCTATGCAATGGCAACCCTCACACCCGAAAAACTGAAACTGGCCGGAGGTTTCCGCTACCTGCAGGCCCGTCGTCCGGAGCTCTACAAAGATATTTTAGGCCGGCGGCACTTTTCACAACAGAACGTTGCCTGGCTACAACCGGATCCCAAAACGGATTAGTTTTTTGTTTGTATTTTTACGAACAGTTCGTATATTTGCGAACAAGTAAATTGTTGTGCTAACAATTAAATCATTGTGCTAATGGAAAAGATCGATTATACCTCACGTCATCATCAAATTGCTTTGTACGCCAAGGCATTGGCTCACCCGGCAAGGGTTGCCATCCTGGAGTTCCTGGCAGCCCGGGAATGCTGTTTTTTCGGGAACCTGCACGATGTCCTGCCCATAGCCAAGGCAACGGTATCCCAACACCTTTCCGTTTTGAAAGAATCGGGACTGATCCAGGGAGAGATCAAGCCGCCCCAGGTAAGGTATTGCATCAATAAAGAAAACTGGGATATTGCGCGGGATCTGTTCGGACTTTTTTTCAACGATCTGAAAAAAATTGAATGCTCGTGAATATCCTGATCTTATGTACCGGGAACAGTTGCCGCAGTCAGATGGCACAGGGTTTTCTGCAATCGTTCAGCAAGGCCCTTTCAGTGCATTCTGCCGGAACCGAACCTGCCAAAGAAGTACATCCGCTGGCCGTCAAGACCATGGCCGAGGCCGGTATTGACATCAGCAAGAACGTCCCTGCCCGGGTTGACGACTACCTGGACCGCGAGTGGGATTACGTGATCACCGTTTGTGACCAGGCCAACGAAAGTTGTCCTCTCTTTACCGGAAAAGTAAAACACCGACTTCACATGGGCTTTGAAGACCCGGCCAAAGCAACAGGAACCCCGGAAGAAGTCTTGTCTGTATTTCGGACGGTAAGAGACCAGATCATGGAAGCGTTTAGTACGTTTTATAAGAATTTACGATTCACTAAATAATACAAACAACATGGAAATCAAGATTTTGGGCACAGGTTGCCCCAGTTGCAGAGCTCTTGAAGATGCCGCCGGAAAAGCAGTCAAGGAAATGGAACTTGACGCCCACATCACAAAAGTGGAAGATATGGCTGAAATCCTCAATTACGGGATCATGACCACTCCCGCTTTGGTCGTTGACGGTAAAATTGTTCTGAAAGGCCGCGTTGCCTCCGTAGAAGAAATCAAAAAACTCCTTAAATAAAAACTATTATGAAGAAAGTGCTTTTGTTGCTGGCATGTTCGCTTATGGCCCTGTCCGCCATGGGGGACGAAAAAGAGGACGTGGTCTCCGAGGTTAAAGCCTACTATTTTCACAATACGCGGCGTTGCGTTACCTGCAAGGCGGTGGAGGATGTGGCTTACAACGCCCTTAAGGAACTTTCCGCAGGGAAGATCTTGCTAAAATCCGTGAACCTGGAAGATAAAGCCAACAAAGACCTGGTCAATAAGCTGGGAGCTAAAGGGCAGGCTTTGCTGATCGTCAAAGGTGACAAGAAGGTCGATCTGACAACCGACGGGTTCCTCTATGCGCGTAGCGATCCCGATAAATTCATCCAAAAGATCAGCGAAGCCGTCGAGTCTTTAAAATAAGCCTGAACCCGGATGGAGTATTTGCAAAACCTTCTTGGAAACGCACAGTTCCCGTTCGTTTCTGCCTTAGTACTGGGTCTGATGACGGCCATTAGTCCGTGTCCTTTGGCCACCAACATTACAGCCATAGGATTCATAAGCAAAGACATCCAAAGCAGGCGCAAGGTGTTTTACAACGGCCTGGTTTATACACTGGGACGCGCCATAACCTATACGGCAATAGGGCTGATAATGTTCTTTACTGTGGGTGAACTCAACGT
>LFSY01000123.1 GCA_001512865.1 Rikenellaceae bacterium DTU002 | reverse complement strand
ACCTTTTGACCTACCAGGTGCACATAACGCTCGTCCAGCGGATTGACGCAAACGGCCACATCGGCCATGATGGTCTCGGGCCTGGTGGTGGCTACGGACAAAAATTCACTGCCGCGTTTGCCGTCCCGGCTGAAATAATATTTCAGGTAATATAGTTTTTCATTGACTTCACGGTGGATCACTTCTTCGTCACTAACGGCCGTTCCTCCCTGCGGATCCCAGTTCACCATGCGCACTCCTCTGTAGATCAAACCTTGGTTGTAGAGATATACAAACGAATCGGTTACCGCACTGCTCATTTCCGGGTTCATGGTAAAACTGGTCCGTTCCCAGTCGCAGGAAGCTCCCAGTTTCTTTAGCTGTTCCAGTATGATATTACCGTGTTTTTCTTTCCAGGCCCAGGCATATTCGAGGAATTCCTCGCGGGAAATGTCCGTTTTGCGGATCCCTTTTTCCCTGAGCAATGCCACTACCTTGGCTTCCGTGGCTATGGAGGCGTGGTCGGTACCCGGCACCCAGCAGGTATTCTTTCCCTGCATACGGGCACGCCGTACGAGTACGTCCTGGATGGTATTGTTGAGCATATGGCCCATATGGAGTACTCCCGTGACGTTGGGAGGGGGAATGACCACGCTGTACTTGGGTCTGTTGTCGGGCGTAGAATGGAAAAAACGGTGTTTCAGCCAGTAGGCGTACCATTTGTCTTCTGTTGCCGAAGGATCGTATATTGCAGGTAGTTCCATATACTTATTGGGAATAAGTCGCAAATATATAAAAAATACTACTTTTGTGTCATTAAATTACATAGTTATGGAAGAGAAACCCAAGAAAGAGATCAATATTGAACTGCCCGACGAAGTAGCCCAGGGGTGCTATTCAAACCTGGCCATCATCACCCATTCGAGCAGTGAGTTCGTCTTCGATTTTATTCGTATGATGCCGGGCATTCCCAAGGCAAAGGTACAGAACAGGATCATCATGACACCGGAACATGCCAAAAGGTTCTTCAATGCCCTGCAGGACAACCTGAGAAAATACGAAGAACACTTCGGGAAAATAACATTATCCGGTAAGGGAATGCCCAACCTTCCCATGCATTTTGGCGATGGAAACCCCGAAGCTTAAGCTGGAACTGGTTTTCTTTCATTCTCCCATACACGATTTTCATGTATTGGTGGAATCAAGAAAAACCATGCTGGAGTCGCTGGAAGAGCGCTTCAGGGTCTCGGTGATATCATACCGCAGCATTTCAGTGGACCATTTTTCGGATGACACCAAAATCTATATTCCTTTCATTGCATCGGGCGGCTGCGAGGAAATCTTTCAGAGTTACGCCTACATGCTGCCGCTTCCCCTCATTTTCCTGTACGATCACCTCCACAACTCCCTGCCCGCTGCGTTGGAACTGACTACCTATTTTTCACGGGGCAGGCTGCATGTTCCCATGATCTTTTCTGAAAAAGAACTTCGTCCCGAAACGATGGAAATCTTTTTCCGTATGCAACATACGGTAAGGAAACTGAAAAAAACACGCATTGCCCTGATTGGAGGACCTTCTCCCTGGCTGCTGTCTTCCGGAGTTGATTTTGATGCATTTACACGAATGTTCGGGATACATTTTGAACATATCAGCATCCAATCCCTGGCAAACAGCTTCAATGAGCACACCAAGCTCAGCCTGGAAAACCAGGCACTTTATAAAAAGATCCTGAAACAGGCAACTAAACTGACCGGATGCACCAGTGAAGATGTGTATGATTCGGTCAGAATGTACCAGGCACTGGATGACCTGATGGTGTATCATTCGTGCAACGCTGTCACTGTTAAATGTTTCGATTTAGTTCCGGAGTGTAAAGTAACGGCATGTAATGCCCTGTCGTTGCTTAACCGGTCAGGCATACCCGCGGCCTGTGAGGGAGACGTACATTCCCTGTTGGGTATGGTCTTTGCCGGTGAATTGACAAACCAGCCGGTATTCATGGCCAATCCTGTATTTTTTGACAGGGAAAACAATACCATGGATGTCGCCCATTGCAGTATTCCCCTTTCCATGACGGAAACATACGGTTTCAACACACATTTTGAAACAGGGATCAGTGTGGGCATTGAAGGCTGTTTAAAGCCCGGTGAATCCTATACGGCCGTTAAATGGATGGGGGAAAAAATGGAACGTTTCTTTGTTTCCGAAGGCATTTCCCTTGCATCGGAACACCAGGATTACAAATGCCGGACACAAATGAGGTTTAGCATGGAGGAACCTCTGGATACATTCCATTTCAAGGGTATGGGCAATCATATATTGCTTGTAAAGGGGAAGCATTACAGAACGTTCAGAGACTGGGACCAATACATGATCTACAGAAGATAGGTCACTGACCGGCTTCGTAGATCCGGGCAATTTCAGAAGCGGTGACTACCCTGTTGTAAAATCTCAGACAGGCCATATCGGCAGGCAGGAACGTGTTCAGCGTTGTGCCGTTCAGGGCGTTGGCCCCTATCACAAAATCATCCTGCTCCCCAAAGGACATTTGCAGACTCTCTGTGTACAGGGCTGTCCCGTCCAGGTAAACGGTCATGGAAATTCCGTTCGAAACAATGGACATCATGTGCCACGATGTTCCCAGCATGGAAGAAATGTCTATACCGCCCAGCGACGGCAGCGTGACCACATAAGTCTGCTGTCCGGGTCCCATACACAGAGTCAGGACCCAGTCTGTCCCGTTGTGCCGGATCTCGACGTAGAAACCGCCTTCGGAAACGGACCCGAAGAAGGGATATACCAACGACTTGTTCAAGCGGTCCCTGAACCTGAGCCAGAAATTGATGGTTCCGTTGTCAGATCCCGAGAGGGGATTGAAATTCCTGCTCAACAGGTAGGCGCTTGTCCCGTTGAAGGAAACGGAAGCGTGAGTGCCTGCGGGCTTGTTCCCCGTATTGTAAGTGACGCCGCTCGATACCGTAAGATCGGGTACCCGTCCTGTCCATTCATAGGCTTTGGGCGTGTTGTCGGTGGTGATGTACATCTGAAGTCCTTCCTGGACGGCAACCGAGTTGTCCTTAAGTGTCGTGAATTCCCTGACGCTTCCGTAATAGACCCCGGAGGCAGTCTGTATGTAGGCACGATAATAATACGTGGTGTTTATGAGCAAACCGGTGGCCACGGATGTGAAACTACCGGTATTCAGGGCCTCTCCCAGACGGGTACGGGGATCGTCAATCCCGGGTGAGGAAGA
>LFSY01000028.1:5808-7675 GCA_001512865.1 Rikenellaceae bacterium DTU002 | reverse complement strand
GGAGCAAAAGCACGAACCCGGGCAGGGTGCTGAAGCTTATCGCAAAACGTTGACATTCAGTCAGTCCATCGAGTTTCGAGGTGTGACTTTTGGTTTTGAGCCGGACAGACCGGTGTTGCGGGAAGTATCGTTCACGATCCTCAAAGGGGAGCGGGTGGGAATCTCGGGCCCGACTGGGAAAGGAAAAAGTACGCTGATGTACCTGCTGATGGGGCTTTACAGGCCACAGAAGGGGAGTATTTTGATTGACGGCGTCCCCCTCGGCACGGAAAATTTGGAGGCCTGGCACGATATGCTCGGGTATGTTTCTCAGGATGTGTTTATTACGGAAGGATCGCTGGCGCAAAACATATCTCCGTTTGGGGACGATCCGGGGGAAAGACTGGAGGCATCGCTCCGGATGGCTGCACTCAGCGACTGGACGGAGACGTTGCCGTTGGGTGCCGATACACTGATCGGAGAAGGCGGGGCGAGGCTTTCGGGCGGTGAACGTCAGCGGGTTGGCATTGCCCGTGCGCATTTCAAAAAGGCAGCCGTTTTGTTGATGGATGAACCTACCTCGGCGCTGGACCCTGCGACTGAAACCGAAATTACGCAGACTTTGCTACAGGAGCTCATGGACCGGGAGAAAACCGTTGTGATCATTTCGCACCGCGAGAGCCTGCTGATGCAATGTGACCGGATCATTGATATTTCCGGATGGACACTGTAAACCGGTTGTAACAATTGACTTTTATGGGCACAGACCAAATCTATGAAATAGCCGGATTTAAGGTGAAAATTGTCTGGGACCTACCGGATGGACAAAAATTTGAGCTTCCGGGGTTTGCTCCTTTCTTGTCAAAAAAATTGTCCGGTTCTGAGGACGGTACCGGGGTCGGTTCTGAGGTCGGTTCTGAGGTCGGTTCCGGGGTCGCTTTCCGGAATGATGCTCATAAAGTTTTGCCGTTGAATGAAACGGAGGATGTGCGGTTTGAGATCGTTTCCCTGGAGGAAATGCAAAGAACACCAGTCGCGAAATATGAGCAGGATATTGAGCAGGATATTGAGCAGGATATGGAGAATGATATGGAGAAGGATGTGTGGGGTTTTGATATTGATAACGGCAGATGTGTGTTGAGCAAACAAGACAATTTTTATTGGCTCCGGATATTTGATACAAAAGGAATTTTGTCGCTGCAGATGGAAATGGAAAGGGGGCATCCCGGGATCCGTACCGGGTGCAGACTCATACATATGAAGAGGGTCGGGACGGTAGATAAGAATCTTTCGGGAAGCATTGCGGGGACGGTGATGGTTCCTGATCCGGATCATTTACGTTTTGCTTTGTGGATGGGGATGGCGTTTGCTGTCATTCCCGGGATGGCGGCACCGGTACACGCCTCGGTGATCATACACCAAGGGCAGGCGGTGGTCTTTCTGGGGGAATCGGGAACCGGGAAAAGTACACATACCCGTCTGTGGCTGCATAATATTTCTGGTTGCTCACTGCTGAACGACGACAGTCCCATATTACGTTTCCACCAACCTGAAAAGGCAATATATATTTACGGATCGCCGTGGAGCGGGAAGGGTAGGGCGTATCATGCAGAAGGATACCCGGTTGCTGCGATCGTCAGGTTGGAACAGGCTCCCGCAAACAAGACGCATCGGCTGAATATAATCAAATCATTTGCGGCTCTTTATCCGTCGTTCCCGCCGGCCTATCTGCGGGATGAGTGGTTGCAGGAAGCGATTTGTGCGCTGATCTCGGAGGTGCTAAAACGTGTCCCTGTCTTTCGGCTGGAATGTTTGCCGGACGTGTCAGCGGCCATACTGATTCACAAGAAGATTTTCGGGGAGCCAACAGAGGAAGCACTTCAGGAGC
>LFSY01000028.1:604-5733 GCA_001512865.1 Rikenellaceae bacterium DTU002 | reverse complement strand
TTTTGAAACAGGACAAAAATGAGGCGTAAAAAAATCATCCTTCCTAACGAAAAAATATTGTCTCTGTTAGAGGAGCGTATCATGGCCGGGGAAGCTGTGAGGTTGCCTGTCAGGGGTTACAGCATGAGTCCCTGGCTGCTTGACGGCCGGGATACCGTGATTCTTCACCCGGTTGATCCGGCCGGGATCGTTGTGGGAGACGTGATCCTTTATCGTTGGAAAGATGCTTTTTTGATGCACCGCGTGATGGAGATCAAAAGGGCGCACAACCGCCCGGCGTGCGGCCTGCCGGAGGGAGCTTCTGGCGGCCTGCCGCAATACTTCATTTGCCGAGGCGATGCTTTGCAAACTTCTGAATTAGTGCCTGTCAGTGACGTGATCGCGCGGGCCGGGTTGCCGGCCCACAGCCCACGTACGCTGCGCATGCGTAGGGTGCGAGGTTGGCTGCAGCGGGTGNNCTGGGGAGGAAGAGGCGCGCAGGGGGTGCAACGCACACATTGTTCGTTTGCCTCAGAATCAGCAACTTACGAATTTCGACCCCCCGGGGGTCGATTTTTTTAACTGCCTGATATTCAACGAAACGAACAATGTGTGCGTTGCACCCCCTGCGTTGCTGGCGCCAGCCAGCAAGGGCAGCTCCCCGCAGCCCCNNAAACGAATCCCCCTCCGAAGCCTCCTCCTCGGCAGCCCTTACCTTCGCAGCCGCAGGCTGTTGAGCACGACGGAGATGGAGCTGAATGCCATGGCGGCGCTGGCCCACATGGGATTCAGGAGCAGACCGGTGACGGGGAAAAGCACTCCGGCGGCAATAGGGATCCCCAGGGTGTTGTAAACGAAAGCCCAGAAAAGGTTTTGGCGGATGATCCGGACCGTCCGGCGTGAAAGTTCGATGGCTTTGGGCAGGAGCATCAGGTCCGAGGTGGTGAGCGTGACCATCGCCACGTCCATCGCAATATCGGTGCCTTTTCCCATAGCGATGCTGACATCGGCCCGGGCAAGCGCCTGCGAATCGTTGATGCCGTCGCCGACCATGGCTACAAATTTGCCTTCTGCCTGCAGTTTCTGAATGTATGCTTCCTTTTCCTGTGGCAGAACTCCCGATACAACGTGCTCAATACCAAGCTCGGAGGCCACCGAGGCGGCTGTACTGGCGGAATCTCCGGTGAGCATGTGCACCTGGATCTTCATTTTGCCCAATAGTTCCAGTGCCCGGGGAGTGGTATCCTTGACAGGATCTTTGAGGGCGGCTACTGCCAGGATTCCTGCCTGATCGCCGAAGTAAACCACGCCTTTTCCTTCTGACTGCCAGTCGGAAGCTTTTTGAAGAAGTGATTCTAAGGAAAGGGGCCCGCCGGAGCCTGCCGAAATCCCGGCAGAAGCGGCGGCAGAAGTGGCAGAAGCGGCAGCAGAAGTGGCAGCAGCGGCGGCAGAAGCGGCAGCAGANNGGCAGCAGCGGCAGCAGAAGTGGCAGCAGAAGTGGCGGCAGAAGCGGCAGCAGAAGTGGCAGCAGCAGGAGCAGCAGCCCGGACAAAATTTAAATTCCCTGCCCGGTATTTTTGTCCTGCATAAGAAAACTGAATGCCTTTCCCGGGGATGCTTTCAAAATGGTCCAGACCGACCGGTGTTATGCCTTTTTCCTTCAAATGTTGCACAACGGCATCGGCAAGCGGATGTTCGGATTTCATCTCGCCGGACAGAAAAACGGACAATTCTGTTTCGGATGGATCTTTTGTCCAAATAATTGTCCCGACCCGGGGTTTACCTTGCGTCAACGTACCGGTTTTATCCAAAACTATGCAATTCACTTTGCCCATATTTTCAAGGGCATAAGCGTCTTTGATCAGTATATGGTTCTGCGCTGCTTTACCAATACCCACCATCAGTGCCGTAGGTGTTGCCAGGCCCAGGGCACAGGGACAAGCGATCACCAGAACCGAGACGGAAGCCAGCAGGGCCAAAGAAAAATACGTACTTCCGCCAATGATCATCCAGAGAATAAAAGATATTACAGAAACGACTACCACAACCGGGACAAAAACGGCACTGACTTTGTCCACCAGTTTCTGAACGGGAGCCTTGCTTCCCTGGGCCTCCCGGACCATCCGGACAATATGTGCCAGCACGGTGCCGCTGCCTACTTGTAAAGCCTTGATGGTCAGTGAGCCGTGTTGGTTGATGGTGCCGGAAAGAACGTTGTCTCCGGGGTGTTTTTCCACCGCGACGGGCTCACCGCTGATCATGCTTTCGTCAACGTATGAAAGTCCGTCTTCCACAGCGCCGTCCACAGGGATCCGTTCCCCCGGGCGCACCACAACCCGGTCACCCACCTGAAGCATGGAAATAGGCATTTCCTTTTCTGTAAGAGGTATTGCTTTGGCTGGGGATGACATCATGGTTGCGCCGGAAATTGCCCCGGCAGGGGTAGGCATCATGGTTGGGCCTGCGGCTGTCGGGCAAGCTTCGCTACCGCCTTCCACCAGCACCCTGGCGGTTTTGGGCTGGAGGCCCATCAGGCCGCGGATGGCCGAGCCGGTGCTGTTTTTGGCGCGTTCTTCCAGGAGTTTGCCCAGGAGCACGAACGCCAGGATCATGCCGGCAGCCTCGTAATAGACGTGTGCGGCAATCCCCCGGCTTTCAAAAAAACCGGGATAAAAAGTGACGAAAACGCTGTAGAGAAAGGCTACCAGGGTACTCAGGCTCACCAGCGTGTCCATGTTGAGGGACCGTTTGCGAAGCATTTTCCAGGCACGGATGTAAAAATCCCGGCCCGAGAAGCACATGATGGGCAGTACCAGCAGCAGCATGATCCAGTTGGCAGGCCGCCAGTGCATCAGGCCCATGGCAACGACCATCAGCGGGATGGCGAATACCCATGCCACGATCACTTTGAGCCTCAGTTGTTTATAATGACTGCGCTTTGCATCTGCCTGCTGTTCTTCACTGTTGTCCTCCGGAACGATCACCCGGTAGCCCACAGACTGCACCCCGGCCTGGATCCGGGAAGGACTGATCTGCTCGGGATCGTATTCCACCAGCAGGGTGCCGGCGGCAAAATTGACCGAGGCATGCGCAACCCCGGGCAGTGACTGCACCTTCTTCTCTACGTTCATGGCGCAGCCGGCACAGCTCATATCTAAAACGGTAAATGTGTCTTTTTTCATAATGAAATACACGCAACAATTTGTGTGCCGCGTCCAACCGCCTCATAAATCCTACCGTTCCCGGGCAGATTATGACCGTAATCAAAGTGAACCCTGCCACTTATGAAATACTGTTGCAGGAATCATAATAAATGGTTACATTTGACGACCTAAAATAGATGAAAAAAACGGATTTCTGTTTAAGAAACACGCGCTTTTCACACGAAGACTTACTATCTAACTCTTTGTACCACACTTGCTTAACCTGAAATATATCAGAATTGGCAAGCCTCGTTTTTTGTGCCTGATCATCTTCCTGCCGGATGCAATAGAATCATCAAGTTTTTTGCTTATATTTGCGTAATGGCCAACCCCATTGCCTGAGAACCTGATGAGCAGCCCCACTGGACACTGGTATGTTGCAATAACGTACCGTAAAGAACGAATCATAAAGCAGGAACTGGACAAAATGAACATCAAGAATTTTGTCCCTTTCCGGGAAGTAGTGAAAGAAAGGAACGGCAAAAAAGTCAAACTTTCCGAGCTTGTAATTCCCGGGTACGTGTTTATCTATACCGACCCCAAAACAAGCATCAACCTCACGCGCAAGCTTGCCTTCAGCATGAGGTACCTGAAAGAGCCCAATACCTACCAGCCGGTAACGATCCCCGAAAAACAGATGCAGGACTTCATATTCCTGCTGACTTTCTCCGAAGAGCATACCCAGCTGGTCCCCTGTACCCTCAAACGCGGAGACCGCGTGCGCATAATAAAAGGAGACTTTTCAGGTATTGAGGGAGAACTCGTCAGGATCAAAGGACACAAGCGGGTGGTGGTCCGCCTGGACGGCGTGGCGGCAGTGGCCACCACATACCTTCCCGCCTCGTTCCTCGCACCTGTCGGGCAAGAATCCTGATTTCCGCATCGGCACATCTAGACTGGCCTTATCGCATCACGGGCCTCCTGCCACAATGTATACATCCTATTTTAACTTACTCTTCAAAAACATCCGGTCCATACCGCTCCAGACAGCGGGTACCGACCTGATCGCACATGTCTGCTTTGGGTACAGGCATCTGCTGATCCTTTCCTACACCGCTCCCATGGTTGCAGAAACACTGGGAGAAGAGGCAAAGCCGGTAGCTCTTGTTGAACGTATGCTACAGGCGACCGATGTCCTGGCCGGGAACCTGGACCACGACATGTCTGCGGCAGAACGCGCCCGCAACATCGTTTATCTTTTGCATACGCTCACCTTCCAGTTCAATCCCGATCACCTGAAAATCGCCGCCAACGCCGTCGAGGAGTTTATCCAGCCCGCCTCTGCCGCAGCTGCGATCCCTGCACGTTTACCGGATATCTGCAAGATCCACGCCTACAACTATTACTTCTGGCAGGACGAGGGATCCCTTGCGCTGGCCAGGGAGATCCTTGACGGCTGGATCGCAGAACTGGACGGAAACGGCAACGGTAACGGCCACTGGAAGGACCTCTCGCTTGACGAGGCCCTGGAACGCATTGAGACCTTGTTGATGTACTCGGATCTGGTGGACCACCTGCTGTACGAAAAGCAAATCAGAAAGGTCTTTTCCCGTTACTCCAAATATCCCGGCATTGACCGTGAAGTACGTTTTCTCACCCTGACCGCCCAAATGGGGTGTTTTGCCTCCTATTCCAGGACCGTGGACAAGATCATGCCCAACGTGCTGGACGGCAAACTGTCTGCCGGTACCTACGAGAACATCCCGATGACGGGTCCCGCGGATCCGCTCGTACAGGCCATACAGTTCCACCTGCTCGCATTGTATATGCTCGAGAACCACTAAGATCCCTGCCTGCACCATAACCAACAATCAATTTTATGGAAAAGCAAGAAGAAGAAAACAGTTTCCGGAAATTTGAAAACAGAATCCTGAAGCGTTTTGACTTTTACAGGTTCAATTACCTGAAATACTGGGTAGTGGCCGTGATAGACGTCATCATAGCCGT
>LFSY01000028.1:0-446 GCA_001512865.1 Rikenellaceae bacterium DTU002 | reverse complement strand
CTTTACCTGATGGACCTCCTTACCCGGGATGTCCTCATCAAATTCTTCCTCATAGATCTGCTGCTCACCTACGTTGCCCTGATCTTCATACGAATAGCCATGATCATCGTCTACGACCTGATCAACCAGAAAGCAGCCAACCATACCATGAAGGTCCTGATCTACGGCGACGACGAAAAGGCCGCATCCATGCTCGTGCGCCTTCACAAAAGCCCCCATTACCGCCCGGTAGGATTCATCATGTACGGAAAGGAATCCACCATATACCGTCTGAACGACATGAACATTTACCACTTCCAGACCAGCGAGGGTGTGAAAAAGATCATGAACAAATACGAAGCCCAGGCCATCCTGTTTTCCTCCTACAAAGGCGTACAGGCTGAAAAAGAACGGCTCATTCCGTTCTGTGCCGAGCAGAAAATCAAGATCATGATCTCCCCGCCTAT
>LFSY01000064.1 GCA_001512865.1 Rikenellaceae bacterium DTU002 | reverse complement strand
TGGCCAGCAAGGTATAGGCCAGCATGTAGGCGTAAGCCATGGTGTTCTCCCGGTTGTCCCGGTACAAGACATCCAGCATGGCATTGAGCCCCTGGGGGCTGAACAGCATCTCGTCCCGGTAACGGATCCTGCGGATCCTGCCATAAAGGGGATGTTCTGCTATATGCTCCTCATCTTCAGGGCGCTCATCATTTCCAAGGTATTGCACGGTTTCGTGTGCCCATTTCCGGTAAAAGAGAGTTTTGGACAGCTGCTCCAGGTAACTGCGGGCCACCAGGTAATGTCCGTTAATGATGTTTGTTTGTGCAAGGCGCTTGTAACACCGGGCACTTTTCTGGAAATCGGGGATGGCCTCCATGGCATCGTAGGCGTTCCGTTGGGCAGAATTGACCATGCCCAGATGAAGATACACCTCGGACATCATCAAAGGAGTCACGAAATCCCTGCGGAAAGGCAGCATAAGGCCTTCCGGCCCCTGTTGCGGGTAATGGAACATTTCGGTTTCCAGGCGGCCAGTCTTCCACAAAGCCAGGTTCACAGCCACCATTTCTATGGTAGAGCCCGGAGGATCTTTTTGCGCCCGCTGCAACACATCTTCCCACTCCTCTTCATACACCAGGATGTCGTATCCAAAAAGCCTTTCCTTCTCCAACCCGGCAAAACGGAACAAACCCACTACGGTTCCGGCGGTGATCAGCACCCACAACACCGCGGAAACGATCCGGCTTCCGCGACCGGGGCCCGAAGCGGGGATCAGTCGGTGCAGACGGGCGGTATCCGGCACGGGGATCTGCTGTTTCAGGCTATCAGAACTCGCGGCGGGGATCCGGCGTTTCAGGCTACCAGGTTTCGGCGCGGGGATCAGGCGACACAACAAGGGTACTGCGGCTGCCAGAGCCCAGGCAATGTACTGCAGGGGATATGAAAAGTAGTAATATCTATAAAAGTGGATCCCTCCCAGCAATTTTTCGTAAGGGTACTGGCAGAAAAACCGGGCGACCAACGGGTACAAGAAAACCAGGGCCACTGCCGGAAGCACCCGGAGGGCATACGCTTTCCAGCGGCTGGTGTTCCCGGAGCCAGTGGTTTCGGGGCAAACAGTCTGTGAGCCGGTGTTCCCTGGGTTGGGGCTCTCTGGGTTGGTGCTCCCTGAGTTGGTGCTCTCTGCATCAGTGCTCCCTGCATCAGTGCTCCCTGGATCAGTGCTCCCTCGGCGGAATGCCTCCAGGTACAGGAAACAGGCCGTAAAAATGAGCACGGTCCCACCAGCCAG
>LFSY01000112.1 GCA_001512865.1 Rikenellaceae bacterium DTU002 | reverse complement strand
CGCGTCAGCAGCCCCGCGTCTCCCTCCCCGATAGCCGTTACCGAAAGGGTAAGCCCCGTATAGGAAGACTGGATATCAACAGCCGTCACATCGGCACCGTAACGTTTGGCAGCGGCCTCAATACCCAGGAAAATTTCGTCGGTGTCTTCTACATAGAACCGTTGGGAAAGACCGGCACATACCATAAGCTGCAAGGGAACCGCATTCATGGCCATGACCTGTCCCATGGCGTGTATGGCGGTTTTGTATCCAACAAATTTCAAAGGAAAATAGCACAGGTCAAAATCCACTCCCTCCAGGGAGAGTTTTTGTCCCGAAACGGTGAGCGGGTCTCGAAAACAGGCGACGGAAGCGTCGTCTCCAACGCCCTGCAGGGTTGATTCGTTACTTGAAATAAAACGAGCTGAGATTCTGTCAATCAGCTTATACTTGCCCAGCTCCGATATGGGTGTCTTAGGCATCCCTTTTTTGTTGTTCATACCGCAAAAATAAAGAAAAGATGGTATATTTGCGGGCTATGAAAGAAAATCAGGAAGCCATACTCAAAAAGATAGCCGAAAGTGAGTACGAGCACGGTTTTGTTACGGACCTGGAACAGGAAGATTTCCCGAAAGGACTGAACGAAGAAGTGATACGTCTTATATCCGGCAAGAAAAGCGAACCGGACTGGCTGCTCGAATTTCGCCTGCAGGCGTTCAAAAAATGGCAAACCATGAGAATGCCCACATGGGCACATCTTCAGATACCTGAGATTGATTATCAGGACATTATCTATTACTCAGCACCTAAAAAGCAAAAGACTGCGGAGGGGTCGCAGGAAATGGATCCCAAACTTGCCGAGACTTTCGACAAACTGGGAATCCCCCTGCACGAGAGGAATGTATTGGCCGGAATGGCCGTAGATGCGATCTTTGACTCGGTCTCGGTGAAGACCACTTTCAAGGAAACCCTTGCCGAGAAAGGGATCATATTCTGTTCGTTTTCTGAAGCTGTCAGGGATTATCCGTCGCTGGTCAGGCAATATCTTGCCAGTGTGGTCCCGGTAGGAGATAATTTCTTTTCCGCACTCAATGCTGCCGTTTTCTCCGACGGATCTTTCTGTTACATCCCCAGAGGCGTCCGCTGTCCCATGGAACTGTCCAGCTACTTCCGCATCAATGCCCGCGGGACAGGGCAGTTTGAAAGGACACTCATCGTTGCGGAAGAGGGGTCGTATCTCAGTTACCTGGAAGGATGCACCGCTCCGCAAAGAGATGAGAACCAGCTTCATGCAGCAGTAGTTGAGATTGTTGTCATGCAGGATGCGGAAGTGAAGTATTCTACGGTCCAAAACTGGTATCCTGGAGACTCTGAAGGCAAAGGGGGTATCTACAATTTTGTAACAAAAAGAGGGATATGCAAAGGGGCCAATTCCCGTCTTTACTGGACACAGGTGGAAACAGGATCTGCCATCACCTGGAAGTATCCTTCCACCATCCTCAAAGGCGACAATTCGGTAAGTGAATTTTATTCTGTTGCCGTTACCAACCATTACCAGCAGGCCGATACGGGTACAAAAATGATACATATCGGGAAGAACACACGCAGCCGCATTGTGAGCAAGGGAATCTCTGCCGGTCATAGCCAGAATTCCTACAGGGGACTGGTTAAAGTGTTGCCGGGCGCGGATAATGCCAGGAACCACTCCCAGTGTGACTCGCTGCTTCTTGGAGATGCATGCGGGGCACATACCTTCCCGGTCATTGAGAATGCCAACGAAACGTCGATGGTGGAACATGAAGCTACCACTTCCAAGATCGGGGAAGACCAACTCTTCTATTGCCTGCAGCGCGGTATTGGTCCGGAAGATGCCGTAGGACTGATAGTCAACGGATATGCGCGTGAAGTACTTAATAAACTGCCCATGGAATTTGCCGTTGAGGCGCAAAAACTGTTAAGTCTCTCGCTGGAAGGGACTGTTGGATGATCATGAAAGAATTTTTTAACCTGCACAATATATTTTTTGTAATCGGAGGACAGGGGATCTCTTACCTGGAGTTCTGTGCCGTTTTGTTCGGACTGACCTCGGTATTCATGGCAAGCCTGGCACGGGCGGTCAATTACTGGATCGGTTTTGTCTATACGGCCCTCCTGTTTATGATGTTTCTCCAGAAGAACCTGTATACAAACATGTTGTTGCAACCCATCTCGCTTGCCATCAATATCTACGGATTGTATCGCTGGACAAAGCCACGAAAAGATGAGAAAAATACGAGGAACCAGTTACAGATTACTTTTTTAAACAACAGGCAGCGCCTGATGTACCTGGTCCTGTTGGTTTCCATCGTTTTGGTCTGGGGCTTTATTCTGACCAGGCTGCACCTGATCTCAGAGGCGTTCCCTCCGGCGCGTTCTCCTTTCCTGGACGCTTCGGTCGCCGGCTTAATGCTTACGGCACAGGTGCTGGCAGCCCAGAAAAAATGGGAGTGCTGGGTGTTCTGGATCGCCCTCAATATCGGGAATGTCATTTTGTATATTTCGGCCGGGCTGGTATTCATGCCCATTGTTGCGGCTTTCTTCCTGGCCTTTAACGTTATAGGAATAATCCACTGGAACAGGGAATGGAAAAAACAAAAACAGATATGCTGACTATAAAAGACTTATATGTTAAGATCGGAGATAAAGAGATCCTTCGGGGTGTAAATCTGGATATCAGGCCCGGAGAAGTGCATGCCATCATGGGACCAAACGGATCCGGGAAATCAACCCTGGCGGCTGTCCTGGCAGGAAGGGATGCCTTTACCGTAACACAGGGATCGGCCCGGTTCATGGGAAAAGACCTGTTTGAACTGTCTCCGGAAGAAAGAGCCCGGATGGGGTTGTTCCTGGGATTTCAGTATCCGGTGGAAATCCCGGGTCTGACCAATGTGAATTTCATGAAAGCAGCGGTTAACGAAAAGCGAAAATATCAAAACCTTCCGCCGCTGTCTTCCGGAGAATTCCTGAAGTTGATGCGGGAAAAGATGGCCTTTGTGGAAATGGATCCTTCTTTTGTCGGCAGGGGTGTGAATGTGGGGTTTTCCGGCGGCGAAAAAAAGAGGAACGAGATATTTCAAATGGCCATGCTGGAACCAAAACTTGCTTTTCTGGACGAGACGGACAGCGGCCTGGACGTTGACGCGTTGCGCGTTGTGGCGCAGGGCGTGAACAAACTGAAAACAAAAGACAATGCGATCGTGGTGATCACGCATTACCAGCGTCTGCTGGATTATATAGTCCCCGACATTGTACATGTGCTCTATAAAGGTCAGATCATCAAGACTTCCGGAAAAGAGCTGGCCCTTGAAGTGGAAACCAAAGGGTACGATCATATTATTAACGAATCATGAAAGAATACACCTATATGCCCGAAGTAAGGCGGGTGTTCAGCTGTACCGTTCCCAACGGGAATATCAGGCAGGTATTCCTGGTTGACGGAATGTTGCAGGAGGAAGACAATGTGTCGGAGGGGATATCGTTAAAAACGGGAATGGACAGGAAGGGCCTGGTAATGGATATCAGCGGAGACCATTCCATGGCTCCCATACAGATCATTAGTGTCCGCAGCGAAGACCTTCCCCGCCCGCTGGAATTTACCAACGAATGGGTATTGGCTCCGGGGGCAAGGGCGCAGGTCATTGTATGTGACCATACACTAAATGAATATTTGTACAAAACGTTCCGGTATTCAAAGATCACACTTGGAGAAGGGGCGTCCCTGGATATCCTCTTTATGCAAAACGAACACAACCGTTCCAGGTACTGGCTGGAAATTATGGCTGATCTGGACAAGGGTTCCAGGCTGGACTGCCATATTCTGAGTCTTTACGGCGGGACCATTAACAACAAGGTCCATGCACGAATGAACAAGCCTGAAGCCGTTTGCAACCTGGACGGACTGTATCTGGCAGACGGAGAACAGGACATACAATATGACATTGCCGTACGGCACGACAGTCAAAAGTGCACTTCAACGCAACTGTTCAAGGGAATTCTGGACAATCACTCGAGGGCTGCTTTCAACGGAGCCATCCGTGTGGCCCCCGGAGCGCAGCAGACCGAGGCATACCAGGCAAATCACAATTTGCTTCTTACCCGGGATGCAAGGATCACGACCAGACCACAGCTGGAGATATATGCAGACGATGTGAAATGTTCGCATGGTGCCACCATAGGACGCCTGGACGAAATGGGGCTGTTTTATCTGCGCTCCAGGGGCATACCCCTGGCAGAGGCGCAAACTTTGCAACAGATGGCCTTTGTGCAGGACGTGCTGGGACACATACGGACAGACGCCATACGTACCCGGTTGGAAAAAATGGTAGAAAGCAGACTGCGAGGGGAATTCACAAAATGTTCACACTGCACCATGCATTGTTGTTAAAAATTTTGTGCATATCTTTTTCAACCGTCTCTGTTAATCCCGAAACGATTGAGCTAACTTGCAATTCCCTTTTCCGGTTAGGAAATAAAATTATTTAGTAACCTTCTTATTTACAGCGCGATGGATTCTGAAAAAGAGAATGCAAAGGCAATTTTTCCCTACGGGGAAGCGTTAACCAAAACAAAGGAATATTTCAACGGAGACGAACTGGCCGCTTCGGTCTGGATCAACAAATACGCCATGAAGGATTCTTTTGGGAACCTGTACGAATGCACTCCTGAAGATATGCACCGCCGGTTGGCAAAAGAGTTTGCCAGGATTGAAAAAAAATATCCAAACCCTATGGGGGAGGAAGAAATATTCCAGCTGCTGGACCGTTTCAGGTATGTCATACCTCAGGGCGGACCCATGTCCGGCATCGGCAACGATCACCAGGTGGCTTCCCTGTCCAACTGTTTTGTCATAGGGCATCAGAATCCTGCCGACTCCTACGGCGGTATTCTCAAGATTGATGAAGAACAGGTGCAACTGATGAAGCGCAGGGGTGGCGTGGGGCATGACCTGTCGCATATCCGCCCGGGAGGCTCGCCCGTACTGAATTCCGCCCTCACATCCACCGGTGTTGTTCCTTTTATGGAACGGTATTCCAATTCCACCAGGGAAGTGGCGCAGGATGGAAGACGCGGAGCCCTTATGCTTACCATTTCCATAAAGCATCCCGACGCGGAAACTTTTATCGACGCCAAGCTGGAACAGAACAAGGTAACGGGAGCCAATGTCTCTGTTAAGATAGATGACGAGTTCATGAAAGCGGCCCTGGCCGGGAAACCCTATTTGCAGCAATATCCTGTAGAATCGGCAAATCCCAGGTATAAAAAGGAAATTGATGCGGCTGCCCTTTGGAAGAAGATCATCCACAATGCCTGGAAGTCCGCAGAACCGGGAATCCTCTTCTGGGACACGATCACCCGTGAATCCGTTGCCGATTGCTATGCGGACCTGGGATACAAAACAGTAAGCACCAATCCTTGCGGAGAGATCCCCCTCTGTCCCTACGACTCCTGCCGTCTGATCGCCATCAATCTGTATTCTTATGTCGAAAAGCCTTTTACGCCACAGGCCAGGTTCAATGCGGCCCTTTTCAGTGACCATGTCATGAAAGCCATGCGGTTGAATGACGATCTGGTCGATCTGGAAATGGAAAAAATTGATGCCATCATTGCTAAAATTGACCGGGATCCTGAAGACGAAGTGATCAAACGGACGGAAAGGGAGCTCTGGCTCAAGATCAAGGAAAAAACCCTGGGAGGCAGACGTACCGGGCTGGGGATCACCGCAGAAGGGGACATGTTGGCAGCCCTGGGCCTGTGTTACGGATCGGAAGAGGCCATACAGGCCGGCGTCCAGGTTCAGAAAACACTTGCCCTGTCTGCTTACCGTTCCTCTGTAGTCATGGCCAGGGAAAGAGGCAGTTTTCCCATGTACGATCCCAACAGGGAGTTGCGAAACCCCATGATCGAGCGTATTCGGCAGGAAGATGAGGAGCTTTACAAAGAAATGCACCTGTCAGGCCGCCGTAATGTGTCTATGCTTACCATTGCACCTACCGGGACAACAAGCCTTATGACCCAGACAACCAGTGGAATTGAACAAGTGTTTCTTCCTGTTTACCAGCGTCGTAAGAAGGTTAATCCAAATGATAAGAACGTCACTATATCCTTCACGGATAAAATGGGAGACGCTTTTGAGGAATACAACGTATTTCATCACAAATTCCTTGACTGGGCAGAGATCAACGGATATGACCGCAATAAAGTCATCAATATGGGAAAAGATGATTTGCAGGCGTTGGTTAAGGAATCTCCGTATTACAAGGCAACGGCAAATGATGTCGATTGGGTAGCCAAGGTAAAAATGCAGGGTCAGTTGCAAAAATGGGTGGACCATTCCATTAGCGTTACGGTAAATCTGCCGGCAGACGTTACGGAAGAGATGGTCGCCAAAGTATATAAAACGGCCTGGGAATGGGGGTGTAAGGGTGTCACGGTATACCGGGAAGGAAGTCGTTCCGGTGTACTGGTTTCTGCTGAATCCCAGGAAAAAGGAGGAAAAATGATGCAGTCCATGCCCAAGGAAAGACCGGAAGCACTGGAAGCCGAGGTCATCAGGTTCAAAAACGCCAACGATCAATGGATCGCCTTTGTGGGATTGTTTGACGGAAGACCTTACGAGATCTTTACCGGAAAACTTGATGAAGACACCCGTGTAATCCCAAAATCAGTAACCATGGGACAGGTCATTAAAGTGGTGGAGGAAAGGGGGTCCCGTTACGATTTCCGTTTTATTGACAAATACGGGTATCCCAATACCGTAGGGGGAATATCCCACATGTTCAATCAGGCATACTGGAACTATGCCAAGCTGATATCCGGCGTTTTACGAAACGGATTGCCCGTGGAAGAAGTCGTACACCTGGTGTCCTCACTGGAACTGGACAGCCAGACGATCAATAACTGGAGAACCGGCGTGGAAAGAGCCCTTAAGAGGTATATCCCCAACGGGACAAAGGATACGTCAGGAACGGAATGTGAAAAATGCGGAGCAAAGAACCTTGTTTATCAGGAAGGTTGCCTGTTGTGCATGAGTTGCGGATATTCCAAATGTGGCTAACGTTTTTTTTATGGCCACAACAGTTGTATACCCATGTTCCAAAATCAATATAGGCTTGCACGTCCTGCAAAAACGGGATGACGGGTTTCATGACATAGAAACGCTCTTTGTACCTCATGCATTGTCCGATGTACTTGAAGTAACGGACGCCCCGGAAGCTGCAGAGAATGTGAAACTGTTCCTTTACGGCCTCCCCCTTCCCGGACCGTTGATGTCCAACCTCTGCATTCGGGCATATAACCTGTTATCGGAGCATTTCCACATGACTCCGGTAGAGATTCATCTTTACAAGCAGATACCGGCCGGAACCGGATTGGGAGGAGGCTCGTCCGACGGGGCTTACTGTCTGCAATTGCTGAACAGGCATTTTACCCTGGGATTGTCTCAACCGGAATTGCATTCTTTTGCGTTGCAATTGGGCAGTGATGTGCCATTTTTCATACAACAGCCTCCTTTGAGCATGTGCCTGGCGTCAGGAAGGGGAGACATCCTGGAACCATTTGCGATGGACCTGAGCCAATACCGCATTGAATTGCGATTTCCACCTGTATCCGTTTCCACGGCAGAAGCCTATAGCGGGGTTGTACCGGACAATAACAGGGTTTCCCTGAGGGATTTGTTACTCCAGCCGGTCGACACATGGAAGTATGTGATAGAAAATGATTTTGAAGCTACAATTTTCAAAAAACATCCCCAGATAGAACAATACAANNCAGATGCTATACCAGGAGGGAGCGGTATTTGCTTCTATGACCGGGAGCGGTTCGGCCGTGTACGGACTTTTCAGGATTTAGGATTTGTTGCTATATTTACCGTTCAGATATGGGACTTTATTACAGGGAAAAATTTAAAAACGGGGCAGAAATTGTTGTCTGGGAGATTACGGAAACAGAAGAACAATTCATGCAAATATGTGCGTTGCCCAATGACGAAGAGGAAGAACTTTCCTACATAACAAATTCCCAGCGCAGACGGGAACGACTGGCAGTCAGGGCAATCCTTGACACCATATTCCCCGAGAAGGTATACCTGGGATATCACGAAAACGGGAGGCCTTTTCTGCAAAACTCCATAGTGGAACTGAGCATTGCCCATACGCGCCGTTTTGCCTGTGTCCTCACACATCCGCAGGATAGCGTGGGTATTGACATTGAATTTCTGGGCAGGAATTTCTTATCAGTCGAGAAAAAGGCTGCCGGCGAATCCGAGAAGGATTTTTTATCGGACAGGGAAGATGTCAGGAAGCATCAGCTGGCATTGATCTGGTGCGCCAAGGAAGCTTTGTTTAAATACATGTCCCAGCCCGAGGTGGATTTTATTGAACAAATGGTTGTCGACAAATTCATGCCCCGTGAAGAAGGGGAAATTGATGCCATTTTCTATCACAGAGACGGAACGGAAGAGTCTTTTACCCTGGATTATAAAACGGTAGACGACCACGTCATGGTCTGGGTGGTAGGTTGACCAGGGCGCTGTATTTTTCAATAAGAAACGCCGGCCGGTAGCTCATCTTTGCCTGACGCAATCCCTCGTTTCCCACATCATCTTCCCTGTTGACGAGTAGCGTATCCGGATATTTTTCCAGAATATGCTTTACGAACGCCTGGTTAATGACCTGGTAGGCTCCCCGGTATTCGGGAAAGGCTTTTTCCACATGTACCAGATAGGTGTTTTGCAGGAAGGGTTCTCCAAAGGTATAGGCGATAATGCGCCCGTCAACGGTGATCATCAAACCCTCCAGCCCCAGGGCCCCGAAAGCCCTGAATCCTTTGTGTACGGCACAAGCTTCCTGGCCCAGGCTCAGATCATAAAGACATCCCATGATTTTGCACCACTGATCGTTCATTTCCAGACATGCCGGAATGTCGGTCTCCTCTATGGCCCTGATGCGGTGTTGGGGATACTCTTTTAAAAACGCGTTCAGATGATTCCTTTTGGACTGCAATTTTTTCCCTTTCAATTCTAAAAGGTCTGATGCGTTGTAAACGTAGTCGTATGACTCCCTGACAGGCTGGATTTTTATGTTGCCGGGATCAAGAGCCTTCAGACCAAGGGCTTCCTCTTGAGAAAGACCTCCGGCGAGGAAAAAAACCCCGTCTGAAAGCCTGGAGAGTATTTTCAGCGCTTTTTCCGCTTCCACAGGCTGGTCAAGCCCCATCGGGTATAAAAAATGACAGGGTGTTGCGGCGTCTTTGCAACTTTTTATTACCAATATCCTTTCCCCGGCCGAAGACACTATGTGATAGGATGTGTGAAAGATGGCGGACCACATGTACAAGGTGGCAAAGCTGTATTCAGCACCCGTTTTCCCGGATCTCTCAAGAAAAGGTCCGATCAGGTTTTTATCGCTTACTGTAAGGGGAATGAAAGGGTCCATAGATTATATGCTACTGGTTCAGCCAGGTTTCCATTTGTTTTTGGAACCCTTCACGCATTGCTTCGGGGAGGGTCGCGATTCGGGCTCTGTGACTGCCGCCCGGTTCCACCAAATACAATACATTGGGTTTCCCCGGGTCCGTGACGGCTGCCGCACTCCAGGGGTCCCACTCGCCGTATAC
>LFSY01000136.1:41929-43993 GCA_001512865.1 Rikenellaceae bacterium DTU002 | reverse complement strand
TGGTCCGCCATGCTCATGCGGATGTATACCCGCTGGGGAGAAAGGAACGGATACAAAGTCAGGGTGCATGATATCCTGGAAGGAGAGGAAGCCGGCATCAAGTCCTGCATTCTGGAATTCGAAGGCAATTACGCCTACGGTTATCTGAAAGCCGAAAACGGAGTGCACCGCCTGGTGCGGATCTCCCCGTTCAATACACAGGGCAAACGGCAAACCACGTTTTCCTCGGTATTTGTCTATCCTGCCGTGGACGATACCATCGAGATAGATATCAGTCCTTCAGATCTGGAGTGGGATACGTACCGTTCCGGAGGGGCGGGGGGCCAGAACGTCAACAAAGTGGAAACGGGTGTCCGTGTCCGCCACATCCCTACAGGGATTACGGTAGAGAATACAGAAACCAGAAGTCAGCTGGACAACCGTCAGAATGCCCTGCGTATTCTGAAATCGCATTTGTATGAAATGGAGCTTGAAAAAAGACGGGAAAAGGAAAAGCTGCTTGAAGGACAGAAGAAAAGGATTGAATGGGGTTCCCAGATACGTTCTTATACATTGCATCCCTACAAAATGGTCAAGGATCACCGTACCGGTTACGAAATGACCGATACCCAAGCTGTCCTGGACGGAGACCTGAACGGGTTTATCCACGCGTTTCTTCTTGGAGGATCCGCTGATGGCTCTTAAGGTATATAAAGCTTCTGCCGGCACGGGTAAAACATACCGGCTGACCTTGACTTACCTGTCTTTTTTGATGGGAGGTCCCCTGTACCATGATCCGCACGCTTTTTTCAGAATACTGGCAGTCACCTTTACCAACAAGGCAACCGCAGAGATGAAGGCGAGGATCCTCGACACCCTGGAGTCGCTGGCTCAGGGAATACCATCATCCATGGGGACGGACCTGTGCGCGGAAACCGGTCTTTCCTTTGACAGGTTGGTTGATCGCGCCCGCCTGGTTCACAAGGAGTTGCTACATAATTATTCCCGATTCTCCGTATCAACACTGGATTCTTTTTTTCAGAGAGTCTTAAGGTCTTTCGTCCTTGAAACGGGGCTGGGGACCGGTTATTCGGTCGATACCGATACGGATTTGCTGTTGGACAGAACAGCAGGCCGTATCATTGAAAAAGTCCCTACAGACGCATCCTTGCAGGAATGGATCAAAGAGTTGATCACCGAAAAAGTTTCCAGGGCCGATCGCTGGGATGTGAACCGGATATTGAAACAGGTGGGTTATCAGGCAGGCAGTGAATCGTTCAGGACGTTGGGAGAGGCATTTGCGGAAAAGATATCAGACAGGGTCTTTCTCAGGGAGTTCATGAAAGAGATCAGGCGCATCACCAAGGAATTCGAGACCCGGATGCATGCCCTGGGCCGGGAGGCGCTCCGGTTGATGGATATGCAGGGTTTTTCACCGGTGGATTTTCCGAACAGGGCAAGCTCTTTTGCCCGTTATTTTGAAAAAATCTCGGCAAGGAAAACGATTCCGGACGATTACATTCCCCAAAAGCGGGTCACGGAGGCAGCCCAGGGCAAGGAAAGCCTTTGGTTCAACAAGAATTCCCCTCCGGGTCTGGAAAGTATGCAGGCGGTATTGATGCCCGTGTTGCACCGGATACTGGATCTTTACAAGGCCTGTTTCCGTGAATATGCCACGGCCGTATCGGTTTTGGAACAATTGCCGCTGATGGGCCTTCTGGCAGATGTGATCACTACCATGAGGGAAATACAGGAAGAGAACAACACCCTTGATATTGGTGATTCAACCTATCTGTTAAGCCGGTTGACCGGAGACGGGAACACCCCGTTCGTCTACGAGAAAACCGGTTCCGGTTATGAGTCTTTTCTGCTGGATGAGTTCCAGGATACATCTGTTCTCCAGTGGCGAAATATGTATCCGTTGCTGTTGAACGGACTTGCCCAGGGAGCCCATTCCCTGATCGTGGGGGATGTGAAACAGTCCATCTACAGGTGGAGGAACAGTGACTGGAGGATCCTGGGTGAACAGATCGCCAATGATCCTGTATTGTTAAATCTGGGTGTGGAATTTTTTACCCTGGACAC
>LFSY01000136.1:0-41850 GCA_001512865.1 Rikenellaceae bacterium DTU002 | reverse complement strand
GTTGAACTGCAGGAGAGAGGTTTTAAGCCCTCCGACATTTTGATCCTGGTACGTTCGAAGGAAAATGCCCGTACTGTTTCGCATTATTTTTTCAAATACAGAAGGGAGCATCAGACAGACGGGATGTATTGCCCCGATGTGGTTTCAGAGGATTCCCTGTACCTGGCCTCATCGCCGTACGTCTCTCTTGCCGTTTCCCTGCTTAAATTATGTCATTTTCCCGAAAATTCTTGTGTTGCCGAAACAGTTGTCAGGCTTTCCCGGGAGTATGGCAGGGCAGGCGTCGTCAACGACAGGGATTTTCTGAACCGGCTCCGGTTCTTGCCTTTGGCAGACGCTTTTGAAGCCATAGTTCAAAAAATGGAATGGACAAGGTGTGTCAGGGCTTTGCCTTATTTACAGGACCTTCATGATACCATTCTGCAATTTGCATCCAGGGACAGCGGAGGGGTGTATGCATTTCTGAAATGGTGGGATGACAGGGGAAAGCAAAAAATGCTGACATCAGATCCACCGCTGAACGCAATCCGTTTGCTGACAATACACAAGGCCAAGGGACTGGAGGCTCCCGTGGTGATCGTTCCTTTTTGCAACTGGCCTCTGGATTCCCGTTCCGGGAGCCAGATCATCTGGACAGGTACGGACGCAGCTCCTTTCAACCGGCTGAAACAGGTCCCCGTACAGTATAATGACCGTTTGAAGCATACTTTATTTTCACGGGATTATTATCTGGAATATGCCCAAAGGGTACTTGATTCGCTCAATTTGCTATACGTAGCCGTAACCCGGCCCAGGGACGAGTTGTACCTTTTTCTTCCCTTTGGGAAAAACGCTTCCCGGGGTGAAATCTCTTACCATGTCCGTACAGCACTGGCCTCCGGCGAAAGTCCCACGGATGAAACATGGAGTTACGGACGACAGCTTCCCGTTCCCGCAAGTGAGCCCGCATTATCCCCCGGATACAGAATGGAAGAATATCCCTCGGCTGATTTTAGTAATGAGCTGAAGATCTCCTACAGGGATGAAGCGTTTGATTATTCCCCCGACGATTCGTTAAGACAATGGGGTATCGTATTGCACAAGCTGCTTTCACGCATCGAAAAAAAGGAAGATGTGGCTGTAGCCCTGGAAGACCTGGTACTGGAGGGAGCACTTTCCGGCAACAATGAAACGATAGCAGACTATGCCAGGGCCATTGAAAAAACCTTGTCTGAACCTCCTGTCAACCAATGGTTTGACGGCTCATGGGTAGTAAGGAACGAAGCTTCGATCCTGGGTCCCGGCGGGAAAATCCGTCCAGACAGGGTCATGGAAAAGGAGGGCAAGGTTGTGGTGCTGGATTACAAATTCGGGAATCCCGACCGGTCACACAACCGGCAAATGGAAACATATGTGACAGCACTCAGACGCATGGGGTATCCTTCTGTGGAAGGACATGTGATCTACGTAAAACTTTAGAGCACCATGCCTGCCAGTGCCCCCGTATGGGTCCCGTTCTTTATGGTGTGTTTTCCGTTTACCCAGACATGGGCGATCCCCTGCGGGAAGCTGTGGGGGTTCTCAAATGTGGCGGTGTCAATAACAGATGCCGGATCAAGAACCACCACATCGGCATAATACCCCGGGACCAGCATCCCACGTTCCTTTAATTTCAGCCTGGAAGCCGGTAGCGAGGTCATTTTTCTGATTGCTGCCGCAAAATCCATGATCTTGTCCTGTCTGCAGTATTTGCCCAGAAAACGCGGGAATGTCCCGTAGGAGCGGGGATGGGGAATGGTGGCGGATAACGGTCCGCGAGGTGAATAAACACTTCCGTCAGAGGCCGGCATGCCCAGGGGATGGGACAGGAATGTCCGGACATTGTCTTCTGTCATGGCAAAGGCAACAATATCGGGTTTCAGCCGTTCTTCAACAAGCAGATCCCTGACGAATTCCCATTCGGTTTTACCCGATATGCGTGCACATTCCTCCAGGTTTTTGCCCATGTAGGTTTCTTTGTTTGCAGGTAAAGTGCAGGCCGAAATGACCACGTTCCGGGAGCCTCCCAGACGTTCGAAGCGGGATCGGGCATAGGCCCCGAATTCTTCGGCCGTTTTTCTGTCCCGGAGTCTGGCCAGAACATCTTCCACCGAACCTTGTCTGCCTGTCAGGGGGATGAAACTTGTCAGACCGGTTGAAAATGCAATGTAGGGATATCTGTCAAAAGCTATGTCCAGACCTTCTTTGCTTGCATTCTCTATCAGACGTAGCATGGCCGGTCCTTTATGCCAGTTGTTGTAATTCTGAGCTTTCAGATGAGATATCTGGAGTCTGACCCCGGCTTCTCTGGCCATGGATATGGCTTCCGAAATGGCTTCTTCCACCCGGTCATCCTCATTCCGCATATGAATGGCAAACAACCCGTCGTGTCTGGCCACGACTTGCAGCAGCTCCACAAGTTCCTCATTGGAGGCATATGCCCCGGGAGCATATTCAAGACCACATGACAGGCCAATGCTCCCTTCGTCCATTTGTCTTTCCAGCAGATCCTTCATCGCCCGGGTATGTGCAGCGGCGGCAGGGGCATTCCAGTCTCCTATGACCGCCGAACGGATAGATCCCTGGCCGGTAAAGGTACAATAATTGATCCCGGTCTTCTGCTTTCTCAGTGCTTCCAGAAATAACGCAGCACTCTCAAACGGACCGTCAGGAAAAGGAGATCCGCCACAATTGCCGCCGGCATCGGTAGTGATACCCTGGAAAATACGGCTGTCACCTTCCGGACATTGGAACAGGTTGGTGTCTGTGTGTGTATGTATGTCCACAAACCCCGGGCTTACGGCCATTCCCGCTGCATCAACCATACGATCTGCATAGTCTCCAAGACGGCCCAAAGCAGCTATCTTTCCATTTTTAATACCCACATCTCCCCGAAACGGAGGCTTTCCGTCCCCTGTGTAGATCAGGCCATTGGCAATGATCGTTTCAAAGGGTTGTGAAACCCTGAAATTTGAACCGGCAGCTGAAAGGCCGCCTGCAGCCGCAACCAGGCCGGAGCCCAGCAGCGCACTTCGCCTGAGGAACGTTCTACGGGAAATATTGGATTTCATTGCGAGGAGTTATGTTGGTTGTTGCATGGGTTTTTATCTGGTCGTCCTGATAATAAAACAGGATGGCCTGAATGTCACTGTGGGATTCAAGGAAGGAAATGCTTTGTTCAAGCCCCATGGAATAAAAAGACACACTGTATGCGGCAGCGTCCAGACAATTTCCTGAAACGATGAGTGTGCTGAGTAAGGGATCTTCAATAGGGTAGCCGGTCTTTGCATTGAACAGGTTGTTGAAGATCTTGCCTTCCCTGACCCGGAAGTTAAACAGACTTCCATAAATGGACATGGCTTTGTCGGTAAGGTAGATCACATCGTTCGAAGCCTGGTCTGCCTGGATCCGCCAGGGTGTGCCTGCCGGGTTAACACCTTTGCATTTTACCACTTTTCCGACCTCGATCATGTAATTGACAACCTGATTCCTTTCAAGCATATCAGCAAGGTAGTCAGCAGCATAGCCGATGCCCAGCGCATTAAGGTTCAACCGTATACGAGGATCTTCCTTTTCTACGAATCCTTCTTTCAGGTGGACCCTCCACAGCCCCGTATAATCCAGTACTTTGGCGATTTCCTCAGCAGAAACATGCTGATAATTGCTCATGTTGTACCCCCACAGATCCTGTAAGGGACCGGTCGTTGTGTTGAGGAAAGCACCTGTCAGCTCCGAAACTTCTTTGGCCTTCAGTAAGACGGTTTCGAAAATGGTGTCGGTTTTAAGGTCTTTGTTGTTATTGATATTGTTTATAATGGAGTTCCTGTGGTAAAGAGACAGAGACCTGTCTACTTCCTGCGTGCATCTGCGCGCGGCTCTTCTGATATCAGACTCAAACGTCCAGGGTACGTATGAAGGTGCCTGGTATACGATCTTAAAGGAATAACCCATTACTACACCGTTGACGGTCCTGTATTTTCCGGCCGGGCTGCAACCGGTCAACACGGCCAAGTATCCTGCCAGGCAAATGGTAAGCAATACGATACGTTTCATAAATCGGTTATGATATTATCTGTAGCAAAAGTGCTGAATTTCCCTTTTTCATCGTATATCAGAAAAGCACCCAGCCCGGGATGATCCTGCAGATACGATTTACTGGCCTCCAGTCCCATTACCATGAAGGCAGTCGCAAAAGCGTCAGCAGTCATGCAATCGTCTGCTATGACTGTGGCACTCAGTAAATTATGGTTTACAGGATACCCTGAGCGGGGATCGATTATATGCGCGTATTTTTCTCCGTCCCGTATATAATAATTTCTGTAATTGCCCGATGTGGCAAGACTCTTGTCTGTAAGCCGTATGACGACCTCTATGTGCTCTCCGGGATGGACATTCCCGTCAACCGGACTGTCAACACCGATGCGCCAGGGTTCTTTCCCGGGGTTCAGACCTTTGCATACGATCTCTCCGCCAATTTCCACGAGCATATCTGTGACGCCCAGTAAAGTGAATTCCCGTGCCATCAGATCACAGGCAAATCCTTTTGCGATCGCGTTCATGCTCAGGCTGCCGCGAGGGTCTTCCTTGAACATCAATGTTCCTACCAGGCGGAATTTGTCCATTCCGGTGTATGGTAGCAGCTCATCAATATGTTCCGTCCTGACATTGTCTTTTCGTTCAAATCCGAAACCCCAGAGGTCAAAGAGCGGAGCAGCAGATATATCGAATGCTCCGTCTGTAAGGTCAGAGATTTCGACAGCCTTCTCAAATACAATCCTGAACAGGCTGTCAGTTTCCTGTGTAAGATTTCTGTTGATCCTGCTTATTAAGGAATGATTGTTGTATATGGAAAGAGAATTGTTGATGTTTTGCAGAACGGCAGTAACGGTTTGTTCGGCAAGTGCCCTGAAACCTGATGGCGCTCCGGGCGGGGTTTTTAATGTAATGGCATAGGTGGTTCCCAGGGCACTCCCCTCAAGCCGGATGAAATCATTACCGGTATTGCAGCCGGCAGTGGCAAATGCCATAAGGCACACGATGACAAATGAAAATGCTTTATTCATCATAAACACAAAGCTACAAATTTTTACCTACATTTGCAGATTATAATTGATATGGTAAGGAAAAGCTCAATATCCCCTTTTTTCTTTTTCGTGGCATTCCTGGTCCTGATGCAGGGATGTAAAAAAGAAGACCCGGAAACCCTTTATATGTCGGGTACCCTGACTTTTGATCTTCCCCGGTATTCATATCCCGGAGAAACGTTCCTTCTGGAAGCTTCGGGGATAACAAGTCCCCGGCCAGACTCGGTGACATACACCTTCCAGGGCGCTCATTTCATTCCCGATTCTGTTGTGGCAAATTCCGTGCAGATCACGGTCCCGGACAGCCTGGGTTCGTTTACCCTTTCGCTGACCGCAGCAGCAGAAGGATATGCCAAAAGTGTTACATCCAGAACGACCACTGTTATTCACAGGATCTTTTCCGTCATGATTGAAGGCTTTCAAGCCACTCCCGATTCCATTGCCGATCCCAGGGACGGCAGGGTTTATTATTACAAGCGATACGGCGACCTGGAATGGTTTGTACAGAATCTGAACTTCAGCGGAGCCGGCATAACTTATTCCAACACGCCTGCCCTCGGCAACATGATGGGAGGGCTCTATACATGGAATCAGGCCGTATCTGGAGAAGATGCACCCGCACATCCGCCTCATTCCTCTGAAGGTGCCGGAGCAGGTCCGCAAGGTGTCTGTCCTCCCGGCTGGACGATCCCTACGGCAGACGACTGGGCCCATCTTGCCTCTTCCGTTCAGGGAACGGCAATGGGATTCCTTGATCCGTGGGACGGGCTGGGAGAAGTGTTCTCGGTCGACGCAAAAGTGAATGGCCAAAAGCTCTGGAAATACCATCCTGACAATGAAAAAACAAATACTACAGGATGGAACGCACTTCCTGCCGGGTATGCCGTGCTTGGGGGAGAAAGTTTTTCCGGAAATGGGCAGACATCCTTTTGGTGGTCTTCAACAGCCGACGGCAATCAGGGTTATTACCGGCTGATCCACTATGCAGTGAACAGGTTTTCCTGTGCAACTGCAGACAAATCCGCCGTATATGCATCTGTCAGATGTGTGAGGAAGGTAAATGATAATCCCCTAGCAGATTAAGGAATGTCAAAATTTTTTACGACACAGGATAAAAAAAGAATAGTCGCCGCCATTACAGATGCCGAGCTCAGAACCTCCGGTGAGATCAGACTTCACGTGGAAAGTTATTGCCCGTCTTCATCGCTTGACAGGGCTGTATTTGTGTTTAACCAGTTGAAGATGTACAAAACCCGTGAAAGAAATTCGGTGTTGATATACCTGGCTACCGAATCCAGGAAATTCACCATACTGGGAGATACCGGCATCAACGCGGTAGTTCCTGAAGGCTTTTGGGACTCGGTAAGGGAGATTATGCGCCAGGCATTTGTCTCCGGGCTCTTTACCGAAGGAATATGTGCCGCCGTGCGGGAGATAGGAGGAAAACTTGCGCACTATTTTCCGTATGACAAAAATGATGTGGATGAGTTGTCCAATGAAATATCTTTTGGAGAATGAAAAAGTATTATTCCATATTGCTGTTCGGGGTCTTGCTTTTGGGTTCACCTCGTCCGACATGGGCCCAGATTCCGGAACGGCCTTCTGTGCAGAGGCTTGTAAACGATATGGCCGGTCTTTTCACTCCATCGGAGACAGAGGCACTTGAGGCGGAACTGGTAGACTTTGACAACACCACTTCCAATCAGATATGTGTAGTCACTGTCCCTGATCTGGAGGGGGAGGACATCAATATGGCAGCTTATCAGATATTGGTAAACTGGGGCGTTGGTACGGTCAACAACAATGGGGTAGTGCTTTTGGTTGAACATGCTCCGGGGAACAGTGGGGGACGGGTGGCCGTTTCTGTGGGATACGGGCTGGAAGGAGTCCTGACCGATGCTTTATCCAAGCGCATCATTACTTATGACATGATTCCCAGATTCAAAGAAAATTTGTATTACGAAGGGGTACATGCCGGTGTGGCTTCCATAAAAGCAGTAGCCATAGGAGAGTATAACACGGCCAGGGAACAGGGAGATGATACCCCGGCCGGGGTAATTGTTGTCCTTACCTTGTTTTTCATATTGTTTTTTTTCGTCCTGATCATTTACATTGCCAATAAGAGCAAAGGCCCGACGAATCTGGGAGGAACCAACCGGAAGGGGCCCAGCATACTGGAACTAATGATCCTGGCAAACCTGTTAGGAGGAAGAAGCAGGGGTGGTACCGGTTTCGGAGGAGGCTTTGGTGGCGGATTCGGCGGAGGAGGTTTCGGAGGCGGAGGTTTTGGTGGTTTTGGAGGAGGACTTGGCGGGGGCGGGGGCGCGTCCGGGAGCTGGTAAGGAAGCGAATGCAGCCACGATCTTTTTCACAAGGGGATGCCTTATGATATCACCTGAATCAAAACGTACGAATGCGATCCCCCGGATGTCTTTCAGCAGCTCCATACAACGAGCCAGTCCGCTGTCGCCTTTTCGCATGAGATCTATCTGACTTGTATCTCCCGTAATGATAAACTTAGCGTTTTTCCCCATGCGCGTCAGGAACATTTTCAATTGAGAAATACTGGTGTTCTGGGCCTCATCAAGGATCACACAGGCATGGTCCAGTGTCCTTCCGCGCATATAAGCCAGAGGAGCGATCTGTACAGTCCCTTCCTCCATAAGAGATTCCAGTTTTTTGGATGGGATCATGTCCCTGAGCGCATCGTATAAAGGCTGCAGATAAGGGTCTAGTTTTTCTTTCATGTCTCCTGGAAGAAATCCCAGTTGTTCTCCGGCTTCGACCGCGGGTCTTGTAAGTATGATTCTTTTGACTTCCTTGTTTTTCCAGGCTCTGACGGCAAGGGCAATGGCAGTGTATGTCTTGCCCGTTCCTGCCGGGCCCTCGGCAAACACAAGATCATTCTCTTCGTATGACCTTACCAGGATCTCCTGGTTTCCGGTACGCGCCCGGATCAGATTTCCATTGTTTCCGTATACCAGGACATCATCGTTCTCCTGCTCCTTTTCCCGGCCGGAAGAGGCTGCATTGCTGAGCACGGACAGGATACTTTCTTCTGAAAGATGATGCCTCTTTTCGTACAGGCTTACCAGACAGTCCAGTTTTTCCTCAAACTTTTCAATCGCTTCGGGTGGCCCCTGCACTTTGATTTGTTCTCCCCGGGCAACAATTTTGAGCTGTGGGAATGCCTTCTTTAAGAGGGGGACTAACGGACTGCCGGGCCCATAAAGGGCGGAAGGCTGGATGGTTTCCAAAATAAAGATTTTCTCGTTCATAGGGCGGATAGCGTCTTCGTTCATTAATATCGGGAGATGTTTCACGCATAAAGTTACGAAGTGTTTTTACAGTTTTACAGATAATAAGCGTATCGTCTGGTTTTTTAACAACATTCCGGTAAAGACGCGGATCTGATACCGGCAGTACATGATAGATCGTTTTACCGTCCTCTGAAGGTCGCCAGGTCCAGATCCATTCATACCAGGCTGAGGCTATATGCGGGCCTTCCTGTGTAACTTCCACATCGAAGGACAGGATCAATCCCATTCTGGAAAACGGTTCCGGCTGGTTTGAAATGAAATTGCCCAGGGAATAAGCGACAAGAAAGGCGGTCTTTCCGTCAGATCTCTTTCGGATTTCAATGGGTTGCGGAACGTGAGGATGTGATCCTATGACTGCAGTGACCCCTTTGCTGCAGAGCCAGTCTGCGAGCAACCTCTGCTGTCCCGAAGGGTGTAGCTGGTATTCCGTTCCCCAGTGCATACAGCAGATAATGCAGGCTGCATTTTTTTCACGGACTTCACGAATGTGTTTTTCAATCAGAAGGGTATCCATTCTGTTGACGGGAAATATGTTTGCGGGCACATGGCGGTTGCTGGCATAAGTATAGTTGAGGATGGCAACTTTGATGCCGTTCTTCTCGAGCATGATCCACGGAGGGGTGGTCCCGCAGTGGGACACACCCATGGAATCGTACAATGCTATGGTACGGAGCGCACCGGCAGAACCCTTGTCCAGAATATGATTGTTCGCTGTCAGAAATACATTGAACCCATTCCTGAGAACGGCAGAAACCAGGACGTCGGGAGATGAAAAGGAAGGGTATCCGGTATAAGGGGGGCCGCTAAAGGAAGTTTCCATATTCACAACGGCCAGGTCTGAGTCGCGCACCCGTTCCCTGATAAAGGAAAAACACGTGTCATAGTCATAATGCCCGTCTGCCTGCCTCGCAGACCGGATCTGGGCTCCGTGTTGCATGAGATCTCCTGCGAAAAAAAACCTGACCCGGTTTTCTTCACCCGGGTAAAGCCATTGAGGGAACAACGCACCAAGACATAGCAGCAGTATCCTGCACCTGATATTCATATTGGAGGATGCAAGTTACCCCTTTTTTTACAGTTCCCGTTTTTTTCACGTATATTTGTGATACGAAACTATCTAATATATTTATTATGAAGAAAATATTTCCGTTGCTCATTGGGATCATGCTGCTGGGCAGTTTGAATTCCTGCGATTGGATCCGTTCCAGATTAGGAATGCCTACATCTGAAGAATTAAAACAGAAGCAGGAGCAGATCACAAAGGATTCTCTTGAGAAGGCGGCCAAAGAGCAGGAAGTCGCACAGCTGGAACAGTTGCGACTGGATTCCCTCGCCCTCATTGAGGCGCAGAGATCGGCCCTTAAGAGATACCACGTGGTTTTGGGAAGTTTTATTATGGATAACAATGCCGAAAGGATGATGCGGACCCTGCCCCAGATCGGTTATGAACCGGTACGTCTGCAATTCAAGAACGGGTATTCTGTTATATCGGCTTATCAGACAAATTCACTTCCCGATGCATACAACAGGATGTACAAAATGTTTGCCCTGGATATCACACCACACGATGTCTGGGTCTATGATACGCAACAAAACCTCCATTTCTGATCTATGAAAAGAACTGCTTTTACCCGGTTCCACGAAGAACTGGGTGCCAAGATGGTGCCCTTTGCAGGATATACCATGCCAATTGAATACCAGGGTATTAACGCCGAACACGTCCGTGTGCGGGAACAGGCAGGTGTATTTGATGTGAGTCATATGGGCGAGATATGGGTTAAAGGACCCAATGCGCTGAAATTCGTTCAGTATGTTACCACCAACGATGCGTCCGTATTGCAGGACGGGAAAGTGCAGTACACCTGTTTTCCCAATGGCAGGGGCGGGATCGTGGACGATCTGCTGGTTTACCGGATAGACGAACTCACTTATCTGCTGGTGGTCAATGCTGCCAATATCGAAAAAGACTGGAACCACCTTTGTCAATACGCGCCTGACTTTGGCATTACGCCAGGGAAAGAGCTTTATAACGCGTCTGATGAGATTTGCCAGCTTGCCATCCAGGGTCCCGATGCCATGAAGATCGTTCAGAAGATCTGTGACGAGGTCATCACGGATATGGAGTATTATACATTCCGTAAATGCACGGTAGCGGGAATTCGCAAAGCGATCCTTTCCACCACCGGATATACGGGGGCAGGCGGGTGTGAGATCTATGTAGCCAATCAGGACGGGGAAAAACTATGGAACGCACTGTTTGAGGCAGGGAAGGAATACGGTCTTATCCCCGTGGGACTTGGTGCCCGTGATACGCTCCGGCTGGAAATGGGCTTTTGTCTTTACGGCAATGACATTGATGACACGACCTCTCCCCTGGAAGCCGGCCTTGGCTGGATCACAAAATTTTCTGAATCCAAAGGAGATTTTATTGACAAAACGTTCCTTCTGGAACAGAAAAGCAGGGGTGTTCCGCGTAAGTTGGTGGGATTCAAAATGATAGAAAGGGGTGTCCCCCGTCACGGATATGCAGTATGTACCTCGGAAGGAACCCGGATAGGTCACATAACATCGGGGACCATGTCCCCCATGATGAAGATTGGCATAGGAATGGCATACGTAGAACCGGCCTACTCCGGGTTGGATACCGAGTTGTTCATTAATGTCAGGGACCGCCTTCTGAAGGCCGTGGTGGTACGTCCCCCGTTTTATAAAAAACAATGAAGATCAGACTTACATGCATTATGATGATCCTGGGTCTTGCCACTGTGCAGGCTCAGGATTCTTTTGAAAAGGCACTTATTGAACATGTACGTGAACTGACTTCCCCTAAGCTGATGGGCCGGGAAACAGGAACAGCCGGTGAATCGGATGCGGCAGCCTATATTTCGCGTCAGTTTTCCGAAAAAGGCCTTGAACTTCTATATCCCGGGGGATATCAGGATTTTTCTTTTGTTGATAACAACTCTGCCGACACCCTGTTCTCTCAGAATGTGGTTGCCGTGATTCCCGGATACGACCCCCAATTACGGGAAGAATATATTGTGGTTGGAGCCCATTACGACAACCTGGGAACATATACCATACGCATCAACGGAAAGGATTCCCTGTGCATATATCCGGGAGCCGATGCCAACGCTTCCGGCGTGGCGGCTTTGATAGAATTGGCTGCGGCTGCCCAGGGTCAGTTCTTTATGTATAAAAGGAGTATCTTGTTTGTGGCTTTTGGCGCCGGACAGAAAGGAGCTATGGGATCATGGTATTTTGTAAACAGGGCTTTTCCTCCATCTTCGGTTAAAATGATGATCAATCTGGACCGGTTGGGAAGGGGTTCTGCTGACGATCCCCCAAAGGCGTTTTGCGGACAGCCCCATTATGAACTGGAACATTTACTTACCCGTCTGACATACAACCCTTTTCTTCCACAGGTGGCGGTTTACGGAACAGATTATTTTCCTTCTGACCATCAGGCGTTTATGGAAAAGGGAATTCCGGTCTGTATGTTCACCACGGGTCTTCATCCGCATCATCAGACATTGCGTGACACGCCCGATAAACTGGACTATGAGGGCATGGATGCCTTCTGTCAGTACATTTCGCTGTTTATTATGGAAGCAGCCAACGATCCGGGGGATCTGTACAACAGGCCGAATGTCATGTCATCCGGGACGGACAGGGAATCCGTATACACTTATTCAGATGCGGATGTGCCTCCCCGCTTTATGAATGGTGATGTACAGTCATTCCTCGACAGGTGGGTGTACACCTACCTGAAATATCCCCGGGAGGCGGTGCTTCAGGGGGTCAAGGGGAGGGTGATGGTGTCCATGATCATTGAAAAGGACGGGACGATAACAAACGTGGAAGCGACCCGGACCGTACATCCGTTACTGGATCAGGAAGCAATAAGGGTAATTTCGGCTTCTCCCAAATGGAAACCGGGTGAAAGGAACGGGGAAAAAGTACGGGTGAAGATCACCGTGCCGGTTTATTTTGAACTGGCGCCTGTCCGGTGATATCAGGTTTTTAATACTTCAAATCCGGCCCCGTAGACACCCGACACGCTGGCTATTGAAATGAAGGCGTTCTTGTCTATCTCCTTAACGATCTTCGCAATGGTGTTTGATTCTGTTCGTCTTGCTATTACAAGCAGTACTTTTTGTTCCGTTTTGGAATACCATCCCTGGGATGTTATCACCGTAACCCCTCTGTGAAGGTCCGTCGAGATACGGTCTGCGATCTCCTGGTGATGTTTGGAAAAAATAAAATACTGAACCGAACGTTTTGCACCGGACAATACGGTGTCAACTGTATAACTTGACATGCCGATGATCAGGTAACCATACAGTACCACGGCAAGTTTAAGACCAATAGTCGGTTCATCGGAAACGAAAAAGGATGACCCTATGATCACAAGGTCGCATGACATCATGATACGGCCGGGTGATATGTTCCTGTATTTACCAATTATTTGTGCCAGAATGTCCGTCCCGCCGGTACTTCCGCCCTGAGCGATGACCGTCCCCACACCGGCTCCGGCTACGGCTGCCCCAAGAAGTGAGGAGATCAGTTTCCCGTTGTCGAGCGCCATTACCCGGATCAGGTCCTCGGGAATCACCCGGGGCATCAGCTGAAAAGCTATCGCAGTCATGATGACCCCGTAAATGGTTTTAATCCCGAACTTCCAGCCAATGGTCCTGAGCCCGATGATGATCAAAATGACATTGAAAGATAAATACGTTATGCTTATCGGGATGCCGGTGGCATAATAGATCAGGGTTGAGATCCCGGTAACGCCACCTCCCACCAGGTGATTGGGAATAAGAAAAGTTGTCCACGCCGCAACATAGACCAGCAATCCGACGGTAATGAGCAGGTATTCCTTAATGGCAGCACTGTATCGGAAAGATGAGAATGTTTTCATACCACAATATTTATGATTTTACCGGGAATCACGATTACTTTACGTATCTGTGCGCCTCCTGCATATTTCAGAGTCCTTTCATCTTCCAGAACAAACCGTTCTATTTGCGCCCCGGTCAGATCCAGATCAAGTGTTTTCTTAAACCTTAATTTGCCGTTGAAGGAAACCGGATAGTCCATGGTGTGTTCTTTGGTGTACTCCTCGTTGTATATGGGGAAGGAGGCATTTGCCACAGAGGGTTGGTTCCCCAGTATCTGCCACAATTCCTCTGCAATATGGGGGGCATAGGGTGATATCAGAATAACGAGGGGTTCGAGGATGGAACGTTTGTGACAATGCAGGTCTGTCAGTTCGTTGATGCTGATCATGAAGGCACTGATGGTCGTGTTGAAAGAAAAATGTTCTATGTCATCTTCCACTTTGCGAATGAGGTTGTGCAGCACTTTCAGTTCATTTCCGTGTGGGGTTTCCTCTGTGACAAGCAGGGTGCCGTTCTTGTCAAAGAACATCCTCCAGAATTTTTTAAGAAAACGGTGGACTCCGTCAATCCCGTTTGTGTCCCATGGTTTTGACTGTTCCAGCGGTCCAAGGAACATTTCGTACATACGTAGTGTGTCAGCCCCGTAATGGGAGCATATGGTATCGGGATTGACAACGTTGAACATGGATTTGCTCATTTTCTCAACGGCCGAGCCACAAATATATTCTCCGTTCTCCAGAATGAAATCCGCATTCCGGTATTCAGGATTCCAGGCCTTGAAGGCGTCCGTGTCCAGGCGGTCGTTCTGGACCAGGTTCACATCTACGTGTATTTCGGTGGTATCGTATTTATCTTTCAGGTTGTACGTCACAAAAGTGTTCGTGTTTTTTATGCGGTAAACGAAGCTGGAGCGGCCCTGGATCATTCCCTGGTTCACCAGTTTGCGGAAGGGTTCGTCCTTGCACACATAGCCCAGGTCAAACAGAAACTTGTTCCAGAACCGGGAATAGATCAAGTGCCCCGTGGCGTGTTCAGTCCCTCCGATATACAGGTCAACGTCCTGCCAGTACCTGTTGTCACGTTCAGAGACCAGTGCTTCCGCATTTGCCGGGTCCATATACCGGAGATAGTAAGCCGAGCTCCCCGCAAATCCGGGCATGGTGCTCTTTTCGAGGGGATGTCCTTCATATGTCCAGTTTTTGGCATTGGATAGCGGCGGTTCTCCGGATCCTGACGGCCTGAAAGAATCTATAAGCGGCAATTCCAGGGGCAGCGCAGATTCGGGAAGAGGCCTTGCCACCCCGTCTTTGTAATAAATCGGGAATGGTTCTCCCCAGTACCGCTGACGGGAAAAAATGGCATCCCTCAAACGGTAATTGACCTTCCGGGATCCCAGCTGCCTTTTTTCCACTTCCTCAATGGCTGCAGGTATGGCTTTTTCAACAGGCATCCCGTTCAGGAAACCCGAATTGCACATCACCCCGTCCTTGGCATCAAAACTTTCATGGCTGACATCACATCCTTCAATGAGCGGTATGACAGGCAAGTTGAAATGTCTGGCAAAAATATAATCGCGGCTGTCATGGGCCGGGACAGCCATAATGGCTCCTGTTCCGTAACCGGCCATAACGTATTCACTTATCCAGACAGGTAATTGTTTGCCTGTAAAAGGATTGACGGCATATGACCCTGTGAAGACCCCGGTAACCCGGTGTGTTTCGGTCATACGTTCCCTTTCTGTTTTTGTCTTTACATAATCAAGATACTCCCTGACCTCTTTTTCCTTTTCCGGAACAGTCAGTTTTTCCACCCATTCACTTTCAGGGGCCAGGACCATGAATGTAACGCCGAAAACAGTGTCGGCCCGGGTGGTGAAAACGGTCATGGAAAAAGTTTCCGTACCGTTGTTCACCATAAAATCCATCTGGGCTCCCTCCGATCTTCCGATCCAGTTTCGTTGCATTTCCTTGAGAGAGTCTGACCAGGCAAGGTCCTCCAGTCCTTCAAGCAAACGTTCGGCATATGCAGACACCCTCAATTGCCACTGTTTCATCTTTTTTTGTTCCACCGGATATCCCCCTCTAACGGACAGGCCGTCCTTCACTTCGTCGTTGGCCAGGACCGTTCCGAGAGCCTCACACCAGTTGACGGATGTTTCACCCAGGTATGCTATGCGGTAGCACATAAGAACGTCTTCTTTTTCATTGTCTGTGAATGACAACCATTCTTCAGCCGAAAATTCTTTTTGACAATGGTGGGCTGCCCTGACAAGCCGGTTACCGTTATGCACAAACTCATTTGTAAGCGTTTCAATAGGTTCTGCTTTACACGATTCCCGGTTGAACCAGTGTTGGAACATTTTCAGAAAAGCCCACTGGGTCCATTTGTAATAGGAAGGATCGCAGGTACGTATTTCACGGTCCCAATCGTAAGAAAAGCCGAGTTTGTCGAGCTGTTTTCTGTATCGGGCAATGTTGTCCGCTGTTGTTTTCTGGGGCGGCTGGCCCGTCTGGATGGCGTATTGTTCGGCAGGCAGTCCAAATGCGTCATAACCCATGGGATGCAACACATTGTAGCCTCTCAGCCTTTTGTATCGTGAATAGATGTCACTGGCAATGTATCCCAGCGGATGGCCCACATGAAGTCCGGCACCTGAGGGATAGGGAAACATGTCCAAAACATAGAATTTTGGTCTTTCAGGGTCGGTATCAACCTTAAAGGTCTTATGGGATGACCAGTAGGATTGCCATTTATCTTCAATTTCCTTAAATTTGTATTCCATCTTGATCCTTTCTTTTTAAAGGCACAAAGGTAATTAAAAACCTTGTTCAGGGGAAGACATCCCTGTTTGAAACAAACGATGGTATCAACAGCCCTGCTTCCCCTTTTTTTGCGTAAGAAGTTTCTTGGGGTAAAAAATAAAAATATTACAATTTGTGCTTTTGCAACAATTTGATAATGTGTGTTTTATTTAGGACAATAAAAGAGGACAATTTTTGTCCATTAAAAGACCATTTTACTATTGGAAAATCAGTCTATTCCTTTGTACATTTGAATAAACCTAATTCACTAATTATCAATAAACTAAAAATGTTTTTTTTATTTACCCATTTGACTGCAGGCGTTGCCTATTTTTCTTCAGCAGTCCTTTTGTTAACCAAGGCCAGGATCAAGGCCGTTACGTATTTGTATCCCTCCAGGCCGCTTAAGGCTCTTATTGCGGCTTTTCTCGCCCTGGGAATGTTTTATTTTTTTAAAATATTCCTGGCATTTGACAGATCTGATATCCTGAATCTTTTTATTACGGAAGATCATTATTTCAGGATCGTTCTTACCTCTCTTCCCGTGAGTTGTATGTTTATGTCCTCCATCACATCGAGGGAGGCAAGGAAATTATTGTTTAAAAGGGAATTGGTGATATTTTCCTTCCTGTTCCCGGTGATCGTCGTTGTAGCAGGGATCTGGTTCAGGGAATTTAGCGTGAGCGTTTTGCTTTCCCATTTTTTTCAAGCCATTTGTTTTGCATGTGTTGTGTTCGAAGCCATGCTGTTTTATAAAATGAATAAAAAACTTGTGATGCACCATTCTATGAGACCGGGGGAAGCCAGATCGCTTCGGAGGCTTATGTTCCTTGTCCTTGTCCTTACCCTGGCGTCTTACCTTTTTCTTCTTTTCGGGATTTACCTTCCCGTAAAGATCTTTTACCTGGTAAGTTTGCCGCTTCATGTGAGCTTCCTGAATGCGATCCTGATGAAAGACGCCTCGCTGATTTGCGGGGCAAAGTGGGTGGAAGAAACGCAGATCTACGAAAGTCAGGCCTTTGCGGCTCTTCAGGAGGTCAGTCGCGGAGTATGCGAGGTTTACAGGGATATCTATAGAAAAATGTGCGATTATATGGAACAAGAGCAGGCTTTTCTCTCACCTACGTTTACCAGGGAGGAAATGGCAGCCGCCGTGGGGACCAATACGACCTATGTATCCAGGGCCTTAAGCCAGCACGCAGACATGAATTTCAAACAATTCGTAAACGCGTACAGGGTCAGATATGCCCAGGAATATTTCAAAAAACACCCCGAAACCCGGCTTATAGAGTTGTGTACTCAATCCGGATTTCAATCCCTTTCGGCCTTGAACATGGCGTTCAGAACCCATGTGGGAATGACACCGGGAGAATGGTGCAGGATATATTGTCAAAGAATAAAATCAACCGAATAGCTCATGAGAGGAAGAAAGTATACGGGTAAGTGGATGACCGGGTATATAAAAGGATGGCTGATGACCGAACCCGTGTTGTTTGTCAAGAAAGACGGAGCCTATCCTGAAGATCCCGAAGATATGATGATAAGAATGAATGATCTGATGGTAAAAGAGCGTTTTTTCAAGAATCCGGATCTGACCATCGGGCAACTGTGTATGGAAACGAATACAAACCGGGCCTATCTTTCACGTTCCATTCACAGGACCTTTGGCTCCAATTTTTCAAAATGGGTCAATTTGTTTCGCATTGAGGAAGCCAAACGCCTTATGCGGCAAAGACCGGAGAAAAAAATGGATCTGTTTGATCTGGCGATTGAATGCGGATTCAATTCAGTACGTTCATTCTCAAGAGTTTTCAAGGCAAAAGAATCCTGTACTCCAAAGCAGTATTTACGGAACGTGAAGAAATGAGGGAATTAAACGAAAAACTTGTGAATGGTCTGTAATGCGGACGGAAGGGAAAAAACCACGACCCTGTCATAAGGTTTGACCTCGGTATCTCCTTTGACTATAAGACTGGTATTACCCCTGGTGATCCCTCCAATGATCGCATCGCGGGGAAATTCAAGGTCGCGTACTTTTTTCTGGGTAACAAGACTCCTGGGTTTGGCAATGAATTCCATAACCTCGGCGTCAGACCCGTTCAGACATTTCATGGAAGGAACGTCTCCGGTCATGGTGAAACGAAAGATCCTGCTCGCGGTGATGAGTTTTTTATTGATCGTAGCGTCTACTCCCACGCTCTCGGCAAGTTTTATGTAATCCAGGTTTTCCACCTGGGCGATGGTCTTTTTTACGCCCGCTCTTTTGGCTGCCATGCACGACAGGATGTTGGCCTCGGCACTTGACGTCACGGCCACAAAGGCATCCATCAGGGGAAGGTCTTCTTCCAGCAGCAGGTCAGTATTGCGGGCATCTCCGTGAATGATCAGTGATCGGGGAAGAGATACGCTCAATTCCTGACAGCGGTCGCTGTCAAGTTCCACTACCCGGACCTTTTCTATTCTGGATTCCATGCTGTGAGCCACCATCTCACCAACCCTGCCGCCTCCCATGATCATCAGGTTCTTCACGATTACGTTCTCTTTTCCACTCAGGATCATGGCGGCATGTGCGGCTTCTCTTTTTGTAATTACAAAAACGAGGTCCTGTAACTGGAAGATGGTGTCTTTACGCGGAATGATGGTGGTGCCTTCACGGGCAATGGCTACGGCACGGAACGGAAGATCCCCGCCGTTTTCTTCGGCGACCTGTTTCATGCTCTTATTGACTATGGAGGAACTTTCCATGAGTTTGAGCACGATAAGCTGAAGCCGTCCTCCGGAGAAATCCATAAATTCCGATGTCCCGGACTGCTTGAGAAGGTCAAGGATCTCATGGGCCGCGATCTTCTCGGGATAGAAGAGAAGATCAACACCTAATTCTGTGAAAATGACCCGGTTTTCATTTTTTAGATATTCATTGTTATTGATCCGGGCAGTTACCCGTTTGGCTCCCAGCTGTTTTGCCAGGAGGGCCCCCACAATGTTCACATCCTGTTCGTCAGCAGGACTTACGGCAATGAACAGGTCACAACGACTCACACCGGCTTTTTCCAATGTTGATATGGAAGTAGCTATTCCGGGCACAGGAACCACATCTGAAGTCTCGGCTATCTGATTGAGACGGGCTTCATTTTTGTCAATGATTGTGATCTGATGATTTTCATCGGACAACATTTTTGCCAGGTGAAAACCAACCTCTCCGGCTCCTGCAATAATGATATTCATTCAATGATTCTAATATTCGTCTTCGTTGAAGAAAAAATCTTCCTTACTCGGGTAATCCGGCCAGATATCTTCAATACTGTCGTAAACCTCCCCGTCATCTTCGAGGTCGGTAAGATTTTCAATCACTTCCAGGGGAGCTCCCGAGCGTGTGGCATAATCAATAAGTTCCTCCTTGGTAGCAGGCCAGGGAGCGTCTTCCAGTTTTGATGCCAGTTCAAGTGTCCAGTACATTGATGCAACGTGTTAAAAAAATGTGTGCAAAGTTATACAAAAAAGTCTTCTTCACAACCTGTAGCTGTTGTAATGAACCGAGCCAGGACAAAAAGGTAGTCGGAAAGCCGGTTGATATATGTCAGCATATCTGCGCTGACAACATCCGTGCCAAGTGAAACCATGTGTCGTTCAGTTTCACGGCAAATCGTACGGGCAATATGAATTTGTGCCGAGATCGCCGGTTTGCAGGGAAGTATGAATGAGCTGAGCGGGGGTATCTGTTCCTGCATGTCGTCAATGGCCTTTTCAAGCCATAGGGAGCCGGAAGTAAAATCGTGTTTTTTTGTATCAGTCGTATTGGCCGAGGCCAGTTGTCCGGCCATATGCATCATGTGAAACTGGATTTTCCTTAACGAGCCGGCCACGCCGGCCAGCTTTTGCACACCGGGAAATTCAGCCTGGCTTCTGATCAGTCCGATCCATGCGGTCAGTTCGTCCGCTTTCCCGTAGGCGGCAACCCGGGGATGTGCCTTGGATATCCTGCTTCCGTCGGACAGGGATGTTGTTCCTGAGTCTCCCTTTCCGGTATAGATCCTGTTCATGAGTCAGACAGTACGGGATTATCGTTCAGTTGGTCACTTTCCACGAGTCCGTCCCTCAAACGTACAACACGCCTTGCATAGCGTGCTATGTCTTCTTCATGTGTTACCACAATGATGGTATTCCCTTTGGCATAGACCTGTTCGAAAAGGGACATAATATCGAGGGATGTTTTTGTATCAAGGTTTCCGGTAGGTTCATCGGCAAGAATGATTGACGGATTGTTAACCATGGCACGTGCCACGGCAACCCGCTGTTTTTGACCTCCTGACAATTCATTGGGTTTATGGTCCATCCTGTCTCCCAGGTCCACATTCATGAGTGCTTTTTTTGCCTCCTCCTCTCTTTCCTGCCGGGGCATGCCGGCGTATATCAATGGCAATGCAACATTATTCAGGGCATTGTACCTGGGCAGCAGATTAAAAGACTGGAAAACAAACCCGATTTCCTTGTTCCTGACCTCGGCAAGTTGGTCATCCCGCATCTGGCTGACATCCGTACCGTTGAGGATATACGACCCTTCAGTGGGTGTATCCAGACATCCCAGAAGGTTCATAAGGGTGGATTTTCCTGATCCGGAAGGGCCCATGATCGCCACGTATTCATTTTTGCGGATGATGAGGTCAACACCGTTTAATGCCCTGACTTCCTGGTTCCCGACCTGATAAATCTTCCTGATGCCTTTGATTTTAATAAGAACTTCATTTTCCATAGTTGCGAATGTACAAAAAATAATAATTAGCCGATCATGCGATCATCCTTTTGACTGGTGCCGGTCAGGAAAGTTTAAGAAAGGCAGGCAGATCCCTGCTTTTTTTGTATTTTTGTCCATTAATTTCAATTCTCAGTCATGTCTTATACCAACAACGATCTTTTTACTCCCGAAACTACAAAGAAACTGGAAGAGCTCTACAAAGAGGTTCTGGAGCTCCTTGGAGAAGATCCCCTCAGGGAAGGATTGTTGAGAACGCCCCTTAGGGTGGCTCAATCCATGCAATACCTGACCAAAGGATACCAGGAAGACCCTGCCGCCATACTGAACTCGGCCAGATTTCGTGAAGAATACCAGCAAATGGTACTTGTGAAGGACATAGAAATGTATTCACTGTGCGAGCACCACATGCTTCCTTTTTACGGGAAAGCCCATGTGGCTTATATCCCGAATGGCTTTATCACGGGAGTAAGCAAGATCACGCGTGTTGTGGAAACCTTTGCCAGAAGGTTTCAGGTACAGGAGCGGCTGACCGTTCAGATACGGGATTGCATTCAACAGACCCTCAATCCCATGGGCGTTGCCGTGGTCATAGAAGCCGAACATATGTGCATGCAGATAAGAGGGGTGCAGAAACAGCATTCCAAAATGGTCACATCGGCTTTTACGGGGACGTTCCTGAAAGATGTACGTACCAGGGAGGAACTCATGCACCTGCTTCACTGATGCCCAATTCGGCCGCGCGTTGTAGCATCATTTCCCAGGCTTCGCCAAAATTGTTGCCAATTTTTCCGTCCAGGATCGCTTCCTTGATGTAATCCTTGATAAGACCCACCTCGCGGCACGGTGACAATCCGAAAGTTTTCATAATGACCTCTCCGGAAATGGGAGGCTGGAAATTCCGGATGGCATCTTTTTCTTCAACTTCGACCAGTTTTTTACTGACGATCTCAAAATTTTCCAGATGACGCCTCACGGTTTTCGGGTTCTTTGAAGTGATGTCGGCCCTGCACAGCATCATCAGGTCTTCTATGTCTTCACCGGCATCGAAGAGGAGCCTCCTCACACCGGAATCACTCACTTCATTGACCAGGGCAATAGGTCTCAGATGCAGCTGAACCAGCTTTTGCACATATTTCATTTCTTCTCCCAGCGGAAGTTTCAGTTTTCTGAAAATGGAAGGGATCATCTTGCTTCCCACATAATCGTGCCCGTGGAAAGTCCATCCGGCCTCCCTGTCAAAATGTTTGGTTGAAGGTTTCCCGACATCGTGCAGCAAGGCGGCCCAACGCAACCATATATTGTCGCTCCGGTAAGCGACATTGTCCAGGACTTCCATCGTATGGGCGAAATTTTCCTTGTGTCCCTTCCCGTCCATCGTCTCAACGCCTTTGAGCAGAGAGAGCTGCGGGATGATACGTGCGAGCAGTCCGCTTTCCTCCATAAGAACCAGGCCTCTGGAAGGTTTGCCGGTGGCCATGATTTTTTGCAGTTCGGCAGTGATCCTCTCCTGGGATACGATCTCCAGCCGGGAGGTGTTCCGTACTATGGAGGAAAAAGCCTCCTTCTCTAAAGAAAATTCCAGTTGTGCGGCAAAGCGGATGGCCCTGATCATCCTTAAGGGATCATCACTGAAGGTGGTATCGGGATCCAGCGGGGTACGGATCAGCCTGTTCTTCAGGTCCTCCAATCCGTTGAAAGGATCTGTCAGTATTCCGTAATCTTCTTCCTGCAAACTGAATGCCATGGCGTTGATCGTGAAATCGCGTCTTTTCTGATCATCCTCCACGGTCCCGTCTTCCACGACAGGTTTGCGCGAATCGGAACGGTAAGATTCTTTCCGTGCCCCGACGAATTCTATATCCAAACCCCTGTATTGGATCCTGGCCGTGCCAAAATTTTTAAATCGGGTAACCGGAACGTTCAGGACCGAGGCTACAGCCGCGGCCACCTCCATGCCGTTCCCTTCTACGACGATGTCAATATCGGTGCTTGGCCTTTTAAGGATGTAATCCCTCACATAACCGCCAATGACAAAAGCGCGTACTTTTTTCAAGGCAGCCTGTTGTGAAATGATACGGAATATTTTAGATCTCAGAGGAGCTTTCATTACGGAGTTGTTGATCAAGTAATTCTTCATAAGGGGGAATATCCCCGAGCATATGGTAGGTTTTGCCGGTTTTGTCGATTTTCCAGAAATAGGTCTGATTCCCGTTGCTTATCAGAAGATATGGGGCAAGTATCTGTGCATTGTATCTGCGCAACTGATCAATGGTCTTTTCGTCGGCAGGGACAGAAGGGGCCTTGAATTCTGCCAGAACAAGCGGGTTCCCGTTCCTGTCATGGAGAACAAGGTCGGCTCTGTGATGCAGTGATTTCACTTGATACTCGCAGGTCATCAGATGCAGGGGAGCTCTGCAGACAAGGTGCAGATGCTTGATGATATGTTGGCGGACTTCCTCTTCAGGAGTGCGCTCCACCCATTTTTTTCTTACGGTACAATATATGACAGACGGACTGTTCATTGTGCAAATTTATGTAAATTTGTCGGATGGCTAAAACTACGGCAAAAGAAACGTTGTCCTCTTACAGACGGATCCTGAAGGAAGTGGGGGAGGGGAAATACAAACCCTGTTATCTGCTGATGGGAGAAGAACCCTACTATGTAGATAAGATTGCCACGCTGGTTGCTGCCGAGGCTCTCACAGAGGATCAGAAAGCTTTTAATCAGATGGTCCTTTACGGACAGGATGTCACTTCGGCCCTCATTGTGGACAATGCCAGGAGGTACCCTGTTATGGCTCCAAGACAGGTTATTATTGTTAAGGAAGCCCAGCAGCTCAAGGGACTGGATACGCTGGCCGCGTATTTCAAATCTATGAATCCGTCCTGTGTACTGGTGCTTTGTTTTATGGGCAAATCTGTCGACAAGAGAACCGAATTCTGGAAAAACGCTCAAAAATATTGTGAAGTACTAGAATCGGTCCCGCTCAGGGATTACGAGATGCCTGAATGGATCTCTTCTTTTCTACAGGAAAGGAACACGCGGATAGAACCGCAGGCGGCACGTCTGCTGGCAGATTTTCTGGGAACCGACCTGCAGCGGGTAGTAATGGAACTGGAAAAACTGTTTCTATTCATGCCGGAGGGAACATGGGCCGTTACTACCGATATGGTTGAAAAATCCGTTGGGATCAGCAGGGATTTCAGCCCTTTTACCCTGTTCAGGCACATTACCGACGGGGATTTTGCAAAAGTGCAGCCCATCGTGCAGTATTTTGCAGACAATCCAAAAAAATACCCCCTGGTAATGATCATCAGTCTGATGTATACGCATTTATCCAGGATATTAAAATACCATGCCCTCAGAATGGAGCATCCCGCAATGTCTGTTGAAGAGATTGGAAAGATCATGGGCGGCAATTATTATTTTTTCAAAGAAACGGTCCAGGCAGCGCGTTTCTTTACATTTCCCCGTACCATTAAGGCAATGGACTTGTTGTGTGCGTATGACAGTCTGTATAAGTCTTCCGGCCGGGGAGAGGCCGGGGACGGAGAATTGCTGATGGAAATGATCTGTAAAATGTTTGCCTGATCACATTTTGTAAATACGGGGAACCCGGAATGCCACCGAGGTCAGTATTTCGTACGGGATGGTCCCAAGGATATCCGCCAGTTCAAAAATGGTGGGATCATCTCCGAATACAGTGACCATATCTCCGGGCTTTACTTCAATTCCGGTTACATCCAGCATGCACATGTCCATGCATATGTTCCCAATTGTGGGAGCTCTGTGCCCGTTTACAGAAAAACAGGCTTTTCCACCGCTCAGATGACGGTTCACTCCGTCTGCGTAACCTATCGCCAGGGTTGCGATCTTTGCTGCCGGGACAGTAACCCTGCCAGCCCTGGCATACCCCACGGTTTCCCCCTGTCTTACATATTTAACCTGTAAAACGGGCGTTTTCAGATAGGCGGTAGGTCTGAGCCTGGATCGGTCAACATACGACATTCCGTAAATGCCAATCCCAAGACGAGCCATATCGTACCCGGCTTCTTTGGCAAACCTCTCGATACCCGGGGAATTAAGCAAATGACGAATGGGTTTGTAATCCAGGTGGTCTGAAAGAAATGAGGAAAGGGTTTCGAAACGGGCGATCTGGGTCCTGGTGAAATCATCATGGGCGGGATCTCCCGATGCCACAAAATGTGAGAAGACAGAGGCGATCCTTACGGAACGGGCAAGGGGAAGTTCTTCTGTAAGGGCTTCCAGTTCTGCTTTCTCAAATCCCAGGCGATGCATCCCGGTGTCGAGCTTGATATGTACCGGGTAATCGTGTTGCCCCAGGGCAGAAGCTTCACGCACAAAGCGCTGAAAGGCTTCCAGGCAGGGGAGGCTCGGCTCCAGCCGGTTACGGATCAAAAGCGGATAATGTTCCATTCCTGAGGATAAAACAATAACGGGAAGTCTGACGCCGGCCTCCCTGATCGCCACGCCTTCCCCCGGAAAAGCCACTGCCAGATAATCGACTCCGTTATCTTCGAGGATACGGGAGAACTCCCCTATTCCATGGCCGTAACCGTAAGCCTTCACTAAAACAAGCAATTTTGAATTGGCGGACAGAAATGAACGGAAGTACCTGAGATTGTGTCTTATGTTGGAAACGTTAATTTCCAGATGTGTGTATTGATGTTCGCTCATTATTGATCTGATTGAAACAATGTCTGCATAAAGGTTCGTATACGTCTTTCTCTCCCAGTTCCACCAACCGCTTGCTCTCACTCAGACGGTGGGAATACTGTGCGGGATCTCCACAACGTACGCATATGGCATGTACCTTGGAGATGTGTTCTGCAACGGCCATCAGGTCAGGCATCGGGCCGAAGGGATTTCCCTGGAAATCCATATCCAGGCCTGCCACGATCACACGGATCCCGTTGTTGGCCATCACCTGGCATACCCTCACAAGGTTCATGTCAAAGAATTGGGCCTCGTCTATTGCCACCACATCAACGTTATGTGCCAGCAGAAGGATGCTTTCTGCCGAGTCGACGGGAGTTGAGGGAATGGAGTGACTGTCGTGCGAAACCACTTCTTCCTGGGAATACCTTACGTCAACAAGTGGCTTGAAGATCTCGACCCGTTGGTTGGCAAAACGGGCTCTCTTGAGTCTCCGGATAAGTTCTTCGGTTTTCCCTGAGAACATAGATCCGCAAATCACTTCTATCCGGCCGTTCTTTTTTTGGTTTTCCAGAAACATACAGATGCCCGGTTAAAATGTTATATCAATCCGTCCGGCATATACGCCGTAGGCTCCTGTCTGTACAACCACCACTTCCCGGCCTTCCTTATTCTGCTCTTTCACAGGTTCTTCAAGGAAGGAATGTGAATGTCCGCCAATGATCAGGTCAATGTTTGCCGATTTCCGGGCCAGATCCGTATCCCCGTTCAGGCCAAGATGTGACAGACAGACGATCAGGTCGCATCCTCTTCTCTTTAGCCTGGCTGCCAGTCGGTTTGCTGTGGCTACCGGGTCCCTGAAATGCATTTTGCGCAACACTTCATTGGATGTGAGCCCGTTCAGGTTCAGGGTGAGTCCGATCACTCCCACTTTTTTCCCGCGGACACTGAATATGGTATAGGGCTTGACCAGTTTTCTGAGAGGACGGTATGCAATGTCGTAGTTTGCACAAAGTGTTTGGTATTCCGCTTTCCTGATCCGTTTGACGAGATCTTCCAGCCCGTTGTCGAATTCATGATTTCCCAGAACTGTGGCATTCAGGCCCAGAGCATTCATGGCTTCCACTTCCACCATGCCTTCGAAAAGGTTAAAATACGGTGTTCCCTGGTTATAGTCTCCGGCATCCAGGTACAGCAGGTCAGGATGGTCCTTCCTCATTTGCTCAAGATATCCTGACAGACTCAGCAAGCCGGCGGAGCCTTCGTTCCTTCCGGTGCGGAAAGGTTCTATCTGGCTGTGAAAGTCGTTTGTGTGGATGATTACCAGGTCCTGGGAAATCAGTGACAGCGGGAGGGTCGTCATCAGGACCAGAAAGATCTTATGCATGATTGTGGTTTTCATTCTTCCGGTAATTTGGTAATAACAACCCGTCCGTCTTTTCGGGCCGGTACAGGTTCTCCGTTTTTCGCAAATACGCCAATGTATTCCAGGATCACGTCCCGAAGGGTAATGCCGGAATAATCCACCCCAAGATTGTCTTTCAGTGCCGTCATCCGGTCACCGCCAGTGAGCAGGAAATCTATAGTGGCAATATGATAGTTTTTATTATCGTCAAGCGGTTTGCCGTTTATGGTCAATGCCGTGATCTTTCTGTTTTCGATCTTCAGCTTTACCCCTGCAAGGACTTCCACGCGTTGACTTTGGGCGAAAGTTTCGAACAGAGCCCTGACCCGGGATCCTTTCAGGGTTACCAGAACCAGTGAATTTTCGAACGGGAAGGCTGCGTAAACATAATACAATTTCAGGTCTCCTGCAGGAATGGAAGTCCTTATGCCACCGAAATTGGTGAGTGCAAAATCCACTTTTTCCAGGCCGTAATGTCTTCTGGCAATGGCCAGCAGGGCGTCACCGGCCATATTGGACAGGGGACTTTCCGGCTGATATGAATCCAGGTCAACTGTGGCATATCCCACGACTTTTCCCATCTTCCGGTTGAGTTCCGGAGAATACTTGTCCAGGATACTACGGACTTCAGGAGAGGCTTTGGTTTGGTACAGCGACGTGTCCATGAGCACACGGGTTGCCCTGATAGTCTGCGCCCGGGAAAAGGTCAGACCGGCCGTCATGACAAGTGCAACGGCCAGGAGGATCCCTGTCAGCCGTTTTTGTATCGCATCCATTTCCATAATTCTTTCCAGGTTACTTTTTTGCCGTACATCAGGATACCTACCCGGTAGATCTTTGCCGAGAAGTGCACGACGCCAAGGAAGGTGAGGAAGAGCAACGTGATGGAAACGAGCAGCTGCCACAAGGGAACCCCACCGAAAGGCAGTCGGGCGAGCATCACCATTGGCGATGTGAACGGGATCATTGAGGCCCAGACCGATAAGGAACTGTGAGGATGCTGAAAGGTGTGCATCATGATGAAAAGTCCCAGTATGAGCGGAATGGTGATAGGCAGCTGAAATTGTTGTGTGTCTGTTTCAGCATCGGATACCGAGCCTATGGCGGCGAACATGGAGGCATACATCAGATAACCGCCAATGAAATACAGACAGAAACTGGTCAGAAAGCTTCCAAAATGTATTTGGGACAACGTGCTGGCAATCCCGGTAAGCATCCCGTTCCCCGTGTCGAAAGAAGCGATGGCGCCAGCCAAACCTCCCTGGATCTGGGGGGCGGCCTCTGTCATCTGGGAAATCGTTCCCGAGCCGATCAAAGTCATAACGACCAGCAATATGATCAATGTGAGCAGTATCCATAGCAGGAACTGCAACAGGGCCACAAGGGCAACACCCACGATCTTGCCCAACATCAGTTCCACAGGTTTGACAGATGAAATGATGACCTCTACGATACGATTTGTTTTTTCTTCAATTACTCCACGGATGACCATGGATCCGTACATAAAAATGAACATGTAAATCAAAAAACTGCTCAGGTAGGCAATGGCCATATATACTTCCTTAACGGTTTCCTTTTCATCTCCGGTTTCGGTCCAGGTTAACGTTTTTATCTGGATGTTTGTCCGGACGTCTTCCATAATCTCTTTCAGCTGTGGAATATTGTATGATGCCAGTTTTCGTTTCTCAACTTCGCTGCTTATCTGTCTGGACACATACCTCTGGATATCCGGATCTATCTGCCCTGTGCTGTACATGCGGACTTCTGCCGAATTGCCTTCTGCGGGTTCAATGACACATACGGCGTGAAGGTCCCTGGAGTCAAAAGTTTTTTTATACTCTTCCAGGTCTCCTTCCTTGCGAAAGGTAAACGTTGTGTAAGCCTGATCCTCAAGAACACTTTCACCAATTCCAGAAGGATCGATCACTTCAATGATTTTGTTCCTGTTATCCTTAACCGTAGTCATCAGGGAAGGGACAGTGATCAGCGCAGCCATGAGCAAAGGCGTCAGAAAGGTGGCGATCAGAAATGATTTTTTCCTCACCCGGATTGCGAATTCCCGCCCTACGATAAGGTTTATCTTCTTGATATTCATTTCCGTTCCTCCTTGTTCGTTACTAGTTTAATGAAAATGTCATGCATGCGGGGGATGATCTCAGTCATACCGATTATGTTTGTGCGGGGCAGGAGAGAGGTTAATATTTCATTGGTCCCGTGTCCTTCTTCCAGGGCAACGACCATCTGATACGATCCGTCCTTCTTCCCTTCCGAGATCACTGAGAACGGGACGGACCCAAGTTCATGGACGTTCAGGGGAAGAGACGCCCTGTAAAGGATCTCAATATGATTGTCACCGTGAATACGGCGGATATCATGAACTTTTCCGGCAACGACCAGCCTGGCATTGTCTATCAGGGCTATTTCATCGCACATCTCTTCCACTGATTCCATATTGTGGGTAGATAATATGACTGACGTCCCTTTCTCTTTCAACCGGATGATCTCGTTCCGTATAAGGTCTACATTGATGGGGTCGAAACCACTGAAAGGTTCGTCCAGTATAAGCAGTTTGGGATTGTGCATGACGGTGGTCACAAACTGGACTTTCTGAGCCATCCCCTTGGACAGCTCGGTAATCTTTTTGTTCCACCAGGCTTGTATCCCGAACCTGACAAACCAGGACTTGAGACTTGACTGCGCCTCTGCAGTCGTCATGCCTTTAAGTCTGGCCAGGTACATGGCCTGGTCGCCAATTTTCATTTTTTTGTACAGACCCCTTTCTTCGGGGAGGTACCCGATGCGGAACACATCGTCTGCCGTGAGGGGATGCCCGTCAAAAAACACGTTCCCGCTGTCGGGAGCTGTTATCTGATTCACAATCCTCAGAAGGGTGGTTTTGCCTGCACCGTTGGGGCCCAGCAAACCGAAGATCTTTCCATCAGGTACATCAATGCTGACTTGATCCAGGGCCAGGTGTCCTTCGAAACTCTTCACCACGTTGTTTGTAACCAGTATACTCATAGGATGTTTACATGTTGGGAATAATATATCCTGCAAATATAAAAAAAAACACTACTTAAAAGAGATACCATCTGATTTTCAAAGCTTGTTCATCAGTTAAAATTTTATCCTTAACCAGGTCTTCCATGCTACAGGTGCCTGTTTCTCTGCTCTGACGATATCTTATGATGCACCGTGCCAGATACCTTCCGATATACAGGTGTGAGGCCAGTTGGTCTTCTGTGGCTGTGTTGAGGTCTGTTTTCCTGATAAAGGAGGTGTCGGTAAAGACTTTGTCATAAAATCCTTCCAGACGATCCGTGTCTATGCCTTCCACTTCCAGCAGTTGTTCGGGAATGGCAAAGCCGCCCAGTCTTTCCCTGTACCTGATGATCTTCATGGCATAATAAGGTCCGATTCCGTATAATTTAACGAGTTCGGCACTGTCTGCCGTGTTGAGTTCTACCCTTCCTGGAACGAAGGGGGTATAGGAGCGCGGGACCCTTACCGTATCCTGTTTTGGCACACCGGATCTCCGGGCCGGCAGCCGTCCTTTCACCTGAGAGGATGTGTCACAGTATTGTCTGAACATTTCTGTTGCCTGCCGTTCCTGATCGGGTCCTTTGAAAACCGGCTGGGCACAAAGAATCCTTATTGAAACAAAAAATAAAATGACGCCGGTTGCATAGGCGTAAGTGATGTAATGTTGTCTATTCCCCCACCTCATGTCCTTTTCCTCTTCCCTTCAGCACGATGACTATTTCTCCTTTAGGCGTATTTTCCCTGAACCACAGACAAAGTTCTGACAAAGTGCCCCTTTTGTTTTCTTCATGTAATTTGGACAGTTCCCTGCATACGCAGGCTTCTCTTTCTGCCCCCAGGTATAGGCTCAGCTGTTCGAGCGTTTTAACGAGCCTGAAAGGTGATTCATATAAAATGACGGTACGTGTTTCTCCGGCAAGTGTTTCCATACGGGTGCGTCGTCCTTTTTTCAGTGGCAGAAACCCTTCAAAACAAAACCGGTCAGCAGGGAATCCGCTGTTTACCAGGGCAGGGATCAGTGCTGTAGCACCCGGGAGGCATTCCACCTCGATACCGGCAAGTATGCAGGCCCTGACCAACAGAAATCCGGGATCCGATATCCCCGGAGTCCCGGCGTCGCTGATCAGGGCAACCGTAGTTCCCTTTGAGATCTTTTCAACGATCGCATCCAGCTGTTTGTGTTCGTTGAATTTGTGATAAGATTCCATATGCGTGCCGATCCCGTATTTTTTTAGCAGAATACTGCTTGTGCGCGTGTCCTCGGCCAGGATCGCATCAGCATGTTCCAGGACCTTCAGTGCCCTGATCGTAATATCTTCCAGGTTCCCTATCGGAGTAGGAACTATGATAAGTTTAGAACACATCTTCGAGCCTGCTGAGAAATTTTTGTACTGCGGGAGAAGACAATTCCCATGTAGGGAAATGCAGGGCAAGGTATTTTTCCGCATCCTGCATGGTTGGCAGGGATTGCAGGTCAGACAGGGTTTTTTCGTACAAGTGGTGATCCTCCGAGAACAAGACTTTCAGATAAAGGAATTTGTCGTTAAGGGGAATGATTTCCCTGAGAGGTCCCCTGTTCCGGCTCTTAGCCAGGGAATCGGCCAGGGTGGGGCGTTGTGCCAGACCGGTGAACAGATCTCCAACCGTTCCGGGTTCAGGTCTGTCACCGGATCCTTCCGCAGGGATGGCAGGAGCCTCGTCCGGGGAAAGAGAAACGGGATTGCCGACTGGTTTCGGGAGTTGTTCTTCGGGGCTTGTCGTCCTCTTTTCAGAGAAAGTCTCCAGTTCAAAATCATTGATCCCGTCAGGAGCCGGCGGCGCACCATACAACGCATCGATTTTCCGGGATAGTTGTACGAGCAAATCTTTTATTTCCTGATATTCCTTAGAATTCACGATTCAAAAGTACACAATTAATACTTATTGAGGAATAAAACGGTATACAATTTCACCGGGCTGGAGAGCCGGGGCTTCGGTGGATGCTGTAAAACGGCTTTGTGTGGCAGCTCTTATGGCAAATTCCTGCAAACACCTGTCCCTGGAAGAAAAACCGGCAATAATTGCGGCTTTCCTGACGTATCCTTTCCGGTCGACTTCTATGGCGACTGTCACATCTCCCCCGCCCAGACATTTGTATACAGGGATGGGCAGGTTCATGGCTTTTCTCCCTTCAAGGGTATATTCGAGTACAGCGGGACCCGTATATGGTTTTGCTTCCTGTTTTTTTTCGTTCTCTCTCAGATGGGCTGTTTCCTCATCACCGCCCTGTTCCTCCACCTCTCTTCTGGCAGCATCCAGTCTTTTCTGCAATGCTTCCGCCTCCTGGTAGACTTCCGAAGGATCCGTGTGACGGTCATCTTTCAGATTTTGATTCCTGCGGGTGGCATCTACCGCGACATTTCTTGACTGACGCTGAATTCCCGAGATGAGGTCATCGATCTCCGCACTCAGTTCGGCCCTCATCTGTTCGCGGTATTGTTCCGCTTCCAATTCCTCCTGTTGTGTGAAATCAAGAACAAAAGAGGACTCTTTTCTTAACATGGAAGATATCTGAAACGACAAAAACACAATAAGTGCCGTTAGATGAACGATGATGGTAAGATACAGTCCTGTTCTTGTTTCCTTTTTCATGGCAGACAACGGTTACCTGGTAAGCAGGGCCAGTTCTATGGTAGATATCAGCATGTTGATGGCTACCGTATTGTGCCCTCCCTGGGGAACGATGATATCTGCATAGCGTTTTGTCGGTTCAATGAACTGAAGATGCATGGGTTTAACGGTCCGTTCGTAACGGTCCAGTACCTTGTTAACCGATCGTCCCCTTTCAATGATATCCCTTGATATGACACGGGATAAGCGGTCATCGGGATCTGCGTCTACAAATACCTTCATGTCCAGACAATCCCTAAGAGGCGGGTCGGTAAAAATGAGGATCCCTTCCACGATGATGATCTGGGTAGGTTCAATGTGAACGGTTTCTTTTGACCGGGTACAGGTGATGTACGAATACAGGGGCTGTTCTATGGGAAGGCCGGCCTTAAGACGCAAGAGATGTTCCACCATCAATGTCCAGTCAATGGATTCAGGATGGTCAAAATTCAACTCCTGTCTTTTTTCCAGAGGAAGATGGGAATTGTCCTTGTAATAGGAATCCTGAGGGATTACCGTTATTTGCTTCTGATCCAGACGTTCGAGGATCTTATTGACAACAGTCGTTTTTCCGGAACCGGTTCCACCGGCAATGCCAATTACCAACATAACTAAAATTCTGCGGATTTCGGGGTTCGCGGGAACGGGATCACGTCCCTGATATTTGTCATTCCCGTGATGAAAAGAAGCAATCTTTCAAACCCGAGACCAAAACCCGAATGGGGGGCCGTGCCAAATCGGCGTGTGTCCAGATACCAGTCCAGGTTTTCTGCAGACATGTTCATTTCCCGAATCCGCCGTACAAGGGTTTCCAGATCTTCTTCCCTTTGTGAACCCCCGATGATCTCCCCAATCTTTGGGAACAGGATGTCCATCGCCCTTACCGTTTTTCCGTCAGGATTTTCTTTCATGTAGAAAGCCTTGATCTCTTTAGGGTAATCGGTCAGGATGACGGGTCGTTTGAAATGTTTTTCGACCAGGTATCTTTCGTGTTCGCTTTGCAGGTCGATTCCCCAGGATACGGGATACTCAAATGTCTGACCGCTCCCTGTAAGGATATCTATACCTTCCGTATAGGAGAGCCGGACAAATTGCGTATCGCATACGCCTTCCAGCCTTTTGATCAATTCTTTGTCTATCATGTTGTTCAGGAACTGCAGGTCAGGGGCGCAATTCTCCAGTGCATAACGGACAAGGTATTTGATGAAGTCCTCTGCCAGGTCCATATTATCATGGATGTCGTAAAAAGCCATTTCCGGCTCGATCATCCAGAATTCGGCCAGATGTCTCGGTGTATTGCTGTTCTCGGCCCGGAACGTCGGACCGAAGGTATAGATCTCGCCAAGAGCCATAGCTCCCAGCTCTCCCTCCAATTGCCCGCTTACCGTAAGACTGGTTTGCCGGCCAAAGAAATCCCTTGAAAAATCCACTGAACCGTCTTTCCCTTTGGGGGGATCTTTAAGATCCAGGGTGGTCACCTGGAACATGGCTCCCGCTCCTTCACAGTCAGAGGCTGTAATGATGGGCGTATGGAGGTATACGAACCCTTTGTCGTTAAAATATTTATGTATGGCATAAGCCATGGCGTGCCTGATCCTGAAAATACACCCAAAAGTGTTCGTTCTGGGCCTGAGATGGGCAATTTCCCGGAGGAATTCCATGCTGTGTCCTTTTTTTTGTAAAGGATAAGCTGCAGGGTCTGCTGTTCCGTATATCTCCATTTCCTCTGCCCTGATCTCAACGGACTGTTCAGTTCCTAATGAAGGGACCAGTTCTCCCCTGACTCTCAGGCAGGCGCCTGTTGTCACCGGTCGTAATTCTTCTTCGCTGAATACGTTCATATCGTACACTATCTGTACGTTATGGATGGTTGAACCATCGTTGAGGGCAATAAATACAATGCTTTTATTTCCTCTTTTTGTGCGGACCCATCCTTTTACCTGTACGGTTCCACCGGCTGGCATCTTAAGCAGGTCAATGATCTTGGTACGTGATTCTGTCATGGTGATTAATATCTGTAATAATCCGGTTTGAAGGGCCCCTCAACCGGAACCCCTATGTAATCTGCCTGTTTCTGATTCAGTGTCGTCAGTTCAACCCCCAGGTAATCCAGATGCAGCCGGGCCACTTCTTCGTCCAGTATCTTCGGGAGCTGGTAGACTCCCAGTTTGTGTTGTGTGTTCCAGAGACTGATCTGTGCCAGCACCTGGTTGGTAAAGGAATTGCTCATCACAAAGGAGGGATGACCTGTGGCACATCCCAGGTTGACCAGGCGGCCTTCGGCAAGCATGATGATGGAACGTCCGTCGGGAAACACATACTGATCTACCTGAGGCTTGATGTTGATTTTTTTGATCCCGGGGTATTTGTCAAGCGCCTCTACCTGTATTTCGTTGTCAAAATGACCAATATTGCAGACAATCGCATGATCCCGCATTTTTTTCATGTGCTCCAGCCTGATGACATCGCAATTTCCGGTAGCTGTCACAAATATGCGTCCCTCCTCCAGGCAGTGCTCCAGCTTCCTTACCTCAAACCCTTCGATAGACGCCTGCAGGGCACAGATGGGATCAATTTCAGTAACGATGACCCGGGCTCCGTAGGATCGCATACTCCGGGCGCACCCTTTGCCCACATCTCCGTATCCGCACACGACAATGACTTTGCCGGCGATCATTACATCAGTTGCCCGTTTGATCCCGTCTGCGAGAGATTCATGGCAACCGTAGAGATTGTCGAATTTTGATTTGGTAACCGAATCGTTCACGTTGATCGCAGGAAAGAGCAGCTCTCCTTTTTCGAACATCTGATAAAGCCGGTGTACTCCGGTTGTTGTTTCTTCGCTTACGCCTTTCATGCCTTCGGCCATACGTGCCCACATGCCTGGTTTTTCCCTGAGCGTTTTACGCAACAGGGAGGCGATTACTTTTTCTTCGGTACTGCCATCCATCGCATCCAGCGTGGTGTTGTCTTTTTCTGCCAGAACTCCTTTGTGAATCAACAGTGTGGCGTCACCACCGTCATCAACAATCAAATGAGGGCCCGGGGCGTTGGGGAAAGACAAGGCCTGCAAGGTGCTCCACCAGTATTCTTCCAGCGTTTCACCTTTCCAGGCAAACACAGGAGTGCCGGCTTCAGCTATCGCGGCTGCCGCATGATCCTGGGTTGAAAAAATATTGCAGGACGCCCAACGTACATCGGCGCCCAACATCTTGAGTGTCTCAATAAGCACTGCGGTTTGTACGGTCATGTGGAGGCTTCCGGTAATGCGTGCCCCACGCAGAGGCTGCTGGTCTTTGTACCGGGCCCGTAAAGCCATCAGTCCCGGCATTTCCCGTTCAGCCAGATCTATCTCTTTTCTTCCGAAAACGGCCAGTCCGGAATCTTTGATCTTGTAGTCCATTTCTTTTTTTTGCAAAGGTAAGCAAAAAACAAAATCCGGTCTCAAAAACCAAGAGCTTCCTTGAGCGTTCTGTATCCCGATGCGCTGATCCGAACGGACTCGCCGTTTGTCAGAACGATAAGTTGTTGCTGGCCGTACCGTTCAATGCGGCTTATCCTGGAAACATTTACTATGAAGGAACGATGAATCCTTACGAACCCGGAGGGGGACAATGTTTCCTGAAGATGTTTCATGGTTTCCTCCTTCAGCCATTTTCCTTCTTCTGTCACCAGCCATATGTAATCTCCGTCTGCCTGAATATAAAGCAGTTCTTCTGCCGGAATGACCTTAATCCCGTTTCCGGTCCTGACAAGTACTTTGTCCGGATAGTCCCGGGAAGCCGGTGGATTTACAGCAGGCTGTCGGGGAGGGGAGGCGGTCCTTTTCTGAACTTGTCCTGATTTTCTCCATAGCAAAAAAACAAGGCAGATAAGAACGGAAATAAAAACGCGTAAAGGAATGATACGGGCAAAATGATGAAAAGGCACAGGGTCCAGGTACAGGTAAACGGCCAGCACGGGGATCCCTGTTATTCCGGCACAGAAGATCAGACTTTGTACGTAGGAAGGCATGCCGTAAGCATGCATTTTTTGTGTAAAAAGGCCCAGGACCATCATGCAGAAAGCCATGATGATCCCGTCGGCCAGTATTTCATACCAGGTGAAAGAAACGACGGATCCGGTCAAATAAGCAAACAGGAGCCCTGTCAGAAGGACAACGCCTGCCGTTGCAGTGATCCTGTATTTACCTGATCTCTCCACCACCAAAGACACATTCTGCTTTAATTATGAGCTTGGAATTCTTGTCTACATCGGCCGTAAAAGGTCTGTTGTCCTTGAATGACCCGAATACCGATTCACTTTGAACCTCAACATTCCATTCGGCGGGTACAAACAATGTGATCCCTCCGAAAACTGAAGAAACTTTGAGGTACGACACGCCTTCCTGTAACGTAGTCTTTCTCAGATCCAGGGTGGCTCCTCCGAATACGCTTTCTATGGTGCCTCCGCGGAATACCGGTTCCAGGAAAACATTGTCGGACCCGCTGAAGACCATGGAATAATCCACGTATCCGTTGTCAAACCGGGTGGTTTCCCTGCCGGTATGGCCGTGGGGACGACACCTGTGATGCGCACCCGGGAATTCACCTCTTCTGGATTTGGTAAAGATCAGTATCCCCACAGCTACAAGGGCCAATGGCCACATATTTCCCCAATTGAACCGCGTGAACCATTCAAAACCTGGGACCAATCCCAGGGACCCGATGCGGGGCAAAATGAAAAAGACACCAATAAGCAATAAGATGATTCCCTGTGTGAATTGTTTTCTGGCCAGTGAAACCAAACCGATAGCTATGAGCAGCATCTGCCATGAAAGTATCACACGTCGTAGTCCGGAGGAGATCCAACCGGCATTCGAAAAGATCAATACGATACCTGCAATGATAAAGATAAGCCCGACAACGATACCTCCTGAAACATTTTTTTTATGTTCAGGTCTTCTGTCGACATCCTGTTCCTGTTTGTCTAAAATTTCCATAATGGATAAAGATTTAATTGATATGCCGCAAAAATAAAGGCAGATATCTTTCAATACAACAGGAAATCGGTGAACACACAGTGTTCACCCGACGAATGAATGGTTTTATGCGTTAAAACGCAATGCCCATCGCCTGGCAGATCTTTTTGGGAATATCGGTATTGTCCATCCTGCCCGAGAAAAGATGGCTGTTTGTCCCCATGGCATATACGGGAACAGGGATACCGGTGTGCGAAGAAGTAGTCCAGCCAATACGCGATTTCTTGTTCATTTCCCTGATGTTGAGCACCATATCCCTGTCTCTTGAAGCGAGGACGTTGTCTATGGAGGCAGTTTGTCCGGCCAGCTGGTCAAAATACATGTTGTACTGACTTTCCCATCCCAGTGACAGACCTCCCGTTTCGTGATCTGCGGTGACAACGATCAGTGTCTGTTCCGGGTGTTTGCGTGAAAATTCAACGGCAACCTGTACGGCCTCATCCAGATCCAGGGTTTCCAGGATAGCCGTTTTACCGTCGTTAGAATGTCCAGCCCAGTCTATACGTCCGCTCTCACTCATCAGAAAGAATCCGTTTTCATTTTCAAGGAATTCAACGGCGGCCCGTACAATGTCTTCGTGTGTCATATCGCCTTCTTTACGGTCGATGGCGTAGGGCAGGGCATCCAGGTAATTTTTGCTTTTATCCTGCAGCAATACGACTTTCTGGGCGTTACGGGATTCTTCAAAAGCTTCCATTCCATATGCGATGGAATACCCGGCATCTTCAATAAGCGTAATGACCGAGGTACGGTCTTTCTCCCTTCCTTCGGGCTGGATAAAACCGCCTCCCCCGAAAAAATCAAAACCGGTTTCCGGCAATTGAACGGCAATATGGTAATAATCGTTCCTGTAAGCGGAATGGGCATAAAAAGCAGCGGGAGTGGCATGGTCAAGAGTTACGGTAGAGGTTATCCCAACCTTATAGCCGGCATCCCTGATCTTGTAGGTAATAGCTTCCAGGTCAAGGGTGTCGGGAGTTACGCCCAGCATGCCGTTGTTGGTTTTCACTCCTGTTGCAAGAGCTGTCCCTGCGGCAGAAGAACAGGTGATAATATTGCTTGCGCTGAATGTGGTTGCAGTACCAAGGACCGGGAATTGAGTGAAACTAAGGGCTTCAGAGCCGATCTTGCCCTTGCTGTCGGCCAGATAAGCCTCGGCAAGAGATACCTGTGCAAGTCCCATCCCGTCACCAATAAAATAAAAAACAAATTTTGCATGTGATTCGGGTTTTTGGCATCCCAGTATCGCAATAAAAGCCAAAACGGCGGATAATAGTTTCATAATTGCACGTGTTTAAGTGAAACACAAAGATAAAAAAAAAGCCGCAAAACTATGCGGCTTTTCCTTTTTGCACTGACTTTTCAGAAATTGTGCTGTTCTGCTTTACGTCGTGTCGAGTACATGATCTTCAAGGCTGAAGTACGGCGGAGTTCCTGTTTTACATCAGTTACTATACCCATATGCACGTTTTCGTCTACCTTCAGGGCAATAGTCATTAACGGACGATCTCCTTCAGGCATCGATTCACGTGAAGCCGCAATGAAGTCACGTATATCTTCAATGGTGCTGAATGAATCGTTCAGCTGAATACGTGCATCTGTTCCGTATTGTCCCTGGTAAGCGGGGATGGGAGTCCCTATGTTGATATAGCTTGCGAGGTCCTTGCGGTCCAGTTTTGCTATTTCGGTAGCTTCGGGAAGTCTGACGGTAACGACACGTTCTGTCTGACGGAAACTCACGGAAATCATAAAGAAGAAAAGCAGCATGAATACGATATCAGGGAGTGAGGCGGTATTCAGGGGTTTCAATTCCTTTCCTGTTTTTGTTTTGAATTTTGCCATAATTGACTCCTCCTATCTTCTTCTTGATTTAACTTCGCTGGGTTCCCTTTCAGAAAGGTTCAGCGGAACGGCATCTCTCACGATACGTTGCTGATCCTCTTCCAGGGAGTCGTATTTCTTTCCGAAGTGCTGCATTGCAAACTCGTCGCGGACTTCGTTAAACGCCTTAACCAGTTCATTCTGTACCTGGATGTAAGCATTGTAGGAAGTGCCGCGGTGGTTCTGCAGAGATACAACAGCACGGGAAACCATGGTGGTTCCAAAGCCTTCGATTTCCTTTTCACGTTTTTCCGGCATATCGGGAAGATTGGCCGGGTTGGTCAGGAATTCCTTGACTTTATCCTTGAGCATGGTGATGTGCATTTCCTGCCCTCTTGCGAACAAGCGGTCGCTACTATTGATCAGTACCACCATTATATTACGTTTGTTGATCTGTTCAACCTCTGTTTGCTGGTTTTCATCAGGCATGGGAGGAAGACGGCGTTGGATACCGGTCTCAACATCCATAGTGGTGGTAACAAGAAAGAATATCAGCAGCAGGAAAGCGATATCTGCCATTGAGCCTGCATTAATGTCACCTGCTGGTCTTGCCATAATAATTTAAAGTTTACTGGATTAGTTTTTCTTCAGGGCATTATAGACAGAACCACCGATAATGGCAATGGCCGAAAATGCAATAAGGATGTATGTCATATAGAGGGCTGTATCGGTAATTTTAACTACCGTTCCTTCCTTGACCACACCGGTTGCCATCGTCACGGGCGTTCCCGGGGCCAGAAGGTATGAGCCTCCGACCAGCACTACGGCGATCGCCAGGATCAGCAACAAGGATTTCACCTTAACCGTCCTTTGCCTGAAAGTAAGAATCGGCAACAGGATTATTAGGAGAACGGACAGGCCGACCATAACATAGGCCCAGTTCAGATAGGTGTAGGTCCACGCATCCAGACTATCTCCCTTAATGTTGAGCACATACAACACGGTGAGAATGATACTGATTGCGAAGAGTACCCATACGGTTATTTTTGAAATTTTCTTCATTGCAACTTCTTATTTTTCGTATTTAACCAAAATGTCAATCATTGCGATGGAAGCATCTTCCATTTTTACGACAATGCCGTCAATTTTGGCGATCAGGTAGTTGTAGAACAATTGAAGGATGATGGCCACGACAAGACCGAATACAGTTGTGATAAGAGCGACCTTGATACCACCGGCAACGATGTTGGGGGAAATGTCTCCGGCAGCCTCAATGGCATCAAATGCCCCGATCATCCCGATAACCGTTCCCATAAATCCCAACATAGGGGCAATGGCAATGAACAACTGGATCCAGGTAAGCCCTTTTTCCAACTGGCTCATCTGTACGGAACCGTAAGAGGTAATTGATTTTTCCACAACTTCCAGACCCTGGTCGGCACGGGAAAGTCCCTGGTAGAAAATGCTGGCTACAGGTCCGCGCGAGTTCCGGCATACTTCCATAGCAGCGGGGATACCACCGTCTTTCATGGCATCTTCCACCTTGTTCAGCAGTTTTGCGGTATTGGTTTCGGCCAGTGACAGATAAATGATACGTTCAATTGCAAGTGCAAGTCCGAATATCAGACAGAGCAGAATGATTGCCATAAAACCGGGACCGCCTTCAATGAATTTGGTCTTGAGTTGCTGGTGAACGGGTATTTCAACCTGTTCTGTTTCACCTGCCGGGGAAGCTGTTTGTGCGACTGCGTACTGAGCAGAGATGGTAATGAACCCAAGGACTGCCAAAAATACGAAAAGTTTTTTCATTTCTGTTGAATAATTAGAGTTAAGAATTTATAGTTATCAAACGTTTTCAAATAAAAACCGGCGGAGAAGGCGGGATTCGAACCCGCGAAACCCTTTTGGAGTTTACGCACTTTCCAGGCGCGCGCCTTAGACCACTCGGCCACCTCTCCTTCAATGACAATCATTAAAAAGCAGCGCAAGTTACTGAAAAAAGTTTTAATCCAAACATGTGAATTAAAATTCGCCATTTAAAGATTGTGAAAGAAAATATTTAACCCTTTCATTGTCATTATATTGTCCTGTTAATAACATAATTTTGGTTACGGCGGCTTCCGTTGTCATGTCATGTCCGCCCAAAACTCCGGCCTCCTTAAGTCTTGTTCCACAGGCATATGATTCCATTGAGACACTTCCGGCCGGACATTGGGTGACGTTCAGCACGATGATCCCTTTTCCGACGGCACCCGCAAGCAGGTCCAGCAACCATTTCACGGAGGGAGCATTCCCCTGTCCGTAGGTCTCCAGCACAACAGCCCTCAGACCTTCCATGTTGAGGATGGCTTCAACAGC